>JAUWTJ010000043.1 GCA_030614785.1 Alphaproteobacteria bacterium | reverse complement strand
ATCTCATCTACCCGTGGATCGAAAACGGGCCGTTTCTGGAGTTGACTGGCAAGATTAAAGCTCCGACAGCTGATGATGCCAAGGGACTGGGAACCGGCGAGGTAGACAGCACTGCCATGGTATCGGTCTTTCAGTCCTTCGGGAGATTGATGATTTTTGGTGACGCCGGGTATCGCTGGCGCGGACAACCCGATACCTATGTGCTACAGGATGGCTACCTCGGCTCCATTGGAGGGTCGTGGAAGTATTCCTCCAAAAACAGCGCTGGTGTAATCTACAGTTTCCGTGAATCTGCTACCGGAACCTCGGATGACCCTGCGGATATTCTGGCCTATGTCACGGTCAAAACTGCCGAAGACTGGTCCACGACTTTCTATAGCAACTTCGGGCTTACGGATAATAATCCGGATACCGGCATCGGGGTCTCGGTAAAGCGGACGTTCAGGTAAAAGCTGCGCTTTCCAGGGTTTTCAATATCGATTGATACCTGTTATCGTTCTCGCCTACATTGGCAAGGAGAACGAGACATGACCGAATACACGCTGTTTGACCCGCTGTTCCTGGAAGATGAGGCCGACGGAGTCAAAAAGCTGGCCGAGGCTTTCGGCGCTCATGGCATGTATTCCCAGGAAGGTCTTAACCGGGGCATTGGCGAGAGCAAGCCACAGAGGTACGATGCGGTTCTGAACTACATGGCGGCCCACGCCCACGTGCCGGATGCGGAACGCGACTACAGGCTCATTGCCAGCCGGACAAACTACTTCCGCGAGACCTATGCCTATGGTGACGAGATCTACGCGCCGGGCATTGAACCCTTTGTCCACCATGAGGGTATGATTGAAGCGGCCAAAGCCATTCATGGGCGGGCCGTCATTGAGCCGGCGATTGTCTTTGCCAATCTCTTTTTGCCGGGCCAGGAGCTGGCTTGCCATACTGATGTTCCCGAGTTTCGCGGCGCCAATCGAAAAGTCCTGCCGCAATGGCTGCTTGTTGTGATGAAGCACTCCGGTCTGTTTGAAGACTGGCACATGCCGATTGCGACCTGCGTTTCCTGGTATCACGATGCCGACGGCGGTGCCTTTGTGTTTTACCCCGATGGGGCTGACGGTGAGGCCGTGGTGCACGAAATCAAGGCGAACACTGCCGTCATCATCGATACAGACAGCGTATTTCACGGTGTCGGCCGGATGCAGGAACGTGGCAGGCCCCTACCCGTGCTGAAGCGCAGCATGAAGATTGTGCCGGAGGGTAAAGGTCAATGGCGGCTGACAGATGGTGATATTAAAATGGAGAGCTATGACTGGCAGGACATGCGTCTGTCAGTTTCCTGGAAGGCCTATTGCTTCCGCGATGAAACCGAACAACGGATGTGGCGTGACAAATCAGATGATCTGGCGCTGCCGTTCATTCTTGAAACCCTGGCCAAAGACCTGCGTGATCGCGGCGCCCTTGGCGCTGAGGAGCCTTCCGCCGACGATCTTATGCACGCGCTGATCTCGACCTACATTCACTTTCCACCACCCCATCCCGTGCTGGTTCCCGATGCGTTCAAGACGGTTGCCTGACGTTTAATCCCTGACTATCGAGACAGGCGTTCCGCGGTTTCTTTTTCATTCTTCATGTAAAGCCGCATGGCCTTGAAGGCGCTCATTTTCCTGTCGGGATCCTCGCCTCTGCCCATGCGGAGGATCTGGACGCAGAACCAGCTTTGGGCCGCCCAGCCGTTCATCGCCTTGATCATGTTGATGCGGGAGTTTGGACCCAGGAACCCCGGTCCGAGGCGCAGGCTGTCTTCCCATTTGCGCATTTCCGAAAGCTCGCCCGAAAGGATCCTGGCCGAGGCGTCCGGATCGGCGCAAAGCGGCCTTGCGATACCAATGAGATCAATATTGTCCCGCTCAATGGCGTCATCCATTGCCTTCACGGAGCGAAAACCGCCGGTCACCATCAAAGGGATTTTCGCAACCTTTCGAATGCGCTCCGCATAATCCATAAAGTAGGCCTCGCGGGCGCGGGTGCTTTCGCGCATCGCTTCGTCAAAGACCGGCTCAAGGCCTTCAGAACCCATCATGCTGGGCTGTTCATAATTACCGCCTGATATTTCGAGCACATCGACGCCCGCCTCCTCAAGCCACCCGACGACTTGAAGACATTCGTCAAATGAAAAGCCACCCTTTTGGAAGTCGGACGAATTGAGCTTCACGGAAATCGGAAACCCCGGTCCGACCTTTGCTCGAGCAGCAAGGACAACTCCGAGAAGAAATCGCGCGCGATTTTCCAGCGATCCACCCCATTGGTCGGCGCGCTGGTTGACCCGAGGCGACAGGAATTCCGAGAGGAGATAGCCGTGCGCCGCGTGGATCTGGACGCCCGAGAAGCCTGTTTCCTTCGCAATAGAGGCGACAAAGGCAAACCGCTCGATTGTGTCGAGAATCTCGCTTCCCTCGAGCGCGCGCGGCACGCCGAATTGGCCGCCGGGCATGGCGACGGCGATGGCCGAAGGCGCGACCGGCTCCTTTGTTACAGCGGCCGGCGTCTGGCGACCGGCGTGGGAGATCTGCATCCAGATGTGAGCGCCATTGTCTGTCGCGGCGGAGGCCATTGCGCGCAAGCCCGCCAGTTGCTCCTCGCTCTGTGGACCAGCGATAACGATGTTGCCGGGCCGCTCGAGATAATCCGGATGAACCTGGACATTGCCGGTCAGAAGAACCCCGGAGCCACCCTTCGCCCAGCGCTTGTAAAGCAGCGCATGGGCCGGCGTCGCCGCGTTCTTCGGGTCCGCCAGACCTTCTGTCATCGCGGCCTTGACGATGCGGTTTGGCAATGTGGCACCGCAAGGCAACGTAAGCGGCAAAGATATGGAATTGGGCATGACAGTCTCCGGGGTGATCAACAAAAAGGAAACATGGCACAGTCCTGGGTTGAGACAAAGCCCCGGCGTGGGTATGGACTTGCAGATCCAGACTTTGACTTAACCGACCTTGCCAAAAGTGATAGGTTGCCCGGTGAGTCGCAGCCGTGTCGCCACGGTGCGAGTTTTTCATTTGAATTCAAAGCCTTGACCAATCGGGAGTGCTATGGCCCGCGCCAGTAAAAAATCGCAGGATCTCTTTGACGGAGCCTCCCGCGCAAGTGAAGCAGCGTACAGTGCGAAAGACATTGAGGTCCTCGAAGGCCTCGAACCGGTGCGGCGCCGGCCCGGCATGTATATCGGCGGCACCGATGAGCGGGCCCTCCATCACCTCTTTGCCGAAGTGCTCGACAATGCCATGGACGAAGTGGTGGCCGGGTTTGCCACGCGAATTGAGGTTGAACTCAATGAAGACGGCAGTCTATCGGTGACCGATAATGGCCGCGGCATTCCCATAGACCCTCACCCGAAATTCAAGAACAAGTCGGCCCTCGAAGTCATCATGACGACGCTCCATGCGGGCGGCAAATTCGGCGGCGAGGCTTATGAAACATCCGGCGGTCTTCACGGTGTCGGGATCTCGGTTGTCAATGCGCTTTCGGAAACCCTGGTGGTCGAAGTCGCAAGAAACAAGAAACTCCACAGCCAGACCTTTTCTCGCGGGCTTGCAAAAACCAAACTCAAGGCCATTGGCGATGCCCCGAACCGGCGCGGCACGAAAGTGACCTTTCTCCCGGATGCGGAGATCTTTGGATCCCAGGTGGATTTCAAACCGGCCCGCCTCTACCGCATGTCCCGCTCAAAAGCCTATCTGTTTGGCGGTGTCTCTATCAAATGGAAGTGCCCCAAATCGCTCATCGGCGAAAAGGACAAGACAACACCGGAAAAGGACGTTCTCCACTTTCCCGGTGGGCTCAGTGATTTCCTCAGTGCCTCGATTGACGGGCTGACCACTGTGACCGACACCGCCTTCACCGGTCGGACCGAGAAAACCAAAGGCCACGGCGCTGTAGAATGGGCAGTGTCCTGGATCGGTAACGCCGACGGGTTCTTCCACTCTTATTGCAATACCATCCCGACGACCGAGGGCGGCACGCACGAGTCAGGGTTTCGCTCCGCTCTGGTCAAGGGGCTGAAGGGTTACGGCGAGCTCACCGGTACGAAGAAAGCCGCGCAGATTACCGCCGACGACGTCATGGGAACTGCCGGCGCGCTCCTGTCGGTCTTCATTCGAGAGCCGGAGTTTCAGGGTCAGACCAAGGAGAGACTTTCCACGGCAGAAGCAGCGCGGCTGGTTGAAAATGCTGTGCGCGATCACTTTGACCACTGGCTGACCAATTCGCCCGGACAAGCACAAAAGCTGATGGACTGGGCAATCGACCGGTCCGACGAACGGCTGAAGCGGCGCCAGGAAAAGGAGGTCGCCCGCCAGGGTGCGGTTCGCAAGCTTCGCCTGCCCGGCAAACTGGCTGACTGCTCGTCCCGGTCCAACGACGATACAGAGATTTTCCTCGTCGAAGGCGACTCGGCTGGTGGCTCGGCGAAGCAAGCGCGCAACAGGAAGACGCAAGCCATCCTTCCCCTGCGCGGCAAGATCCTCAATGTTGCCTCGGCCGGTTCTGCCAAGATAAAGGCCAATCAGGAAATTTCCGATATCATTCAGGCGCTCGGTTGCGGGCTGCGCGATCAATACCGCGAGGATGATCTGCGCTATGAGCGGGTCATCATCATGACCGATGCGGATGTCGACGGCGCGCATATTGCTGCGCTGCTGATCACCTTCTTCTATCAGGAAATGAAGGGCCTTATTCGCGACGGTCATCTCTATCTTGCGATCCCGCCGCTCTACCGTCTCAGCCAGGGATCGAAAACGGCCTATGCGCGGGACGACGACCACCGCGCCGAGATCATCAAGAACGAACTCACCGGTCGCGGCAAGGTCGAGATGAGCCGGTTCAAGGGGCTGGGTGAAATGATGCCGGCGCAGCTCAAGGTCACGACCATGGCTCCAAAGACACGCACTCTCTTGAAGGTCGAACTGCCGGACAACGAAGATGATATCGCGGAGACCGCTTCGCTCGTTGAAACGCTGATGGGCAAGAAGGCGGAGCTACGCTTTGCCTATATTCAGGAAAATGCCAAATTCGCCGGGGATCTGGATATCTGATGCTGCAAACGCCTCAAGTGACACCTCATGTCACACTATGACGTGATCATTGTCGGGGCCGGCGCCGCCGGTCTGATGTGCGCCATTGAAGCTGGCAAGCGCGGACGCCGTGTCCTCCTTCTCGACCATGCCAAAAAACCTGCCGATAAAATTCGGATTTCCGGTGGCGGGCGCTGTAATTTTACCAATATTCACGCCGGACCGGAAGACTTCCTCTCCGACAATCCACGGTTTTGTATTTCAGCCTTAAAACGGTTTACGCCGCAGGACTTTATCGACCGCGTCGATGAGGCCGGGATTGCATGGCACGAGAAGACGCTGGGGCAACTCTTCTGTGACAACAGTTCAGATGAGATTATACAAATGTTGCTGAGCGGTGTCCGCGATGCGTCAGCCAATCTTAAGACCGAGACCTCGGTTCACTCGGTTTCTCACGATGAGGATGGATTTGTTGTTGATACAGGCCGCGAACAACTCGCCGCTGGCAGCCTTGTCATCGCGACGGGCGGGCGCTCCATTCCCAAAATGGGGGCATCGGGCTTTGCCTATGAGATCGCGACACAATTTGGATTGAAGATCGTACCGCCGCGTCCGGGTCTTGTCCCCCTGACCTTTTCCGACGACATGAAGGCCTCGCTTGGCGGGCTGACCGGTGTCGCTGTCGGTGTTCAGGTGACCTGTGGCAAGATCAGGTTCCGGGAGGCGCTCCTGTTTACCCACCGCGGCCTCAGCGGCCCGGCGATCCTGCAAATTTCATCCTACTGGCGAGAGGGCGACGAGATCATGATTGATCTTGCGCCCGATTTTGACCTTGCGCCGCTACTCCTCCAGGCCAAGCGCGACCAGCCCCGCCAGACCCTGCGGGTTACCCTTTCGGAATTTCTGCCACAACGCCTCGCCGGCCTGATTGGTAAAGAGTTTCAGGACCCCGAACGCCTGGCAGATATGACTGACAAGACCCTTGAAGCCGTCGCCGAACGGATCAATCGCTGGTGCCTCAAACCACAGGGCAGCGAAGGTTATCGCACCGCAGAAGTCACAGTCGGAGGCGTCGATACCAAGGAGCTTTCCTCAAAGACCATGGAGGTACGATCCGTATCCGGCCTTTATTTTATCGGCGAAGCGGTAGACGTGACCGGACACCTGGGCGGCTTTAATTTCCAGTGGGCCTGGGCGTCCGGGTTCGCTGCGGGACAAGCGGTTTAGCCCAAATTCATCTTCGAGTAATCCACCGTCAACCAGCGCTCCGGCTTGATACGAAAGAGCACGGAAGAGGCGCTTCCCTCATTGGCGGCGACATAGGCATTGCCCATCTTCTCACCAAGATACCGCTGCGCCAGAAAGCGGGAATGTTTTTCCGGATCCGGGGCTTCACGGGCAACAATCGGACCCTCAATGCTGACATATTTATAAGGCGGGTCTTCGGTTTGAACGCAAAGGCTGATGCGGTCCACCTTCTCAAGGGCCTTGCCCTTCATCGAAAGTTGCCCGGTCAAAATCCAGACCTCCCCACCTGGCTCATAGCCGTACCAGACTGGCGCCGACAGTGGACCGCGCCCCTCGTCGGCTATACTCAAAACACCAATGCGCGCAGCAGCCAAAAAGGCGTCACGCTCCTCAACACTCATTTTGGTCGACATGGGTTTCTCCAGACTTTGTGATGGTTCCGGGGAAGCATGACCATTTGAATGACGCGGCGCAAGTTCTGCTGTCACAATTCTTGATGAACTTCACCCAGAGGAAACATCACCGGGTCGTCGCCTGGCTGCCACTGCGGGTATTTGGTCATCACCGCAGCGAAAATATCTGACGACAGAAAATCCTCAAGCCAGACCTGAAGTTTGGGATAGGGACTGGCGTCGAACCAGGCTTTGTCTGTGTTGGCGAACTGTCTGATGAAGGGCGCAATGGCAAAATCCGCCAGCGCTTTTCTGTTGCCAAACAGGAACGCAGAACTGACCAGTCTATACTCCAGCACAGCCAGGAACTTTTCGGCTTCGCGGCGATGAGTGGCCGGATCGGCCTCTTCATAACGATTGGTGTATTTGTAGCGATCCAAGTGTGGTTTGAACTCTGCTTCGCATTGCTCAATCAATTCGATCATGTCGGCAAGCATGCCCTCTTTCGGCGCAAGCCAGTTATCCGGATCATGCTGCCTCAGCGCCCACATCATAATGTCGAAGCTCTCATCAATGACTTCGCCATCGGGCAACACAAGAACGGGAACTGTCGCCTTGGGTGAGGCTTCGATCATCTCCCCGGGCTTGTCGCGCAGCACGACCTCACGAAGCTCACACAGCTGACCAGCCGCCCGCAACCCCATGCGCGCGCGCATGGCATAGGGGCAGCGACGAAAGGAATAGAGGATAGGCAGGACCGTTTCTGTCATGCGGGATCGGTCTCACGCGCTGGCCTGCTGTCCCGATCATACTCTGCTGCGATATGTTTTTCGCCTCGCGCTTTGGAAAGATCGATCTGCTTTTGGCGCTCGGCGAAGCTGCTGCGCTGGTCGTCTGACATTTCCCCTATACATTTGGGACAGCTGACACCCTTCACATAATCCGGTGAGGCCATGTCCTCAGAATCGATCGGGCGGCGACAAGCATAACACTGGTCATAGTGCCCGAGCTCCAGGCCGTGGCCGACGGAGACGCGGGCGTCGAACACAAAACATTCGCCGCGCCACAGGCTTTCTGCCTCAGGCACGGTTTCGAGATATTTCAGGATGCCGCCCTCGAGGTGATAGACATCATCGTAGCCAAGCTCCTTGAGATAGGCCGTTGATTTTTCACAACGGATACCCCCGGTGCAATACATCGCCACCTTCGGCTTATTCTGCAGGGCTGTCGCCTGCTCGACCCAGGCCGGAAACTCCCGGAAGGTTTCCGTTTTTGGGTTGATCGCCCCTTCGAAGGATCCGATACCCACCTCATAGTCATTACGCGTATCAATAACAACCACATCGGGCGCTGAGATAAGCGCGTTCCAGTCCTCGGGTTTTACATAGGTGCCGACGATCTTGTTGGGGTCCGTGCCCGGCACACCCATGGTGACGATCTCCTTCTTGAGCCGCACTTTCATGCGGCGGAAGGGCATCGTCTCCGCATGGCTTTCCTTGCACGACATGCCTTCGAACCTGGGGTCGGTGCCAAGAAAATCCAGCACGGTGCGCACGCCTGCGCGGGGACCGGCAATCGTTCCATTGATCCCCTCTGACGCGAGCAACAAGGTGCCCTTCACGCCGCCGGCGTTACAGGTTTCGAGGAGTGGCGCCTGCAGATTCTCAAAATCAGGCAAGGTGACAAATTTGTAGAGTGCTGCGACGAGGATATCAGACATGGGAGTTTCACAAATGAGCTTTGACTATACAGCTGCGGCTTATAGCGACCGCGTGGCTCCTCATCAAGCGTCTCCCTCATCCTTCCCGCCCCCAAGCCACAGATATAGCAATCCGGTACCGCTGAGTAAAACGACCGGAAAGGCCACAATGCCGCCCCAAAAGCCCCAGGTATGAAGGCCCCACAGACCCGCCTTTGCTGCCGTAAACACAACCACGGCACCTAGGGCCAGACCCAAAACTGAACTAAAAACCTCTACAAACATTCGGATCATGGCGTGCTCCCGATCTGCGTTGGATCTGCCATGGTAGCACAAAAACGGCCGGGCGGAGACGCTCGAGTATTTCAGCCTTTCCATTTCAGCTTTTTCAGGCCAGGCTTTGGCAAATAATCAAAAACAAGGGAGAAGACCATGGCGGAAGAAATACTTATCGAGAACAAAGGATTTGTCCGTACGATCCGGCTTAATCGACCGGACCGACTGAATGCCATTACAGGCCTGATGCTTCACGAAATGAACACCGCGCTCAAGGAGGCCGACAACGATATCAATGTGCGTGTTGTTATCATCACCGGCGCGGGCAAGGGCTTTTGTTCAGGGATGGACCTGAAACAGGCAGCCGAGGGCAAGGGCATTGGCGGCGAAGGCGCGTTGGCGCCAGGAGGCGGCGCGGTCCATATGAACACCCGGGACATCGTCACTGTCACCCTGCACGAAATGGACACGCCGGTCATTTGCGCCATCAATGGCGCGGCGGCTGGCTACGGTATGGACCTTGCGCTAGGCGCCGACATTCGCGTCATGAGCAGCACGGCCAAGCTGGCTCCCGGTTTTGCCAAACGCGGCATCGTGCCTGAAAGCGGCGGCACCTGGTATCTGCCGCGCCTCGTCGGCTGGGCCAAGGCGTGTGAAATATCCTTCATCGGCAGGACGATGAGCCCGGAAGAATCCAAAGAGATGGGCCTCGTTAATCAGATCTTCGACGCAAATACCTTTGAAGAACAGACCATGGCTATGGCCGAAGAGATTGCATCAAATGCGCCGCTTGCCCTCAATGCCATGAAGCGACTGTTCCGCCACGGTTTGACTGAAGACTTCTCCAGTCACACACACCATGTGCTGCTACAACTCGTGATGCTGATGAAATCGAACGATTTCCAGGAAGGCATCAAGAGCTTCATGGAACGCCGCGAGCCGGATTTTACGGGGAGTTGAGCATAGCTAATTCTTGATACAGATTCTGTCATCCTCGGCTCGACCGATAGGTCGAGGCCGGGGATCTTCTGGCAGGAGAATGAATGACCAGAGAGAAGATCCCCGGCTCACCCTTCGGGTGCCCGAGGATGACTTCCTTTCGGAAAGAGACGGCTCCAAAGAACACCGCAGAACCTACAGCTCGCTTTTGCGCCTCGGCTTGTTGTCCTTGCCGCCCTGGCTATAGTCTTCAAACGGACCATCGCGGTCAGCGATAACGGCGCCGACGCCTTCGGCTTTCGCTTTGCGGATAAACTCCCTGCCCTCCGGCGTGTTGCGCATCATGCCGTCCATCATCACACCCATGGTCTGGGTTGTCTGCAGCCCCATGTTATCGAACGCTTGATTGACGATAAGCTTCATGGCGGCGAGCTGCGTCACCGGAATTCCGGCCATCTTTTCCGCATAGGCCTGGACGTAGTCGTCGAGTTCCTCCAGAGTAACCGCGTGATTGATCAAACCGATCTCGGCGGCCTCCTTGCCGGAAAGGGACTTGCCGGTCAGCGCATACTCCTTGGCGCGCGTTAGGCCGAGGCGGTAGATCCACATGCCGGTAAGATGGCACCCCCAGACCCGTGAATAGGGCGTGCCGATCTGTGCATCCTCCGAGGCTATGACGATATCGCCGAGCAGCCCCATCTCGGAGCCGCCACCGACACACCAGCCATGAATTTTTGTGATCACAGGCTTGGGGCTGCGCCAGATACTCATAAATCTCGGGACGGGTCCATGAAACGGGCTGGTGGTTGTCATGAAATCAGCCCCGGGGTTCCAGTGTTTGTCCCCGCCTTCAAACACATTGTCGCTACTGCCTATCCCCCAGGCGCCGTATTGTTCAAGACCATCGGAAAAGTCGAACCCGGCGCAAAAGCTGTCCCCCTCGCCCTGCAGTATGATGACGCGAACTTCGGGATCATGGTTGGCTTCACCCAGCGCCTCATGAATATCGTCCGGCATGGGGGGACGAATATTGTTGAACTTGTCCGGGCGGTTGAGACTGATGGTGGCGATGCGGCCTGCAACAGAGTATTTGACAGTTTCGTAGCTCATTAAACCCTCCTGATGATCTGGTCAATGAGAAGCCTATCCCCTCCGCGCCCGCGGTCAAGATGTGAACATCAGATTGGAATGGGTCGAGCTTTGGGGTAGCATGACCGCACGAAGAGACTCAAAACCCATCGACAATGCCCTTGCCCTCCAGCCCACCCTGTCTGATACTTATCAACTATGATTTCACTCTCGCTTGTTATTGCCCCCGATCCAGTCTTTCGCCAGGTCGCCGAGCCTGTCGCAGCAGTCGATGATGAAACCCGCGCGCAAGTCGCCGCCATGTTCGAGACGCTTTACCGGGAGCAAGGCCTCGGTCTTGGCGCCAATATGGTGGGGCTTCTGAGACGAATTATTGTCGTGGATCTCCAGGAAGACGGCAAGAAGAGCCCGCTGGCGATGATCAACCCCGTTGTCACGCAGGCATCGAAGGAAACTCATGTTTTCGAGGAAGCTTCACTGAGTTTTCCCGGCATCGCGGCCAAAATCCGACGCCCTGCATCAATCGAAGTCACGTGTCTTGATACCGACGGGCAATCCCGAACCCACGAGGCGACCGGTTTGCTTTCGACTGTGATCCAGCATGAGATGGATTATCTTGATGGCCGTATCTATCTTGATCACCTGTCGGTGACAAAACGAAACATGTTGTTGAAGAAGATGGCGAGACTGAAAAGAAGCGGCGCATGAGACTTGGCATCATCGGATGTGGACAGAGAATGCAAACCATCATCCGGAACATCGCCAAATGTGTTGATGTCGAGATCGCCTTTATCGCTGATCCCTCGACACATCTGTTCGAGAAAATCGCCAGTGATTTCAAGGTCCCCGATGCGCGGATCTTCGATGATCTGGAGTTGACTATGGAGCCAGGCGCGCTTGATCTCGTTCTGATCGGCTCGCCCAATCATCTCCACCTTGAACACCTTGACGCGGCGCGTCGGTTCAACTCGAAGATCTTTTGCGAAAAACCGGCCGTTCTTAACAGGGAGCAATCCCTTGACCTTGCCCGGCGAGACATGGCGGATGATTTTGAGTGTGGGCTGGTGTTCGGGTTTGTCCTGCGCTTTGCACCTCTGGTCAAACACCTCACATCTACAACGCGAGATCAGCAGATCGTAACCATTGAGGCCAACGAATTGCTCCATCCCGAGCACGGCTCCTACATCATGCGCAACTGGCGCCGTCGATCTGACCTTGGCGGCTCGCTGCTTCTCGACAAGGCGTGCCATGACCTTGACCTGATCAATCTTCTGGCGCGCGGACGGCCCGCAACCATTGCCAGCTTTGGCAAAAACGCCGTGTTCAAACCCGGCAATCGCCCCCCTGACACAGAAGACAACTACCAGATCATTGATGCGGGATGGTCCGGGACGGATGATGCCTTTGGGACCGACAAGGATATCCATGATGCACAGGTTGCGATCCTGAAATATCCGTCCGGCACCATGGCCACCTTCCTTCTCAACTCGCACGCAGCGATGCGTCAGCGCCGCCTCATGTTGACTTGCCGCGATACTCTCATCCGCGCTGACTTTGAGACGAACTCCGCCATGGCGCATGGAAACTTTACCTTCGACGCGCCGCAAGAAACAAGGTTCCCGGGTGGCTTCAGCAATCACTATGGCGCTGACGATGAAATGGCGAAGGCAGTTGTGTCATGGGTCGAGGGCAAAGGCACGTTCGGGCAAACAACGAAGGAAGCCATCGAGGCCGGTCTCACCGTCATGATGATCGACGAAGCCGCAGCAACCAACCAGGCCATCAACACGTCATCGACCTGGGACACTCTTGATGAAATTTATAATGGCGCGTCCCCGAGTTGAAGCCCGGGACATTAAATCCTGGTCGCTTCCATGCTCGCTTCCGGCGGCATCCCCGCCTTGACCGTGAACCAGAACATTGATCCCACTCCCTCTTCACTCTCAACGCCGATCTCCCCGCCCATCAGGGAAGCCAACCGATCACAGATGGCCAAACCGAGCCCGGTCCCGCCATATTGTCGGACTGTGGAACTATCGGCCTGTGTAAATTCATGAAACAGCCTGTGCTGTGCTTCGGCAGGAATACCAATGCCGGTGTCTCGCACCTCAAATCTGACCAGTTGGTAGTCGGCGTATTTTTCAGCGACGGCGGCGGACACTGTGATTGATCCGTCATTGGTGAACTTGGTGGCATTGCCGACCAAATTGATAAGAACCTGTCTTATTCGGGTTGGATCAGCATTGATCTTTCCAAGACCCTCGTGAATATCAACCACAAAAGTCAGATTTTTCTCCTCCATCTTGGATCTGAGAATTTCATGGGTTGATCGAATGATGCTTTCCGGAGAGAAAACCAGGTTCTCAAGCTCAACCTGACCAGCGTCGAGCTTCGATACGTCAAGAATATCGCTAATGATTGCCAGCAAACCCTCGCCGGACTCCCTGATGATTCCCATTCTTGCGCGCTGTTTGTCGGACAGATCACCGTTGGCCAATATCTCTGTCATCCCCAGGATGCCATTAAGAGGTGTGCGGATCTCATGGCTCATGGTGGCAAGGAATTCACTCTTGGCACGATCGGAAGTCTCGGCAGCCAGCCTGGCCAACTCCAGTTGCTGCCGGGTGTAACCGGACAGAACCACAAAACAGATTGTTGCTCCACTGAGCACTGCAAGAGTAATCACATAGGAGAAGGAATAGTATATCCGCGCAACATCGGGCGAAAAGGGCTCAACAAATTCCAGGTTGGTGTAGCTCAACGCGATCAGACCAACAATCCCAAGTCCGTTAAAAATCGACATGATGACAGCGCCGCGATATCCCAACAAGAGCCCGCCAAAGACCGGGGCAACGACGAGATACACTGTGGCCGGGGAATCTACACCGCCTCGCAACGCAGCACTCAATATCAACGGGCTAGTGCCCACAATCAACATAAACCAGCTGGCTTTGTTGATCGATTTGCTCAGCCACAATATCGGAAGGATTGCCCAGAAGAGCAGGACGATGACTATAGACATCTGCAGAGAAGTGCCGGTGTCGGAGGCGGTAATTAACATATAGCCGACCACAAATGTGGAGGAACCGCCAATCATCAGTGCAAAGAGAACAAGCAGCCGAAGGCGGACAAGACGCACCAGATCGCCATGGCAATCAACGCGCCCAATGGCGTCAATGACACTCCAAAATCTCATGCGCGCTCCTCTGTTGAGAGGCTTCTCATACACCGAATCCAAAGCACCTTACCAGACTACACTCGCATTGACTGCGGTCAATCGCTGAAATTCCGGGGCATCGCGGGAGAACTGTCTGACTGCGAGTTGTAAGGGATTTGAATCATACGGATGCAGGGTGATGGAATCACCCCGTTGAGGCCCTACACTTCAGGGCAATGAACCAGGAGAATACGGCTCAACTTTCCATTGCCGTCAAGCAAAGGCAAAGCAACGCTTTCACTGAACCGCCTTGTCAGACCCGTAAACTCGATGGCGAACCTGTCGTTTGAAAATACCGGAGCCATGGTCTCCGCCACGGCCTCACAGAACTTCAGTGTCAGAGGTGCCACCTTGCCGGTCTTGTCCAGAAGTTGCCCGGTCAGGTCGGAAGACGCCACCACAATGGCCTGTCCTGACATTCGAAACCGGAAGGTTGGCGCATCGTCCTCAAGGTCCAGAATCACCAGGTAGGGAATCACATCCGGCACATCGATCAAATCAAAAGCATCGAACTTTCCTGAGGACCTGAGTTTTTCCCAGTAGACATAGACCTCGCGACAAACAGCACCCGCCAGATCCTCCAGGGATTTGACGGGTTTGAGATTCATTCCTGAAACGTCCAGAGGACCAGAGTTCGTCGCGACCATGTAAAAACAATAAGTCACTTGATTGAACAATGCACGAATAAATAATACCTGGGATTGAATTTTTCAGATTTGCAACTTGGCCTAAGCGTTTGATACGCTTTGTGGAAGTTAACTTCCTTCGCCAATGCATTGCTTTTAAACATATAATATACAAGTTTTTGCAAGATGCCTCGTTGGCTCAGTTCCGACGGTCGGCCCCGCAGATTTCCCTCGGGACTTTCTGCAGCTCGACATGATGGCAAAGACAAAACGAGAATCAAGGATTTTCGGCTCTCCGTTCCGTGCATGCGGCAACGCCTGGGCACCCTGGATGCGTCTTGACATTGTTAGGTAACAGTTTATATGAGGCCTTACCACGTTGCACATTCGTCTTGTGCGCACTCTGAACGATCCTCGCGAACGCGCGATCTGCCAAGCTGCTTTCCTGACATTGTGAACGTCGTACCCGCGTGATTGCATACTGCTGTCACGCACAAACTATGACTTTAGAAGGAATACGACTATGGCAAACGGTACGGTGAAATGGTACAACGCGACCAAGGGCTACGGCTTCATCGAACCTGAGGACGGCGGCAAGGATGCTTTCGTTCACATCTCCGCTCTCGAGCGCTCGGGCATCGCAACTCTGAATGATGGACAGAAAGTCAGCTATGATCTGACCCCTGGCCGCGACGGCAAGGAAGCCGCCGAAAACATACAGGTTCTCGACTAATACCCAATAATTCGAACCGGGGAACCTTTGCGTTCCCCGGCTTCACCCTCTCGCCGGCCACCGGCGACATGATTGGCGTCAGGGCAGATTAATCCTGACCGCGATTCAGGGAATGGTTTGTGTTGAGTCTACGAGTTTTTCTGACAAACTTCAGAATCCTCCCCCCCGAAAGCTGATACAGCGGCAGGATCGCCGCGTGAATCAATATCCCATTGAGTTTTATCCTGGCTCAAGCGCGCAGCGAAAACCTGTTGCTGGCGGTTTTCAGGTCGATCCGCTATCCTGATTGAAAAGCTTTCAAGCTAAATCAGACAAGTGGAACAACACCATGGCATACGCACCCTTTGATCTGACAGGTAAAGTCTCGGTGGTCACCGGCGGTAACGGCGGCATCGGGCTTGGCATGGCAGAGGCGCTGGCTCAGGCTGGCGCCGACGTGGTCATCTGGGGCACCAACGAAGACAAGAATGCCGCTGCGCTTGAGAAATTAAGCGCCTATGGCACCCGTGTTGCTGCAAAGAAGGTCGACGTCTCCCAGGAAGAGGCCGTCAATACCGCCATGGCCGAGACCCATGAGGAATTCGGCCGGATTGACCAGGCCATCGCCAATGCGGGGATCGGACTTGGCGTGGATTCCTTTCTGAATATGACCGGTGAACAAATGCGCAAGCTGTTTGCTGTCAACATCGAAGGCATGCTCTTTACCCTGCGTGAAGCCGCGCGCTATATGGTGGACCGCTCGAAGTCGGGAGAGCCCGGTGGCTCACTTGTCGGCGTCGCCAGTCTTGCCGCCATTGAAGGCGCCGCTCACAACCAGCACTATGCAGCGTCCAAAGGCGCCGTGGTTTCGACAATGAAATCATGTGCCGTTGAATTCGGTCGCTACGGCATTACCGCGAATTCAATTTTGCCAGGATGGATCGCAACGGATATGACAGCAGGTGCGCAGAACTACGAGGTCTTTACAAAGAAGGTTATTTCCCGGGTGCCGATCGGTCGGCGCTGGGGCGAGCCGGAGGAATTTGGCGGCGTCGCTGTTTATCTGGCATCGCGCGCCTCCAGGTACCATACCGGCGACAGCTTCGTCATCGACGGCGGTTATTCGGTTTTCTGACAGTTAACCGGGATTATTCAATGACGCCGAGCTCCCGCAGCAGCAGGATCTTGTCGTCATCAAACCCCAGCTCGCGCAGAACCTCTGCGGAATGCTCGCCAGGATCGGGTGCCCGTTTCGGCCCGACCTGGTCGATACCGGCCACCTTGACCGGATGATTGAGTATCCAGGGCACGTCCACCTCCGGATCGGTCGGTTTGACAACAATCCCGTTGATGGCAAGTTGTTCATTGGCCATGGCTTCCTCTATCGAGGGGATCCGGTCGACAGCAATCCGGTTGACCTTGAAAGAATAGATCCAGTCGTCGGATGTCCGCTTCAACAAGGTCTCCTGCATGATCCGGCCCAGGTCGACGGGCTCACCCTGACGATTCTCGCGCATTGCGGCCCGCGCCTCTTCCAGGACATGGCCCAGACCAAGCGCGCCAAACAACCTGTCGAACTCGTCGCCCTGACCGCTCAAATCAAACTGCAACCAGCGCCCGTCCCGGGTGCGGAAGAACCGTACGCCCTGCCCCGGCATACGGTTGCGCTCCCGGTATGCCGCCATATCGCCGCCAGCCAGAACACCCTGCCCTACGGCCGCAGCCGACCACACACCATTTGCCAGCAGCGAGGTATGGGTCATGGACCCTTCGCCTGTGCGCTCCTTCTTGAGGAGGGCGGTTACAATACCGGCGTAGAGCGCGACGGCGGTTGGATGATCCCCCATGCCCGGCAGCGGCCAGGTCGGGCCTCCATCGGGGTCATGCATCAAATCCATGAGCCCGCTTCCAGCCCACCAGGCCGTGAGGTCAAACCCCTTCTCGTCCCGGTCAGGACCGTCTTCTCCGTAGGCGGACAGGGACGCGTAGATCATCCCGGGATTGAGAGGTTTGATATCCTCATAGGACAGCCCCAATGACCGCCGCACAGGAAACGGTTGATTGGTAATATAAACATCGCACTCGCTGATGAGCTTATGGAGGATGTCCATCCCGTCTGCTGTCTTGAGATCAAGCGCGAGGCTTCGTTTGTTGCGGCCATCCATATGCCAGAAGTAATTGCTCGGTGCATCCGGCGTTGTCGGCAAGTAAGACAGATGGCGCAAGGGATCGCCGCCCCCGGGACGCTCGATCTTGATGACATCGGCGCCAAAGTCGCCCAGCATCGTTGCGGCCACAGGTCCGGCGATATAGGTCCCCACATCGAGAACCTTCAGGCCGGAGAACAGATAGTTATCCATAGAGCCTGACCTCAACCGCTGATGCGAACCGGGTCGCCGCTTTCGCCGACGTCGGACAGGACGCCTTCGGCGATGTCAAAATGCCAGCCATGCAGTGACAAGTCGCCCTTGCTGACACGCTCTGCGATCCATTGAAACGTCATCAGATTTCGAACCGACATCCGCACGGTTTCATATTCCAGCCTGCGCGCCCGCTCCGCGTGGGAGGCTTGCGGCATGTCCTCCACCACCTGGTCACACACGCCGGTCGCGCAGGACAGCCATGGCCCGATAAATTCCGATGTCGGGTCGTCGCCCTTCGTGCCGTCGAGCAGGGCATCAATTCCGCCGCAATGCCCGTGACCCAGCACAACCACATGTTCCACGCCAAGCGCCCTGACACCGAACTCGAGGGCCGCACTTGTCCCGTGGCATCCCTCGTCAGGCGAGGACGGCGGGACAAGACTGGCGACATTGCGCACCATGAAGATCTGCCCGGGCTCCGCATCGAAAATGACGGACGGATCGACGCGGCTGTCGGAACAGGCGATCATGAGAATTTTGGGTGCCTGGCCGTCACGAACCAGCTGATCATAGAGGGGTTGTTTTTGGACAAAGGACGTCGATCGAAAGGCACGGGCGCGCGAAATCAGATCGTCGATCGTAGTCAAGGGCCCAGCTCCTCTTGTGGTTGGCCATCCGGCTTGGTCCCTGTGATCTCACACAACAGCGCTCTTCGCAATCGACAATTTGCGGGCCCCGATTGACCCACCAGGTTAGACCCGATTTAAAAAAAGCGGCGCGCACCCCTTGAAAATTGTTTTACACCGCCCATGTGGTAGTATCGGCAAGCGGTCCGTAAGTCTTGCCACGTGGTTTTTCATGGATACTACGATGTCTCCCCAGGATTGGGCGGGGAAGCAGCGTGGTATCCTTGTCAATTCACGATGAGGGTACGATACATGAAAAAAGCGACCAGTGTTCCGGGCGGGATTCCATCCAATTTTATGGGGCAATCGCCTCTCTGGTACAAACAGGTCATTCTGGGCTTTCTCGTCCTCAATCCACTGCTTGTTATCACAGTCGGGCCGGTCGCCACGGGCTGGATCCTGATCCTCCAGTTCATTTTCACGCTCGCCATGGCGCTGAAGTGTTATCCGCTCATTCCAGGCGGGCTGCTCGCCATCGAAGCCGTTTTTCTTGGCCTGACCAGTTCAAAACACGTCTACCATGAGATCAGCGAAAATCTGGAAGTCATCCTCCTGCTCATCTTTATGGTCGCCGGTGTTTACTTCATGAAGAACCTTCTTCTGATGATTTTCACTAAAATCCTCTTGTCCGTCCGCTCAAAGATCATGCTGTCGCTGCTGTTTTGTTTCGCTGCAGCTTTCCTGTCGGCCTTCCTTGATGCTCTGACTGTGACCGCCGTGATCATCAGTATTTGCGTCGGGTTTTACGGTATCTATCACCGCTTTGCCTCAGGCAAGCTGCTCCAGGACACCGACCACGATCACTCGCTGGATCATCATGTGAAAGAGCATCACCACGAGGATCTCGAACACTTCAGAGGGTTTCTGCGCAATCTCCTCATGCATGCGGCCGTGGGAACAGCCCTTGGCGGCGTGATGACGATTGTCGGCGAGCCACAAAACCTTTTGATCGCCACAAAGGTCAACTGGAGCTTCGCCGAGTTCTTTATCCGCATGACGCCGGTCACCCTGCCGGTTTTCGCCGCTGGTCTGTTGACCTGCTATGCGGTCGAGAGATTCAAGATCCTCGACTACGGACATCAACTCCCGAGCGCGGTTCGCACCCAACTTGAAGCCTTCGAAAAGACGGCAACGGCGGAGCGATCCTTTGAAGACAAGGCCTCGCTTGCCATGCAGGGCGTTGTTGCACTCTGGCTGATTTTCGCGCTGGCGTTCCACCTGGCCGCTGTCGGCATCATCGGTCTCAGCGTCATTGTCTTTGCCTGCGCCTTTACCGGCGTCACGGATGAACACCACATCGGGGAAGCCTTTACAGAGGCCCTGCCCTTTACCGCACTGCTGGGCATCTTCTTTGCCATCGTCGCCGTGATCAACGATCAGCAACTGTTTGCCCCGATCATCGCTGCGGCGCTCGCGCTCGACGGCAATGCCCAGGTTGTCAGTTTCTACATTGCCAACGGAGTCCTGTCAGCGATCAGCGATAACGTCTTTGTCGCGACGGTCTATATCAACGAAGTGGTCGATGCGTTCGATGCCGGGACCATCACCCTGGCCCAGCGTGACCTCATCACGGTTGCCATCAATACCGGGACCAATATCCCCAGTGTTGCGACGCCTAACGGCCAGGCCGCGTTCCTCTTCCTCCTGACGTCCTCGGTCGCACCTCTGGTGCGCCTGTCCTACATGAAGATGGTTCTGCTGGCCCTGCCCTACACGATTGTCATGAGCATCACCGGGTTTGCCATGTGCCTCTGGCTCCTGGTTCCGGCGACCAATGCCATGAAAGAAAGCGGTATGATCAGCGCGTCCGTGCCGCCTGGAGTGCAAACTCAGCAGGGACATTAGGCTGGTTGAAACGCGCGAGACCGGCGGAGGGAAATTGGTAGGCCGTACTGGGATCGAACCAGTGACACCCTGATTAAGAGTCAGGTGCTCTACCAACTGAGCTAACGGCCCCCAAGCCGCAGATCTGTGATCTCCGGCGGGTGAAGAGCGCCCTGATAACATGGGGGTTTGGTGCTGTCCACCGGATTTAGCGGCAAGCAGGCATAGCCTCAAGAGGGCCTGAAATCTGCGCCTGATCACCAAAAATGCACTCCATAGGTGCCGCGAGCCGTGACCGGCGGTAGCTGATTACGAAGAATTGGAAAGATCATAAAACCCCCTCTGGATTGACAGGGCCACAACGGCGCGGATGAGAGAGGTCCTGAAACCGGACAAAACTGGATGCCGCCAAGGGCAATTATTGACCTCACGCGAAAGTCATTTCGTCCCTAAATCAAATACACCAATAACGCTAACACGGTTAACAAATTCTGTATCGAAACTGCCCTCCGTGTACGGTACTGGTAACCGGTTCAGGGCATAATTCTTTTACGCCGTTAATAATTGCCGTCCGGAAAGGGCGTAATTATACCAAATTTTATGTCCGGCATTTACCTTTAGAGTCATTCGCATCGCGAAAATTTACTCGCCGTTAATTCCATAAGCCTAGTTTGAGCACACCTAACACGGGGAATTAAAAGTGCAGAGTATACAAAAAACAGTAGATTTCGACAGTGTCGCCGACCAGTTATTTGGTCTCGTGATCGACGATCAAAAAACCATGCGCAGCATCGTCCGCCAGATGCTGCACAACATTGGTATCACGGAAGTCGAGGAATATTCAGAAGGCGCTAGCGCCTGGAATTATCTAACCGCTTGCACAAAAGACGTGCCGGATTTCATTATCTGCGACCTTCACATGGAGGGCATGGACGGGCTTGAATTTGTCAACAAGATCCGCCGATCGAAAATCGAGAACATCCACGACATCCCGGTCCTCATTCTGACCGGAGACCCGGATCACCTCATCCAGGATGTCGCCGCCCAGGTCGGCGCCGCCAAAGTCCTGCAAAAGCCGATTTCGGCACCGGATATGCGCAAGGAAATTGCCACCATTCTGGGTCTCCAACCATAGATTTATGGGTCCTTGCTAAAGACCTTCACATGAACTTCTTTTCGCTTTTGGCAAAAAGAAGCATCTGACACAGGAACCAGAGAGTGCAGAGTACACAAAACCAGGATGAATTCGGCAGTGTCGCCCACGAGATGTTTGGCCTCGTGATTGATGATCACACAGCCATGCGCAGCATTGTGCGTCAGATACTCCAGACAATCGGCATCACGGCAATTGGCGAATACTCGGAAGGCGCTGCGGCCTGGAAGTATCTAACTGGCCCTGCACCGAGAATACCGGATTTCATTATCTGTGATATCCACATGGAAGGCATGGACGGACTTGACTTCATCAACAGGCTCCGCCGATCCAAGGACCTCGCTATCCGCCAGATCCCGGTTGTCATCCTGACCGGAGATTCGGATGACATTATCCAGGGTGTGGCTTCCCAGGTCGGTGCCGCCAAAGTCATGCAAAAACCGATTTCCGCGCCAGACCTGCGCAAGGAAATTGCCGATATCCTCGGTGTACAGTTCTAGATCTCGGGATCCTTGTTGAAGACTTTTAGATCAAGTTCATTTTCGCTCTTGGCCACAAGAACCGAGACCATGCTATCACCGGTAACGTTCACAGCAGTGCGCATCATATCCATGATGCGATCGACAGCGAAGATCATGCCAATGCCCTCCAGCGGCAAGCCGACAGAGCCCAGCACCATAGTGAGCATCACAAGGCCTGCGCCTGGCACCGCAGCTGAACCAATGGACGCAAGAGTGCAAGTCAATATGATGGTGACCCCGTCCATGACAGTCAAATCAATCCCGAAAGCCTGAGCGATGAACAGCGCCGCAACACCTTGATAAAGCGCCGTACCATCCATATTGATTGTCGCGCCGAGCGGCAGGACAAAACTTGAGATGCGTTTTGAAACCCCCAGATTATCCCGAACACACGACATGGTGACGGGCAGAGTCGCCGCGCTTGAAGCCGTCGAATAGGCCACCAGTTGAGCGTCAAACAGACCTGTGAAGAATGGTTTGAGGCGCATCCCGCCAACGTAGCGAACTATGCTGCCGTAAACTACCAGGGCGTGGAAGATCAGGGCGCCATAGACCACAAGGACGAGCTTGCCGAGTGGCAGGAGAACATCGAGACCATATTTTGCCGAGATAACAGCCATGAGGGCGAAGACCCCGTAAGGCGTGATCTGGATGACTATATGGGTCAGACTGTACATCACTTCGGAAGCTTCATCCATGAAATGGCTGACGTGATTGGCTTTCTTGCCTGCAAGATTTATCGATACGCCGATGAGCAAAGCAAATGTGATGATCTGGAGGACGTTGCCTTCCGCGAAAGCAGCGACCGGGTTCGTCGGGATGAGATTGATCAGGAATTCGCCCACGGTGCGCGCTTCATTTGGCTGTATCTCATAGCCCCCGCCAAGAGAAGCGCCTGCGCCTGGCTGAAACACAAAGCCGAAGCCAAGGCCTATAGCCACTGCAATGGCGGTCGTCAAAAGATAGATCACAAACGTCTTGCTCCCGATCCGACCCATTTCTTTCAGGTCGGTCATGGACGTGATGCCCGATACCAGTGAGAAGAAGATCAGAGGGACGATCAGCATTCGGAAGAGGCGTTTAAAGATTTCACCGACGGGCTCGAGGTACGGGTTGACCACATCGCCGATCGTCACACCGACAACGACGCCGAGCGCAAGACCAATCAGGACCTTGATCCAGAGTGTCAGTCCCTGCCAAAGCGCCCATAGCCCCTTCGGTGCTGCTGCTTCACTACTCATATCAACCTCCCCTGAAAACCTCACCACAATAATGATCAGGTGAGGTTAGAGGAAAATCGTCTCTTCGTACACGGGATTGATACACATTCCATAACGCAGCTACCAGAACCCTGCCGACGTAACAGGAATTTCAATATCGCGGTGGATGTGGACACTCATGACAAGCCCGAGACCAAAGAGGATCGTCATCATGGCTGTTCCGCCATAGGAGACAAGCGGCAGAGGAACACCGACCACAGGAACAAGTCCCATGACCATGGCGGTGTTAATGACAATATACAGCAGGAAGGTCGCCATAACGCCCATTGCGACGAGACGTCCGAAATGGTTCCGCGAGGACAGCGCAATCGACGTGCCGCGGGCCAGTATCATAAGGTAGAGCACAAGCAGGAAGAGCCCGCCCATCAAGCCCAGTTCCTCACTCAGCATTGTAAAGATAAAGTCGGTATGTTTTTCCGGTAAGAAATTCAATTGGCTTTGTGTACCTTGCAGATAACCCTTGCCGAAAACACCGCCCGACCCCATAGCAATCTTGGCTTGGAGAATGTGGTAACCGGTACCGAGCGGATCGCTTTCCGGATCGAGAAAGGTCAGAACCCGTTGTTTTTGATAATCCTGCAGGAACTGCCAACCGATGATAGCTCCGACAACCCCCAGGACCCCGACCCCGCCCAGAATACGCCATGACAGACCAGCAAGAAAAAGGATGATGAAACCGCCTGCGAGCAGAAGAAGCGCGGTCCCCAGGTCCGGCTGCCGCAAGACCAACACGGCCGGCAAAATGATAATAACAACCGCCGGAGCAAGACTTTTGAGGTGCGAAATGTCGCCGTCGCCCAATCCGTGAATATACCGCGCAAGGGCGAGAACCATTGCAATCTTCATAATTTCAGAGGGCTGAAGCGTGATCCCGACAACAGGAAGCTCCACCCAGCGCTGCGCGCCCATCCCCGTGACACCATAGAACTCGACCGCCAGAAGAAGAATGAGGGCCACGCCATAGGCTGGATAGGCAAGCTTCATCCACAAACGAATATCAACGAGACCGATCGCCAGCAGAACAACAAGTCCAAAGCCAAATCGTATTAGTTGGCGAGAAGCCCACGGGTCAAAACTCCCCCGGGTGGCCGGCTCTCCGGCGGGTCCCACCGGCGTTGTTGATGTGGAATACAACATGGCAATTCCGATGAGGGAGATTGCGGTCACTGTGAGGATCAAAAGCCAATTGATCTCTCGAAGTTTTTGCAGGAACGGCACTTCCCTGCCGGTCTGTCCATAGACAAAACTCATGCCTCCCTCCCTGAACGAGGGCCACTGGCCAAAGACGCTTCGAGCGATGGGGAGTAGGCCGGGCGGCTTGAGGGATCGCGAAGCAGCACCTCGCGCATAACGTCGCGCCCGATGGGTGCAGCGGCAGCCGACCCACCGCCTCCGTGTTCAACGAGGACAGAGATTGCGTAGCGTGGTGCTTCTGTCGGACCGAAGCCAACGAACCAACCGTGATCCCTTCTCCTCCAGGGAAGATCTTCGTTCTTTGTAACTCCGGCGGCGCGCTCTTCCCTGGTGATCCGCCGCACCTGAACTGTGCCCGTTTTGCCAGCCATCGAGAGCCCCTTGCCCCTCAGTTTCTTGCCAAACGCTGTACCGCCAGGTTCGTTGACGACAGCGATCATCCCTTCCCGCACGAGATCGACCCACTTTTTAGTGAGGCCCATGCTCTCCGGCGCCTCCAGCTCGCTCGCCATCTCGCCAAGGCTTTTGATAAGGCGCGGCTTGACTGCAAAACCACCGCTCGCGAGCCGCGCGGTCATCACAGCTTGATGGAGCGGAGTGACCAGCAGAAAACCTTGGCCAATACTTGTGTTGAGAGTATCCCCCTTGACCCACGCTTCATCACGGAAGGCTTGTTTCCAATTTCCCGTAGGCATCAGTCCTTCTCTGGCACCGGGAATGCCAATGTCATGCAATTCGCCAATGCCAAACCGTTTGCCCATCTCGGCATAGTCAGAAATACCCAGACGTTTCGCCATTTCGAAAAAATAGACATTGCAGGAATTCTTAATGGCATTACGCAGGTTCATTGCCCCGTGTCCATGACGTTTCCAGCAATGAAACTCGCGGTTCCCGAGGCGCATCTTGCCGCCGCAATAGACCGTATGGTCGGGATCAATCTGACCTGACTCCAGACCAGCAAGGGCCGATATGATCTTGAAAGTAGAGCCAGGTGCAAACTGGCCGGCGATTGTCTTGTTAACCAGCGGATCCATATCATCTGTCCGCAACTTGTCCCATTTGGCTTGCGAAAGTCCCCTTGTGAAATCATTGGGATCAAACGCCGGTGTTGCCGCGAGACCAAGAAGATCTCCATTCTTGACGTCCATGACAACAACGGCAGCGCTTTTACCTTCAAGTCGGTCATAGATAAAGTTCTGAAGCCCCATATCGAGGGTCAGAACCAGGTCGCGGCCTGCATCCCCCTCCTTGCGATCCAGCTCGCGAATGACACGGCCATAGGCATTGACTTCGACATGGCTCGTCCCGGTGCTGCCACGCAATTCCAGATCAAGTGACTTTTCCAGGCCGCTCTTGCCTATTCTGAAACCGGGTAGCTGAAGGAGCGGGTCGTCATTTTCCTGCAGATCCCTTTCGGAAACCCTCGCAACATAGCCAAGGACGTGAGCCAGGCGCCCCTCGAAAGGATAGTGCCGGACGTCACCGATATTCGCGACAATACCTGGTAGATCAGGTGCTCGAACATTAATTCGGGCAAACTGCTCCCACGTCAGATTTTCGGCAATCATAACCGGGACGAATTTGCGTTTCCGCTTTATCTCCCGCGCAATGCGTTGCCGCCTTGATGCCGACAGGGGCACCACCGCCGCAATATCTTCCAGAGTTTCGTTAATATCATTGGTGTCTTCGGCGATCAGCATCACCTGGAGATTCTGGGTGTTCGATGCAAGCTCAACACCAAATCGGTCGAAAATACGTCCCCGCAAAGGGGCAACCATCCGCCGATTGACGCGATTATCATCGGCCATCTGGCGATATTGCTCACCTTCGATGACCTGCAAAAAATACATACGTGAGGCAAGGCCCGCGAAAATGCTCGCTGTGCCGAAACCCATAATCGCTGTTCGTCGGCTAAATTGCTCGTAACGAGCACTGTCACGTATATCAAACTTCATGTCAGGACCCTGCCTCTCCCATTTGCCGCATGAAGAAAGGGGCGACCCTTGCAAAGACAGGATAGACGGCGAAACTCAAAATAGTCAGCGAAAGAATTGGGATGACAGGCATAGGCGTACCGTAAAAAACAGAAGCTATGATCCACGCCAGAACACTGGACCCGATGGCAACGACGCCGAACGTTGCCCAGGTCAACCCAAACCCTCTGCCTGCAAGAAACTGCCGCTGCGAAAGCGTAAAAGCCCAGACGATCAAAAAAACCGCACCCCATAGCCCCACCGGTCCACCCCAGAAGAGGTCTTGCAGGATGCCGAGAAGAAAAACCGCTGTCGGTGGCATCAAGTCCGGGCGGGCGAGAATCCAGATATAAATCGCAACGAGGGAAAAAGATGGAGGCGCGAGGTATCCAGTCGAGAGTCCGAGAGGAACCATTGTTAGCAAAATACAAAAGACGGCGCTCAGGAACGGAAAAAGTGACCACAGACGGCTGCCACTACTTTCTCTGGAGTGAGTAAACATTGTGGTCACCCGTTAGTGCCATCGGCGTCGGGTGCCGTTGGATCTGATTTCTTCCCTTTCGTTTCAACGACGCGATTTGGAAAGTCATACTGCAATACCCGAACCCGTTCAACTTTGGTCTCATTTGAAAACGGATGTACACGAATGTGTTTCCCGTCAATGCTGGACACGAGACCTACCGGGAGATGAGGGGGGAGAAGTCCGCCATGTCCTGATGTGACGACCCTGTCGCCGACTTGCACCTGGGCATCTCTGGATAGAAATTCAATGGTCGGATAGGCCTTGTTTGTTCCACTCAGGACCGCACGATAATTTCCAGGCTCTACAACGACGGGTATGTGTGAGTTCAGATCGTTGAGAAGCAATACCCGCGAGGCATTGTGGCCTGATCCCAAAATCCGGCCAACCAGACCATCCTCGTCAATAACGGCGGAACCATCAAAAACACCATTGCGCTTACCCAGATTGACGACCAGTGTGCGAATGAAGGGGCCCGATGCCTCGGTGACAACACGGCCAGTTACATACCCGATTTCGGGATCGACCGCGACGTTGAGTAGAGCCTCGTATCGAGCATTTTCTTTTTCCAGCAGCAGCGCGGCATCCTTCCAGGCACGCAGCTCCGCATTTTCGCGGTGCAGGCGTTCGTTTTCTTCCAGCGTCGAGAAAAGCCTGGGCACTCTTCCGAACCAGGCGCGTATCGCCTTGATCGGCGGCGACACCGCCTCGTAAATCGGAGATGTGAAATCGGTAATGGCCTCGCGTGCGTCATCCAGCACATCAGCTTCGGCACGATCCAGCATCATGAAGACCAGGGCCAGAGATAGCAAAATGACAAAGGGCAATCTCCTGCCTTCGACGAAGACTGAGTCCTGTGATTGTTCACTATCAAACCTGCGGTCAAACATGTCGCCTCACCTGCGTGTATTTCTGCACGTTAATCAAAGCGGGCAACACTTGACTGTATCCGCCAACTAAACTGCGGAAGACAGAATGCCGCCCATCAAACCTTCGTGCTCGAGGACCTTGCCAGTACCAAGCGCGACACAGGACAAAGCTTCATCTGCAACAAAAACCGGCAAGCCGGTTGCTTCACGCAGAACGACATCGAGATTTGTTAGCAGGGCTCCGCCTCCGGTCATAACAATCCCCTTGTCAACAATATCGGCGGCGAGCTCGGGCGGTGTCGCCTCCAGTGCAATTTTCACACCTTCGATGATCTGGCTCACCGGTTCCATCAAACTCTCTGCAACATCGCGTGTAGAGATTTTGATTTCTTTCGGCACGCCGTTCATCAGATCACGGCCCTTGATCGAAACCATATCGCCGTCAGCGCCATTGGCCGGAGGACAAGCGGCACCAACGGCCTTCTTTATGCGTTCCGCACTGGCTTCACCGATGAGAAGATTGTGGTTCCTGCGAATGAAGGAAATGATCGATTCATCCATTTTGTCCCCACCAACGCGAACTGATCGAGAGTAGACAATACCACCGAGCGATAGAACCGCGACTTCCGTCGTACCGCCGCCGATATCGACGACCATTGAGCCTGTGGGCTCGGCAACCGGAAGCCCCGCCCCAATGGCGGCTGCCATCGGCTCGGGGATGAGCTTGACGCGCCGCGCTCCTGCGGAGATAGCAGATTCCTGAATAGCACGCCGTTCAACGGCTGTAGCGCCGGACGGAACGCAAATAATGATCTCCGGGCTCGCAAATGCGCGTCGATTATGAACCTTGCGGATAAAATGCTTGATCATCTCTTCAGCGACCTCAAAGTCGGCAATGACACCGTCCCTCATCGGGCGGATCGCCTCAATATCGCCGGGTGTCCTTCCCAGCATTTCCTTGGCTTCCTCACCGACGGCCAGGACCTGGGTTTTGCCGCCTTTGGATTTTATAGCGACAACCGATGGCTCATTGAGAACGATCCCCTTTCCCTTGACATAGACCAGTGTGTTGGCGGTTCCGAGATCAATCGCCATGTCGTTGGAAAACATTCCGAGCAAACCTGAAAACATTAGTTATCTCCGCCCTTTGCGGGCTTATTGAAGTGAAAAAGAAAAGCTGAGGCCGATATTCTCATGGTTAAAGTAAAATAAGGTTAAAGCCGTGCTGACAAAGTCCATGAAAACCTGGCGCAAACCCGCGCCTCCACGGCCCGCCCTGGGAACCGACTCAGTAAATGTATGCGGTATTATGGAGCATTATGGAGTGATTCACCCCAGGATTTGGTATGTGAATCACTCCAGATCACAAGTATTTGTCAAAAAAGGAGACCGGGGGCCCTTCAGGCACCGATATCACCTTCAAGCACATCCATTGCCGGCGGCACAGTCCGCTCTCGCTTCACCAGGAGATGGTTGAGCGCATTGACATAAGCCCTGGCAGAGGCCACCAGCGTATCGGTTTCAGCGCCCCGCCCGAGGACGATTTTGCCATCCTCTTCCATTCGAACACTCACCTCGGCTTGCGCATCGGTTCCCTTGGTCACGGCGTGAACCTGGTAGAGCTCAAGTCGGGCCTTGGTCGGGAAGAGTGCCTTGATGGCATTGAAGGTCGCGTCAACCGGCCCGTCGCCGCTCGAGGTTGTGGTCTTTTCCTCACCATCAATTTCCAGCGTCAGAGTGGCTTCCTGCGGGCCTTCGGTGCCCGAGATAACCCGAAGCGACACGAGACGAATTCGCTCGTTTTCGCTGATGATTTCATCATCCACCAATGCAACGATGTCCGCATCGAAGACTTCACGTTTCTTGTCGGCGAGATCCTTGAACCGTTTAAAGGCATCATCAAGAGCGTTGGCGCCCAATTGATAGCCCATCTCTTCCAGTTTTGCCCGGAAGGCATGGCGGCCGCTCAATTTGCCAAGCACGAGTGTAGTCTCACTGACGCCAACACTTTCCGGCGTCATGATTTCGTAGGTCTCGTTGTTCTTCAACATGCCATCCTGATGAATGCCGGACTCGTGAGCAAAGGCATTCTTGCCAACGATCGCCTTGTTATACTGGACGGCAAAACCTGTGATGCCCGAAACCAGTTTGGATGCCTTGGCAATCGCAGTCGTCTCAATACCAACGTCATAAGGCATCATGTCATTGCGGGTCTTGATGGCCATGACGACTTCTTCCATGGCCGCATTGCCGGCTCGCTCGCCAAGCCCGTTGATCGTACATTCGACCTGACGTGCTCCAGCCGCGATGCCAGCCAGGGAATTGGCTACCCCGAGACCCAGATCGTTGTGACAGTGAACCGACAGGATTGCCTGATCTATATTGGGAACCCGGTTGATCAGCATTTTGATGAGGTCAGCATATTCGGTTGGAATACAATAGCCGACAGTATCGGGGATGTTGATCGTGGTGGCGCCGCACTTGATAGCGGCTTCGACTGTGGCACAGAGAAAATCATGATCCGTGCGTGTTGCATCCTCCGGCGACCACTCCACATCATCAACCAGATTGCGGGCTTGCGTTACCGATCCGATGACGGCCTCCATGACCTGCTCGGATGTCATTTGAAGCTTGTGCTTCATATGAACCGGACTTGTGGAAATGAAGGTATGGATCCGTTTGCGTTCGGCATCCTTCAACGCTTCTGCAGCTCGCAGGATGTCCTTTGTTCCGGCGCGCGCGAGCCCACAAATGACAGGCTTGCGAACGAGTTTGGCTATTTCCCGGACAGCTTCAAAGTCACCGTTGGAGGCAATTGGAAAGCCCGCCTCAATGATGTCCACGCCGAGGGTCTCAAGCATCTCTGCAATGCGGAGCTTTTCCGGCAGGTTCATCGACGCGCCGGGGGATTGTTCGCCGTCACGCAGCGTCGTATCAAAAATATAGACGCGCTCTCGTTTGGTGTCAGTTTCTTTTACGGATTCATTTTTTGAGTCTGTGCTCATCTTCCTGGTCCTTATATATGCGATGAGAGGTCGGGATTGTTCAGCTTCTCCCCTAAACGCTGGCTCAGGTCTTTATGACCGAAAACCTCGATGCGATCAGGGGCGCATAAGGAGAAGAAGTTCCGCCAGGAGAAGGTGAGTTGTCGGACGCACAGGACCGCCCGCCAGCACGAGTGTGCTCCGGTCAAGTCCTTCAAACTGTGTCACTAATACTGACATTTCTGCTTCCAAAACAACGACTTCGCTTCCGAACCAAGACTGGTACACGCCTGGTTAACGAACAATGAATACGTTGGAACACGTCAAAAGTTCGCTGGCGCCAATTAAGATGAACTTACCCTGGTTTGGCAAGCACAGAATTACAATCGTGAAAAATAGATCAAGGTTTGAGGCCTGTCTCTGCTCCTTCGAGGCTCAGTTGCCACACCCATCGCTCAATGTTAGCTTTGCCTCGCGATGGAGAAGCGAAAACCGGGGGAACCGACGATGCCAAAGACCAGACAATCTGCAGTCGTTTTCCTGGCCCTCTTTCTCACAGCATGTTTCCCGCTGTCCTCCAGGCATCCCCTTGGTAATCGCGTGTTCGATCAGCAACTGGTTGGCGTCTGGCAAAATGACGATGTCGAGATGAAGTTCACCCGGTCGGGGCGCAACACTCTCAAACTAAAATTCTCTACGCTTGATGAGGATACTGCAGGCGAACCGAAAAGCCTATATTACACGGTTCTCCCAAGTCAGATCAAAGAGAAGCGCTTCCTGAGTGTGACGCAGTTTTTTCCGGCAGAGTTTCTTGAAGACTATGCAGCGGTAAACGATATTTCCCACACCGAGGCCCGCCGGAAGTTCCGAAATCGCGACAAACGCATGAACGGATACTATTTGGGCTATTACGAGTTCCGTGAAGAGGAAGGGCTCGAACATCTCGAGATATATTTGATCGATGAGGAGAGCGAGATCGTCAAGACGGCGCTGGAGTCCGGTATTCTCAAGGGCGGCACTGTCGTCGTATATGATGAGGAAAATGAACAAGGCGAGCTGCTCTATCTGACCTCATCAAGCGGTTCCCTGACGAAATTTGTTGGTGGCCACGCTCTTGAGGTCAAAGACTTGTTCGGCTTTGAAATTGCGGATCTTGTCAGAACCAAATGAACGGGGTCCGCTCATTGCTGAACAGACCCCATTCAGATCTTCATCTTCACGTCAAAACTAGTTCTTCGCCTTGTCGACCATGCGGCGCTCGGCGATCCATGGCATCATGGCGCGCAGGCGCTCGCCGACTTCCTCGATGGGGTGGGCTTCTGCCTTGGCCCGCTTGGCCTTGAAGCTGGTTTGACCAACCTTGTTTTCCAGCATCCAGTCGCGGGTGAAATGTCCGGATTGAATATCGTCAAGAACCCGCTTCATTTCCGCTTTGGTTTCGCTGGTTATGATACGCGGCCCGGTGACATATTCGCCATACTCCGCCGTGTTGGAAATCGAGTAGTTCATGTTGGCAATGCCGCCTTCATAGATCAGATCGACGATCAGCTTCACTTCATGCAGACATTCGAAGTAGGCCATTTCCGGGGCATAGCCGCCTTCAACCAGAGTTTCAAATCCGGCGCGAATGAGCTCGACAAGACCACCACACAGAACAGCCTGCTCACCAAAGAGATCGGTTTCGCATTCCTCGCGGAAAGTTGTTTCAATGATCCCCGCACGGCCACCACCAATTGCGGAAGCATAGGAAAGCCCGATCTCGTGGGCATTGCCAGTGGCGTCTTGATGAATAGCGATCAGGCACGGCACGCCCGCACCGCGTTGATATTCACCGCGCACTGTGTGGCCGGGGCCTTTCGGTGCGACCATCAGAACGTCAATGTCCGAGCGTGGCTCGATGAGATTGAAGTGAACCGCGAGACCATGGGCAAACAGCAGTGCCGCGCCTGGTTTCATATTGTCCTTCAATTCATCACGGTAGATGTCGGCCTGCAATTCATCCGGTGTCAGCATCATCATGACATCGGACCATTTGGCGGCCTCGGTCACTGACATGACCTTGATGCCTTCTGCTTCAGCCTTGGCGGCAGAGGCAGAGCCTTCGCGCAGGGCGACGACAACTTCCTTTGCGCCTGAGTCGCGCATATTGAGCGCGTGGGCGTGGCCCTGGCTGCCATAGCCAATAATGGTAACATTCTTGCCTTTGATCAGATTTACGTCTGCATCGCGGTCATAATAAACACGCATCTTTTTCGTCCCTTGTTACTTTGTCCGAGCGCTGCCAGATGAGGCCCGGGATTTAAATTCCTGATGAGGTCTTACATCGCATCCGGGCCGCGCGCTATAGCGACGACTCCGGTTCTTGAAACATCCACGAGCCCGAGTGGGCGCATGAGGTTGATAAAAGCGTCAATTTTCCCCGGCGCACCGGTCAACTCAAAGACGAATGATGTTTGGGTCGAGTCCACGACATGGGCACGAAACACCTCCGACAGCCGCATGCTCTCGACCCGCTTTTCTCCGGTGCCGACCACTTTAATCATGGCCATTTCGCGCTCCATGCTTTCGTGATCTACAGTGAGATCAACGACCCGATGGACTGGCACGAGCCGTTCCAGCTGCGCCTTGATCTGGGCGATTATCATCGGGGTCCCGGTCGTCACAACGGTGATCCGGGAGGAATGACCAGAGTGGTCCACTTCTGCCACTGTGAGACTTTCGATATTATAGCCACGCCCGGAGAACAAGCCAATCACGCGCGCCAGAACGCCCGCCTCGTTGTCCACGAGCACGGCGATACAATGACGTTCCTGAGTTTCATCGCGAAGCGGCGACATAGACCTTTACCCTTTCAAGTAAAATTACTTTCGGTTTCGGTATCATACGGGCGGGTCCTGCCCGACCAGGATCAAACAAGAATTTTTCCCTCTTCGGAAACACCGGCATCAAGACCGGCCTTGCCGAAAATCATTTCATTGTGTGCGGCGCCGGACGGGATCATCGGGAAGCAGTTCTCATATTTGTCCACCAGGCAATCGACAACAACCGGACCATCCCTGCGGATCATCTCCTCAATGGCGCCATCCACATCCGCCGGGTCTTTGACCTGAATGCCGCTCGCACCGTAGGCTTCCGCCAGCTTTACAAAATCCGGCATGGCAAGACTTTCGGACTCCGAATGGCGGTTTCCGTGCAGTAATTCCTGCCACTGTCTGACCATGCCCATATAGGTATTGTTCAGAATAAAGACTTTAACGGGCGCGCCGTACTGAACAGCGGTGGAAAGCTCCTGGGTCATCATCTGAATTGACGCTTCGCCAGCCACGTCGATGACCAGAGAATTGGGATGGGCAATCTGAACGCCCACCGCAGCGGGCAGCCCGTATCCCATGGTACCAAGGCCGCCGGAGGTCATCCAGCGATTGGGTTCTTCAATGCGCAAATGCTGCGCTGCCCACATCTGATGCTGACCAACCTCTGTCGTAAAGTAGACATCGCGGTCTTTGGTGAGCTCCTGCAGACGCTGAATGGCGTATTGCGGCTTGATGATTGTGTCTGAGTTCTCGAATTTCAGGCTATCGCGTGCCTGCCAACCCTCAATGGTCTTCCACCAGTCGGCAATCGCCGCACTGTTGGTTGGACGTCCCTGTGCTTTCCAGATCCGCAGAACATCTTCAAGAACATGGGCGACGTCACCAATGATCGGCAAATCGACCAGGACGTTCTTGTTGATGGACGACGGATCGATATCGATGTGGACTTTTCTGGAGCCCGGCGAGAATTTCTCGATGACACCGGTCACCCGGTCATCAAAGCGCGCACCAACACAGATCATAAGATCGCAATCGTGCATCGCGTAGTTGGCTTCTGCCGTCCCATGCATGCCGAGCATGCCGAGCCACTGTTTGTCGGACGCAGGAAAAGCGCCCAGCCCCATCAGCGTTGATGTGATCGGAGCGCCGGTCCCGCGAACCAGTTCGCGCAAGAGCTGACTGGCAGCCGGACCTGAATTGATAACCCCGCCGCCGGTATAAAACAGCGGACGCTTCGCCTCGCCGATCATCTCGACCAGCCGGGTAATCGAATTGATATCGCCTTTGACCCTGGGCCGATAGGTCTTGTGCTGGACCCTGTCCGGTCCGCAATAATCGCCTGGTGCGAACTGAACATCTTTCGGGATATCGACAACAACAGGACCCGGACGACCGCTGGTGGCAATGTAGAAGGCTTCATGGATTGTGCGCGCCAGATCGTTTGCGTCCTTTACAAGCCAGTTGTGCTTGGTGCAGGCGCGGGTGATGCCGACAGTATCGGCTTCCTGGAAGGCATCGCCGCCAATCAGATGCGAGGCGACCTGCCCCGTCAGACAGACGATAGGAATGGAATCGAGCATTGCATCCGCCAGACCGGTGACCGCATTGGTGGCGCCCGGTCCAGATGTCACCAACACGACGCCGGGCTTGCCGGTTGAGCGCGCGTAGCCCTCAGCAGCATGCAGCGCACCTTGCTCATGACGGACAAGGATGTGGCGGATGCCGCTATTCTGGAACAAGGCATCATAGATCGGCAGCACTGCGCCACCGGGATAGCCGAACATCACCTCAACGCCCTGATCCTTAAGAGCCTTGATGACGATCTCCGCGCCGCTGAGCTGTGTCTCGGTCATAGTCCTTTACCTTTGGTCTTTCGTATCACTCTTCGCACTTGCACAATACCAGGGCGCCCGCGACGGGCGCGGGCGAAATT
>JAUWTJ010000036.1 GCA_030614785.1 Alphaproteobacteria bacterium | reverse complement strand
CAATGATCGACTTAGTGTCAAAGAACCAAGAAAAGCACACCCTCTCATGTCGGCAAGCTCGTAAAACGAGGAATCTCGAAGATTGACAGACTCCTGAAATGAAACGCCGTAAAAGTTTATCGCCTTCTCAAAACGGGCTGATTCCAAAAGGACCGATCTCTCAATCACCGCCTCACTAATCTCCAGAGACTCGGAAACAACGATCCCTGAAAGTCTCGCAGTGTCACGCAGACTCCTTCTTGATTCCGTTAGGCGAGCAGAAATATCATCCAATAGCTTTTGATGTTTTGAATCCGACCATCGCAGTTCCGGGTCTTTGAACCCCCGGTTCTTTGGACTAGCATTACCGTCTATATCGCGAAGTGGCAGATGGAATCTTGTCCACTGTTTTCCAGCAAATGCAATAAGATGGTCCTTTTCGGCAATCCAATATTCCTTTTGTTCAGGTGACAGATTGTCCCAATCCCAACCTTCTTTCCACCACTCTTCAAACTTCTTGTCGTAGATTTCTGTCAAATTCATTTTGTCATTTTGAGGCATGATCTATAAACTCAGCTAATCCATGTGAGCGAGGAGATGTTTGCAACTATATGGTACTCCGCAATCATAACACACCCCGGAGCTTGATATATGCCCGACTTTCCTTCTGACTTCATTTTCGGCGTCTCGACCTCGGCCTATCAGACCGAGGGGGCGGTGCGCGCGGGCGGGCGCGGGGAGAGCGTCTGGGACCGGTTTTGCCACTTGCCGGGCAATATTGCGGGCGATGATCACGGCGATGTGGCGTGCGATCATTATCACCGGTATGGCGAAGACATCGACCTGATGGCCGAACTCGGGCTTGATGCGTGGCGGTTTTCGATTTCGTGGCCGCGAATTTTTCCCGGTGGCTCGGGCGCGATCAACCGCGAAGGCGTTGATTTTTATGATCGGCTGATCGACACGGCACTTGAGCGCGGCATTACGCCGTGGGTTTGCTACCATCATTTCGATTTACCGCAGAAGCTTCATATCAAGGGCGGCTGGGCGTCGCGCGACGTGGCTTATTGGTATGCTGACTATGTCGGCGAGATGGGCGCGCGGATTGCGGACCGGGTGAAAAACCACATCCTTATGAACGAACCGTCGACCAGCGCCGCTCTGACCAATGTGCTTGGTACGCGGCACCGGGACCTTTCGCCCGCCGATATGCATCATGCAGCGATGCATCATCTCAACCTTGCTGCGGGTCTGGGGGCCGAAGCGCTGCGCAGCCTGAAGCACGAACTGCGCATCGGCACCGCCATCGAGGCGCCATGGATAGAGCCGGCGCGGCAAGAGGAAGAGGACTTTGCGGCCTGCGAAAAGGCGAGAGACTGGCATGAGCGGGCGGTTCTCGATCCGCTGCTGCACGGCACCTACCCCGAAGCGATCTATGAGCGCCTGCTGCCGTTCATCCACGACGGCGACCTGGGCAAAACGTTGTGCGCTCTGGATTTTCTCGGGCTCAATCACTATACCCGCAAGCGCATCCGGGCCGCGGACACCCCCCGGGGCTACCGCGAGGCCGGGCCACCGGACGGCGCGCCGTTGACCGAGACGGGGCTCGAAATCTGGCCCGAAGGGATCGGCAAACTGGCGGCGCACATGAGCCAGACCTGTCCCGGGCTTGATCTTTACATCACCGCAAACGGCGGCGCCTTTGCCGACAAGCCTGAACTCAATGGCTCTGTCGAAGACCCCGACCGGATCAATTATCTGGCTGAAAACCTCAATGCCTGTCTTGATGCCATGGACAAGGGCGCCAGGTTGAAAGGTTACTTCGCGTGGTCACTGACCGACAGCTTCGAGTGGACCCGGGGCTACGCACCACGCTTCGGGCTGGTGCGCATTGACTATGGGACGCAAGCCCGCACGCCCAAGGCCTCTTACAACTGGTACCGCGATGTGGTTCAATCGCGGCGTCTCAAATAGAAAGAGCCGCACCATGGACATGTCGAAAATTTCCGTTGGAACCAATCCGCCGGATGAAGTGAACGTGATGATCGAAGTGCCGCTCGGCGGCGCGCCGGTGAAATATGAACTCGACAAGGAAAGCGGCGCGATCTTCGTTGATCGCTTTTTGCATACCGCGATGTTCTATCCGTGCAACTACGGCTTCATTCCCCATACGCTGGCCGCCGACGGTGACCCGGTCGATGTTCTGGTCGCGGGGCCAACGCCGGTCATTCCGGGTGCGATCATCCGCTCGCGCCCTGTGGGGATGCTGGTGATGGAAGATGAGGCGGGCATGGACGAAAAGGTTATCGCGGTGCCAGCCGACGCGCTTCACCCCTATTACTCCAACATTCAGTCCTACAAGGATCTGCGGCAGATCCTGCTCGATCAGATCTCCCACTTTTTTGCCCACTATAAGGATCTTGAGCCCAACAAGTGGGTCAAGCTGACGGGCTGGGAGGACGCCGACGCGACCCGCGCGATGATCCTGGCCTCGATCAGCCAGGCGAAAGACCAGGCTTGATCGTGGGGGGTGTGATGGAACCGACGCTGTTGCCGACACCGAAAAGCCTGACAATTTCTCCTGGCGAGTTCCGGCTCCAGGGGGTTGTCGAGGTCTCGGCACCGGGCTTCGGAAGCCTGTCAACAAACTTGATATCAAACTTGGAAAGGCTGACTGCAACGGTCCTTGTCAAGCAGCCTCTTCCGTCTGGTCCTGCACATATTGAGATTGATTGTTTAGACACAGGAAAGGACCTGCCGACCTTCGGCGACAATGAAAGTTACGAACTTGAAATCAGCGCGCAGGGCATTCGGATTTCTGCACATCGACGAACTGGTATCTACTATGGTCTCCAGACGCTCCTGCAGCTGGCGCGCCCGGATGGAGACGGGGTTGTCTTTCCCTGTTGCACCATAAGTGATGAACCTCGCTTCAAGTGGCGCGGGCTGATGCTTGATGTGGCGCGGCACTTCATGCCGCTTGAGTTGGTCAAACGCATGGTGGATGGCATGGGGCGGGCCAAGCTGAATGTGCTGCACCTCGGGCTCTCCAACAACCAGGGCTTTCGTGTTGAAAGCAAAAACTTTCCACGCCTGCACACGATTGCTTCAAACGGCGAATACTACACTCAGGACGAGATCGCGAACTTGATCACGTTTGCCGCCGAGCGCGGTGTCCGCCTTGTCCCTGAATTCAACATGCCGGGCCATTCGACATGTTTCACCCTCGCCTACCAGGAGCTTGCGACCGGAAAACCGCGAACAGAACTGCGCAAGACCTCCGGGGTCTTTGACGATGAAATGAACCCGGCGTCGGCACACATGGACCGCTTCCTTGAGGACTTTATCGGCGAGATGGCCGCGCTCTTCCCCGACCCGTACTGGCATTTCGGCGGCGACGAGGTGACCGGCAAGGCCTGGGATGCGGACGAGGGGGTGCAGGCTTTCATGAAAGCCAGGGACCTGGCAGACAACAGGGCGCTGCAGGCGCATTTCACCGCCCGGGTTTTGAAGGAATTGAAGAAACACGGCAAGAAGGCCATTGGCTGGGAGGAAGTTGCCGAAGGCGCGCCGCCAAAAGACACCGTTATTCAGCCCTGGATGACGCCGGCCTCGAACAAGATTTTCGATGGCTACCCGCTCATTGTTTCGACAAGCTATTATCTTGATCATTTTCTGAGAGCCGAGGACTACTACGCCATTGATCCGGAGCCGGAGGATCCCCGGCGCAATGTGATTGGCGCGGAAGCCTGCGTCTGGACCGAGGTGATGAACCCGGACAATGTGGAAGCCATTATCTGGCCTGGCGCCCTTGCTCTCGCCGCGCGCTTCTGGTCGCCGCAGGGCACTTCCGATGTGCCGTCGCCGTGGCTGCGGATCATGGCAGCGCAGGACCGGATGGAGAGGCTTGGCTGCGCTGACCTTGACGCGCCGAAGCGGCTGGCGGAGCGCCTTTGCGGCGGCAACATTCCGCCTTCTGTTGCACTCCTGCGGGACTATACCGCGCCGCTGGTCTATTACTTTGTGATGAACCGGGCAGAAGCGCCGCACGATGTCACCGCGCCATTTTCGCGGTTGATTGAAACATTGCTGCCCGAGACAGACGCCATGCACAGGTTTGAAGCACTGGTTGATGCGGCGCTGGCGGGCGACAGGACCCCTCTTATTGTTGAATTGAAACGTCTTGTCGGGCTCAGGGACGCCTTTCGCTCAGAAACCGCCCGGCTCCCAAGCCTACAGGAAAATCAGCCACTGGCGGATGCGCTAAGCGAAATCGCAAAGTCCTGCCTTGAGGTGCTTGAAGGCCGTCCTGCCACCCATGACCTGCCGCTCAATGCGCTGATGCCGCCGCGCACAAACGATCTTACCGGCGTTCTGGAGGCCGTGTCGCGGCGACGCAAGGCAGACCTTCGCGTGCTGCTGCAGGAAACGAACATTGCAATTCTTCCGGCGCTTCGACGAGTGCTTGAGAGCGCGGATCCCGGCGCGACACCATGTTGACCTTTTCCGGTTTGGCCAACAGCAGACGCTTGCGGCCGTAGTCAACGGCAAACGGCGTGCGGCCCATCAGATCCATGCCGAGCAGCATGGAAAACCGATCGGCGCGCCCGACGGTGAACTGTGCGAAGACAACCTCGACATCCCGCCAGATCTTTGAGCCGGCTTTCAGCGCCGGGAGGCGCACGATATAGCCGCGAATCGGATTGCCGTTGACGCCGGTCATGGTGACTTGCTGTGCGCCTTCGAGGCTGACCCCCAGTTTCCTGTGCTCCGACGTCAGGATTGTGGTCATACTGGCGCCGGTATCAACCAGTGCGTTGAGCCTCTTGCCGTTGATACCGGCTTTGACAAACAGGGCTTTCTGCTCACCTTCAAACCGCAAGGGAATGGAATCGAAATATCCTGGCATGCTGCGCGTCAGGTTCGTCATCTTCGGATAGAGCACCATCATGTCGCGGGGAAAATCAAAGACCACAACGTGATTTGTCAGATAGTCTGCCCCAAGAATACCCGAGAGGGGGCGGCGATAATAGGAATAGTAATCGGGATACTCCATCAAATGAGCCGGGTCGAGGGCAAAGACGGCAGCGCGGACAGAGCCAAATTCAAGAATTTTCAAGCGGACGAGACCGTCCGCCGCAGAGACCGTGATGGTTTCGACATGGTTGTTCTCGAGGGCGTTTTGCTGCACCACGGAATTCCAGATCCCGCTGGATGTGGCGCCGGTATCCACAACAAATTCAAACGGCCCCTTGCCATTGACATAGACCGGTGCGGAGATTTCGTTGCCGCCGTGGACGGTCATGGTCATCTCGGCTACGACTTTGGCGGGGTCCTGAAGCTGCACGTCTTCGGCAAGGGCTGGCCCGGACAGACCGGTGAGCGCGACCAGCGGCGCAAGCAACACCAAACCAACAGAGATGAGACGCCCGGTGCCCTTCCCTTTTTCGCAGGTTTTGGCCTTCATTTTGTCTTTTCCCCTGTTTCGCAGCAATGCCCCCGCACAGCCAAGAGCCTGTCAGGTTATCTGACCGGTGTATTTGAGGCAACAGATCAACTCGCACGCTGCAAGGCGGCGATCAAACTTCCATGGGGATCTTCGGGCGGTAGAAGTTGAGGCGCAGGGCGTCGATTTTGCTGATGATTTCGGGATCCAATGGCCCTTTGGCCAATCCCTCGACCAGCTCCTTTTGCTCCTGACGGTTCTTGACGCCGGTCACGACGACGTCGACGCCCTCCATGGCCAGCGCATAGCGGTGAGCCAGGACCGCCGGGTTTTCGCCCAGTTCGGCGCAAAGATCGCGCCAAGGCTGGGCGCGAATGTAATCCATCATGTCGGGATCCGTGGTGTCGAGAAGCCGATCCATTTTGGCGGTGAGCGCGCCAGCCTGGACGGCACGAATACCGATCACACCGACATCATTGTTGATCGCAGTCCGGATGATATTACGCGGCTCGGGCGGCTCTTCATAGCGCCTGATACCGCCGGGGCTGTCCATCAAATTGGCGATGGCCTGAACGGCGGCGGGTTTGATCTCGTGGTGTAGCGCTTTCAAGATCGTTGAGGGCAAGCCAACACCGGTGATGCCCCAATTGGCAATAAGCCCCTTGGCTTTCAACTTCTCAAGGGCAGGCAGCACGGCCTCTTCGTAGCACGACCAGGTGACTGTCCAGAGGTGCTGAATGTCCTCATAACCGGCCAGCTGATATTCATCGGGCAAGATCTGTGAATGCAGAAAGAAGAGATCGGCCTGCTCGCGCTTCATGGTCTTCAGGGAGCGGACGATTGAGCGCTCGATCTTTGTCAGCATGTCCTCGGGGCTGAGAGTGCCAACAATGCACTTTGTGGTGATCCGCACACCATCCGGCAGCTTGCCATCAAAGGCCTCGCCGATGACGCTTTCCGCCTCGCCCTTGCCGTAGGACGGCGCCATGTCGAGCAGAGTTATGCCCAGATCAACGGCTTCGCGCGCCGTGGCGATGGCCTCCTCGCGCGTGGTCTCGCCCCAGATCTGGCCAAGCCCGCCGCCGCCAAGCGCCAGCGCACTGACCGGCCAGAGATTTCCAAGTTGTCGCTGTTCCATCATCAATCTCCTGTCGGTAGCCGGGTATTTCTAGTTCAGCGCAGAGGGTACAGGCACGCCGGCGATGCGGCAAGCGGCCGTCACCGTATTGCGCAGGAGACAGGCGATGGTCATGGGGCCGATGCCGCCGGGGACAGGGGTGATCGCCCCGGCCACCTCTTTGGCGGCCTTGTAATCCACGTCGCCGACGAGGCGTGTCTTGCCTTCACCGCGCTCGGGCGCATCAATCCTGTTGATGCCGACATCCAGCACCAGTGCGCCAGGCTTAATCCAGTCTCCCTTGACCATCTGCGGCACGCCGACGGCGGCAACGAGAATATCTGCGGTGCGGCAGAGGCCGGGTAGATCCTGCGTGCGAGAATGGGCCATGGTGACGGTGCAGTTTTCAGCGAGCAGCAATTGGGCGACCGGCTTGCCGACCAGGATCGAGCGCCCGATAACAACGGCATGTTTGCCTGTGAGGTCGCCAAGCGTGTCCTTTGCCAGCATCACGGTGCCCAGCGGCGTACAAGGGACAAGCCCGTCCTGACCCAGCATCAACTTGCCGGCACTCATCGGGTGAAGACCATCGACGTCTTTGGCCGGATCAATGGTTTCAACGACTTTCTTTTCATCGATGTGACCCGGCATCGGCAGCTGGCACAGGATACCGTGGACGGAGGGGTTGGCGTTGAGATTTTTGACAAGCGCGATGACGTCGGCCTCAGGCGTGTCGGCGGGCAGGAGATGTTCAAAACTTTCCATGCCGGCTTCGCGGGTCTTGATACCCTTGTTCCTGACATAGACCTGACTGGCCGGATCGTCGCCAACGAGAACCACGGCAAGACCGGGGGTCAAATCATGGTCTTTTTTCAGGCTTGCGACGGCCTCGGCGACACGGGCGCGCAGGCCTTCGGCAAACTCTGTTCCACTAATACGTTTGGCTTCACTCATTAAATTGTCCGAGCCAGGCTGTCAGTGTTTCTTCAAGCCCTTTTGGCTCTCCCTCGATCAGAATCATTTTGTTGCGTGACTGCTCACCGGCTATCACGCGCATGGTCGAGGGCGCAAGTCCTGTCTCTTTGCCGAGCACTTTTATCAGTGCTTTATTGGCTTTGCCGTTCTCCGGTGCCGCTGTGACGCGAACTTTCAGAGCGACCTTGCCGTCCGAGGCGACATAGAGCCCGGCAACCGCGTTGGATTAGGATTTCGGCGTCACCCGGCAGGCGAGGCGCGCACCCTTCTGGTCCTGGCGAAGAGGCATCTGCAGACCCTCAGCGGCTTACTGAAACAACATTGAAGCCAGCAACCACCAGGCGACCTGCACGCCGACGATGAGAACGATGGGCGACAGATCGAGGCCACCAATGGGCGGAATGATACTGCGGATCTTTTTGTAGGCCGGGTCGGTCATTTTGAAGGTGAACGTATGGACGCTGCGCACGAAGGCACTGCCGCTGTTAATCACCTGGAAGTTGATCAACCAGCTCAGGATGACATCAGCGATGATGATCCAGACGTAGAGACGAACCAGCAGGTCTATGGCTTGGAAGGGAGACATCATTTTGCCGTTTCTCCTTGATTGGCGGGCTAAAAGGACATGTAGCGATTGATGCGGGCAACTGCAACCCCCGCCCAGCCCAGCCGATTCGGCCCTTGCTCCTTGTCGGCACCCCTCTTGCCATTTGCGCCAAGGCCTGAAATCCTGATGAAAACACCGGGATTAAACAAACAGGGCAAACAGGGCACGGAAACATGACAGATCTTCTCGACTTCACAGATAAAACGGTGCTCGTTGTGGGCGGCTCAAGCGGCATCGGCAATGGCATCGCGCAGGGCTTTCGGGGGCGCGGCGCCGCAGTTCATATCTGGGGCACCAGGGCTAGCGCGGCTGACTATGACGGCGAGGAAGGCAGCGACCTTGAAGGGTTGACCTATACGCAGGTCGATGTCAGCTCATCGCAAAATGTGGACGATGCACCGCTTTCGTTCGACACTCTCGATGTTCTGGTGCTCAGCCAGGGGACCGTGATCTACGGGCGCGGCGAGTTTGAGATGGAGGGCTTTGAGCATGTCATGGATGTCAACCTGACCAGCCTGATGGCCTGCGCGGTGCGCTGCCATGATCTCATCGCCGCCGCCAAAGGCTCGGTCATTACCGTCAGCTCGACGGCGGGGTTTCAGGCGACAATGGGCAACCCGGCCTATGCGGCGTCCAAATCCGCTGCAGTCGGTCTGACCAAGGCGCTGGCCAAGGCGTGGGCGCGCGATGGTATCCATGTCAACGGGATTGCGCCCGGACTGGTCGATACCAAGCTGACCAAAATCACCACCGATAGTCCCGAGCGCCTCAAGGGCTCCCTGCGCGCGATCCCGGCGCGGCGTCTCGGCACGCCGCAGGACATGGCCAACGCCGCCCTCTTTCTGGCATCCCCCATGGCGTCCTATATTTACGGTCAGACGATTATTGTTGATGGCGGGATTGTGCTTTAGCACGCGAAAGCCCACAGGCGGCTGAGTGTGAAGGTTACGATGATCGACAGGGTAACCCCGAGGGTCGTTGCCACCAGATAGTGTGCGCCGAGCTGGCTGTTGAGCAGCCAGACCGTGCTCAGGTTCAGCGAGAGCCCTGTTAGAGAAACCACGATATAGCGCGGCAGGTGCTCAAGGTGGGCGCCGGTCGCTGTGAAGGTCCAGCGATAGTGGCCGAAATAGGAAACAAAGAGCGCGGTCGCCCAGGCCATGGCATTGGCACTTGTGGCGTCCGCCTGCAAAAATTCCACCGCGCCTATTACGACAAGAAAATGCGTCACGGTTGCAACAAATCCAACGACGAGAAACCGGAAGAGCTTGCTCATAGGGTCAGGCCTCCGGAACTCTTGCTAAAGGAACACTGGCGACAGCGATCAGCGACAGACCAAAAGGCAGGGACATCCTGCGCAGGGCGAACCGTTCAAGCGCGAAAATTTGCGTCAGCACAGCATTGAGAGCCCCCGGTGGAACGGTTTCCATATCGGCCTTCGCGCCGCCTGAGTATTTTTTCATCATACGGACGACAAATGCCGGAACAAAAAGCGATGTATTGAAATAGGAGAGCTTGTCAATCTCGAGACCTGCGGAGCGCACAAGCGCCTCGAAACCAACTTTTGTATAGCGTCTTTTGTGATGATGCTGTTCGTCATGATAGGACCACAGGGAGGGAAACGCCGGGACGGTGAGCACCGCCGTGCCGCCGGGTTTGAGGCAGGCGGCGGCGGCCTTTAGACCTGCGCTATCATCGTCGAGGTGCTCAAGCACATCAAAGGCGGCCAGCAGATCAAAGCTCCCGGGCTCCAGCGCCAGACCATCCGGCAATCTGCCGCCGACTACAGTGGCGCTTGACCTTGCCGCAGACAAGCTGCGCGCCTCGCCGTCCGGCTCAACACCGGTCACATCCCCGAAGCCCCCGAGCATTTCAAGATTGCCGCCGGTGCCGCAGCCGACCTCAAGAATGGCGAGGCGCTTGCCGTTAGCCAATTTCTTGATCACATCGGTCAGGATGGCGCGCCGTCCGACGAACCACCAGTGCCGACCCTCAATGCTCGCCATATTTTCGTATGCTGCGCGTTCCATGATATCCTCTTAAGGTCCTTCGGTTCTGACGGACCGACAGATATCCTGGCGGCGGCGCGCGGGATCCTGAACCTTGTCGATATAGATCCGAAGACTGTGCTGCTGGTAGGCAAAGGTGCCGCACGAAGCATAATGCGAGAACGCCTTTCTGAAGGCCTCGGACTGACCAAAAAATTCCACATAGTCAAACGACGTCTTGCCGTGATCGTCTTGCGGAAAATATTTCTTTTCTTCACTGACATCTATGAGGATCAGGGCCGGACGCTGCGCGGCCAGATCCTCTGCCACCTGGGTGCGGATTTTATCCTTAAGCTGAGTGTGTTTTTCGCCGGTCTTGCCGACGAGACCGGGCAAGGGCCACAGCGTGTGATACCGCATGGACCCGCGCGCCGTGGTATAATGATCCGCCGGGAACCCGATATGAACCTGACCCGAGAGGATCGCGTAGGGCTCATCTGCAGCAAGCCGGTCGATGAGCGAAACCAGGTTTGCCAGATCAACGAAGGTCTCGCTCCACGGGGGAGCAGCGAGCTCTGCCTCGGTTGAAACCCTTGAGAAAGCACCCTGCCAAATCCACAGCGGCGTCGCGATAACGAGGGTGATCACCAGAACACACGGCGCCAGCCGGCTTGTGATAAAGGTAACATCCACCCCTCGCGCCGTCCCTGGCGCCGCAGTATCCTGCGCCTTGTAGTTTGACAGGGCAAAGGGCAGCGTCGCGCACGACAGCATGATGAAAGGCCACAAGTGATAGGTGAAATGCGCCTGAAGCAGATAACCCAGAAAGGCGCCCTGAGCGGCAAGGCACAGTGCCGCCACGAGGTCTCTGCGAAAGGCCCGGGTCTGCGGGTCGCCAATCCTGGACTGCAGCCGGAAGACAAGACCCTGCAGAATGGTCAGATCAATCCAGAACACAATCACCGCGCCGCTGACCGGCTGGCCGTAGGCGCCATAGGTTTCACGGACCAGAGGCACAATCTGGGTATAGAACGTCGGCTCGAGCCACCACGTCAAAAGCAGGTAGGCGAGCCCCGTCAGAACGATCAAGACATTGCCTGAATTTACCGCTGCCCTGATCGATCTCGATCGGAACATGATCCAGGCCTCACCAAGGGCCCAGACGGGCAGAAACTGTGGCTTGATCGCGATCGCCATGGCCAGTATGAAGGCAACATGTAATCGTAAACTCACCCTGCCCGGCCCTTGTGACCGCAAGGCCAGATCGACGACATAGGGTAGAACCAGAAGGCCGATCAGGTGATCGCGCTGGCCAAAATCCATAGCCTGAAACCCGGCCAGAATGACTACCCAGGACCCCAGGATCAGTATCCTGTCAGCAGAAGTTTTGAGCATGCCCGCCTTGTTCAGATCCCGTCCCACCAGGACAAGCACAAGGATCGCCAGGGCGTAAACGAGCCCATCGTAAAACAAAACCTCTGACCCACCCGTCACTTGCGCGAGGAAAACCGGAAGAACCGTCAGATAGGGAAACAGTGGAGGATTGGTTTCGAAAAAATTCTGATAGAGACTGCTATGATCGAGGATAACCCGGGCGGCCTTCAGGTGAACGGCGTTATCATGATTGAACGGCAGGAAGACGTGTTTGACCGCCGTCAGGGCAAACAGAACCCCGAGGAAACCCAGTGACATGAGGCGCGACGAGAGGCTCATCCCGGACGTCTCTTCTCAAGGCCCGCAGTTTCAGTCCTGGTTTTGGCCCCCGATTTGGCCCCGAATTTCGCAAGGGCCGAAGGGCTGTACTCACTGACGAAGTAAAGACTGCGTTTCTTGGTCTCGTTATAGGTTCGCCCGACATATTCCCCGATGATCCCGAGCGACAGGAGCTGGATGCCGCCCAGAAAGAGCACCACGGTCATCATCGACGGGTAACCGGCCACCGGGTCGCCAAACAGTATCGTGCGCACGGCAATGAAAGCGCCGTAGCAGAACGCCGCCATCGCTGTGCACAGTCCCATCAGGCCAGCGACGCGCAGCGGCAAAAAGGAATGAGAGGTGATGCCTTCCACCGCCAGCCCGAAGAGCTTCAGATAATTCCATTTGCTGCCACCGACATGACGCGGATCGCGCACGTAGGGCACGCCGATGGACGGAAACCCGATCCAGGCGAAGAGCCCTTTCATGAACCGATGCTGCTCACGAAGCTCGCACAGGGCATCGACCGCCCGGCGGCTCAGCAGACGAAAATCTCCGGTATCGGTTGGCATATCAACATCGCCAAGGCGGCGCATCACGCGGTAAAACCCGAAGGCCGTCAAACGCTTGACCCATGTCTCCCCGTCGCGCCGCGTCCTTTGGCCATAGACGTTGTCGTATCCCTCGTCGCGCCATAGCCGAATAAATTCAGGGATAAGTTCCGGCGGATCCTGCAGGTCAGCATCAAGAATTATAACCGCGTCGCCAACAGCCTTGTCGAGGCCGGCGGTTAGCGCGACCTCCTTGCCGAAATTGCGGCTGAGATTGACGAGGGTGATGCGGCTGTCCTGCGCCCGGAGACGATCAATGACGCCTTTTGAACCATCGCGGCTGCCATCGTTGACATAAATGATTTCTGTGATGATTTTCGTGCTGCAACCCAGATCCTCGATCACAAAGGAGACGCGGTTGTGCAATTCCTCCAGCCCGGCTTCCTCGTTAAAAACAGGAATGAGGATGGAGAGCGTGTAGCTTTCCTTTTCTGCACTCTCGCAGCTGATCTCTTGTGTCATCGGGGGCGCATTGCTCTGCCATGTTTACAGTGCGCTAACCCTAGCTCAACAGCCTTTAATGACCGTTAAGCAACCCTCGAAACCCCGGTACCGGCATTAAGACTTTGATAATCTGCCCGAACTCCAGCCCCCGGGACCTGACGGGACATCATGAAGACCATAATTTCAGAAGTAAACGGGGAGCTAAGTGTGTCGGGCTGGCGGCGTCAGGCCAGCGCCAGAAAGCTGCCGACGGCAACGACGGCAACCGTGAGATAGCCGGCCACGAAGAGGAGGACGGCCTCTTTGGTTTTTCCGGGCTTGCGCCCATTTTTCTGTTCGGAATTCGATACGTGGGACATGCACCATTCCTTCGACAAAAATAATTACCCCTGATTGCGAGAAGTCCTAGACCTTTGCACCGGGTCTGACAATCCCCAATCGAACTATATTTTTGTGAAAAAAGCCGATGCTAGACTCTGCTGCCCTCGTGGAGCCAACGCCTGAGATCCTCGGGAAGTTTTCTTGCGACCGCTTCTTCATAAAATGCGAGATCGTCATCCGAAAATGCGGTCTGCCATTTGCCGGATCCGCCCTGGTTGAAGAAGCGGCTGTTGTCTTTCCAGCCACCCCAATCGACATCCGGCGCCATCTGATCCGCAGCGCCCTTCATCGCGTCAAAGCGCGCGGCCTCAACCAGAGACGGCCAGATTTCCTCGTTCACGGGAATCCCGAGAACGCCGGAAATCCGCCGCATTTCGCCATCAAGATCACGAAGCAGATCGCCGTAGTGGACAAAGTGAATATTCGGCAGGGTACGGAATTTCCAGAAACTTGTTGCATGGGAAAACAACGACCAGAAGGGCCAGCCGTCATCTTCCCAGTCAAAGCAGCCCGTGGTGAGCCAGGCGCGCAGCATGGACGCAAGATCCGTTGGTATCTCGTCCAGCTCAACCCGCGAACGGGTCGAGTTCGCCTGGAGAACCTCGCCCGCCGCATCGTTGGAATTGTCCATGTGATTGAGCATGGACATGAAGATATCGCGTGGATCACGGGCGACGAAAAGATAGGTCGCTTCGCGGCGATACGGCAGACCGTCAAGGGGAGTATGAGTCTTGATGAAGCGCCTGTGGGTTTGTGCCTCGTAGTCGGCGCGCAACTTCTCGATTGGCTGCCCGTTGATCTCGAGCCAGGGCGAGTAGGTCGTCAGCGGCTGTTCAAGCTCCGGCGTCTGAAAGACCAGCAGCGAGCAGATGCGCTGCATCCATGTTGTACCGGCCTTGTAGGCGGTGCAGATTAAAATGTCGTCGTCACGATGTTTGAAGTCCTCCCATCTGGCAGAATTCCAGATGAAATGCTCGTAGTGACGCGTCAGCTCAGGCAGCTGCTCATCAGCCATTGTCAGACATTCCCCCCTGGATTCTCCTTCTTGCGTTCAGAGAGACTAAATAGATGGTTTTTCGCCGGATCAAGCGTCACGATCAGGCATCACCATCAAGCATCGGATCTGCCTCCGTTTGACGGATCAATGATATTTTGATATTTATCGAAATATCAGCAAGGAGCGAAACGTATGAAAGACGAAAAGCCCGAAGTCCTTGACGTCATTGGCACGGCGGAAGACTGCGACTGCAAGGAGGGCATGTTTCCCGATCCAGGCAGACGGGCGCTCTTGCTCGGCGGCGCGGCTCTGGCCGGGACCGGATTGTTCGCCGGCAGGGCGGGAGCAGAGGCCACCCAGGGCGCTTCGCAACATGCAGTCCTTGATGATCCAACGAGCCAGCCCGGCCCCGCATCCGGTGGCGGCTATGGCCTGCGCTCGCAATTCGAGACGGTATCGCGCTGGGAATTTCCCTTGCCGCAACCAGGGGTGTCGGGTTCCTTCACGCCGCTGGCCGGTACTCATGGCACGATCACGCCCTCGGGGCTTCACTATGAGGTCCACCGAGGCGGGGTGCCGACGATTGATCCGGCGCGCCACAAGCTACTCATCCACGGCAAGGTGAAACGCGCCAAGGTTTTCACCATGGCTGACCTCTACCGCTTTCCCTCCGTCACACGGACCGCGTTTCTTGAGTGCGCGGGCAATGGCGGCATGGAATATGCCAGGCCGAGCATGCCACATGTCCAGGGCACGCATGGATTGACCTCCAATTCCGAATGGACCGGCGTCGCGCTTTCAACCCTGCTGCGCGAAGTCGGTCTTGAAGATGGCGCAAACTGGCTGTTGGGCGAGGGCTCGGACGCCGGCATGCACACCCGCTCGATCCCGATCGACAAGGCGATGGACGATGCGATCCTGGCCTACGCGCAGAACGGCGAGGCGATCCGCCCGGAACAGGGTTATCCCTTGCGTCTCCTTCTGCCGGGCTTTGAAGGAAATATGTCGATCAAATGGCTGCGCCGCCTTGACGTGACCGACAAGCCGAGCTTCACCCGGCCGGAGGTTACCACCTATGCCGACACGCTGGCCGACGGGACAACGCGCTATTTCACCTGGGAGATGGAAGCCAAGTCCGTCATCACCTTTCCGTCTGGCACCATGAAACTACCGATCCCCGGCACTTACGAGGTCACTGGCCTTGCCTGGTCCGGCCGCGGCAAGATTACCGGCGTCGAGGTCTCCGCCGATGGCGGCAAAACGTGGGCGCGGGCAAATCTTGTCGCGCCGGTCCTGTCCATGGCTCATACGCGCTTTACCTTCGGCTGGCGCTGGGACGGCAAGCCCGCCATCCTGCAATCGCGCGCCACCGATGAGACCGGCTATGTGCAGCCAACCATCACGGCGCTGGTTGATGTGCGCGGTGTCAATTCGAAGGACCACAATAACGGCATCCAGAGCTGGGCCATCGACGCAGAAGGGAATGTGACCAATGTTCATGCGTGAGCGAAGGATCCTGATGGCCGCTCTGGGCGCCCTGGCGCTGACCGCGTGCAGTGACGAAAGCGGAGCCGCAACCGGCGAGCAGTTTCCGGAACTTGGCAGCCCGGCGCCTCACGAGTTGATCGCGGCCTGGGACACGGACGTGCGTTATGACGGTGCAGGCCTGCCGCCCGGCGAAGGCACCCGGGATCAAGGTGCCCTCGTCTACGCCGAACACTGCGTCGCCTGTCACGGCGAGACGTTGCGCGGCGTCGAAGGCGTCCAGGGCGGACCCTTGATCGGGGCAGGCCAGACTGTGACACAGCACTGGCCTTACGCACCGACGTTCTTTGACTATGTGCGCCGCGCCATGCCGTTCAATGCGCCGGGCTCGCTGTCCGACGACGAGATTTATGGACTGGCTGCCTATATCTTCGCCGAAGGCGGTATTTACCCGGCAGATCGGCCGATGAATGCAGCAACGCTGACGGCAATGGAAATGCCGAACCGGGATAATTTCGTGCCCGACCCGAGGCCGGATGTGAAGTGACCCGGCATCTTTCAAATCAGACGTGAGGCTCGCCCCATGTGTCCGCGAAGAAGAGCTCGGAGACCGGTTTTCTCGTGATCGGTCCGTGGCCCTTGCCGACCGGATAGCCCAGCGGGATCATGGCTGCGGTTGCCCAGTCTTCAGGGATGCCGAGCAGCGCCTTCACCGCCACCTCTTCCATGCACAAGAGCGTGGTAAGGACACAGCCGAGCCCCTCGGCGCGGGCGGCGAGCAGCAGATTTTCCACCGCCGGATAGATTGAGCCGCCGCCGACAACTGAAACGCGGTCCAGCGAGGCATCGGTGACCGCCAGATATTTCGGGTTGAAGCAGACAATGACCAGAACTGGCAGCTGCTTCATATGGTCGGCCAGATGATCACCGGCGGCAAGGGTGCGCTCTTCGGCCGCCCGCTTCTCATCAGGCAGACCGGATGAGCCCTTCTTGTGCAGCGCCGCGTAGTCGTTCCATCTTGCCTTATAGAGCTCGCCAAGGCGAGCCTTTGCGGCTCCGCCTGTCACGGCGATCATGCGCCATGGCTGCCGGTTGCCGCCTGTTGGCGCCCATGTCGCGGCTTCAAAGACACGCGCCAGCACCTCGCCCGGGATGGGGTCCGGCCGCAATTTGCGCACGGCCCGCATCGTGCTCATGGCTTCATACAGCTTCATATCGCTCATCGGTCAAACCCTCCGTTGCGTTCAATTGACCCTACTTGATCCAACTCGCCTGCCGCATGTCAAGGCGCTTGCCAGATGATGCAAAACCTCAGGGCTCACGACAACGTGAGATATGTTTATTTCTCCAGGAGCCCTGGTTTTTGCGAAACTGCCCGGACTGAAAGGGCTGAACTATGACATCCATTTTACTGGTCGATGATGACAGGACACTTCGAGCCATTATCGCAGAGGGGCTAGCCAGCGAAGGCTATATGGTTTCCGAAGCCGGTAACGGAAAGGAGGCGCTCAGCCATCTTGCAACCAACTCTGCTGATATCATCCTGACGGACCTGGCCATGCCGGACATGGATGGTATTGAGCTCATAACCCAACTTCACAAAACCTATGCCCGGCGTTTCCACATCATCGCCATGACAGGAGGCCTTAAAGGCCCGAAGGTAGACACCCGTGATTTTGTGCTGCTGCGGGCGGCGGATGCCCTCGGCGCAGAGCGAACCCTTGAAAAGCCATTTCGCATGGAGGTCCTGCTCGACCTCCTGCGCACGGTTACTGCCCTCTGATTTCATCTTCAAGACTTCAAGAATTCGGTTGAGACATAGCGGCACAAGAGGCTGGCGCCCTAGTCTCTTATTCGGTAACCAGAAGCTATGAACTCTTTCGATATTGTCATTATTGGCGGCGGCATCGCCGGTGCATCCCTGGCCTGGAGGCTGGCTCAAGAGCCGGGGAAGCGTTCTATTGTCCTTCTGGAGGCAGAAGACCATCCGGGGCACCATGCAACCGGGCGCTCGGCAGCGTTTTTTTCTGAATCCTATGGCAATGAAGCTATCCGTACTCTGACCATTGCGAGCCGCGATTTTTTCTATTCACCGCCGGAGACTTTTTCGGAGACGCCCTTGCTTGAGCCCTGCGGTGCGCTTTTTATCGCCCGCGAGGATCAGCTGGTCGCGCTTGAGGAGCATTATCAATCAACCCGGGCGCTGGCACCAAATATCGAAAAACAAACCCGGGCCTTTGCCCTGTCGCGCGTGCCCGTGCTCAACCCGGACGCCGTCGCGGCATGCGTCTTCGAGCCGGACAGCCAGGCGATCAATGTCCATGAACTGCTGCAGGGATATTTGCGCGGCGCACGCAGGGGCGGTGTTGAGGTGTGGCCCCGACACAAAGTGACAGCGCTTGAAAACCGGGACGGGCATTGGAGGCTTACAGCAGGCGGCGAGACGATCGAGGCCGGGTTGGTGGTCAATGCCGCAGGCGCCTGGGCCGGACAGATCGGAACGCTCGCGGGTGCTCTGGACATCGGTCTTGAGCCGCTGCGCCGCTCCGTGTGTGTGATCGACCCGGCAAAGGCCGACGGTATTGAGGGCGATATCTCGGGCTGGCCTCTGGTTCTGGATGTCGACGAGGCGTTTTACTTCAAGCCCAGCGGCGGCATGATCTGGCTGTCCCCTGCCGACGAAGATCCGAGCCCGCCGTGCGATGCAGCGCCCGATGAGCTGATCCTGGCGCAGGCGGTCGATCGGCTTGAGCGCGCCACCAGCATTCGAGTGCGCCGGTTTGAACACAAGTGGGCGGGCCTGCGAAGCTTCGTCGCGGACCGCATGCCGGTGGTCGGGTTTGACCCGCTTCAGGAAGGATTTTTCTGGCTGGCGGGACAGGGCGGCTATGGCATCCAGACGTCCCCGGCGGTGTCAGAGGTGGCTGCAGAGCTGATCCGGGGCTGCGGTCTGCCGCCGGCCTGCGCCAAAACGGGCGTCACGCTTGAAGCCCTCGACCCCAGACGACTTCAGGTGATTTGATCAGGCGAGTATTCAGCCAGTGATCCAGGCAGTGATCAGCTGAAAATATCGAGCAGCGTGTCCTGCATCTGGCCGATGGTCCGCACAACATTAGCGGAGGCCTTGTAGGCGTGCTCGGCGCGCATCATATCCGTCATCTCATATTCCAGCGAAACATCAGAACGGTTTTCTGGCGGTCGATCCTCAGGAAAATCGCCAAAGGGCAACGATAACTGCTGCGATGGCGCAGGCGCGTCGGCCCCGCCGGATGCCTGAGTGGTGACTTGATCCACCGGCAAACGCTCGGATACCACAGGACCGCTGCCAGTGGATTGCTGCACCACTTCGGAAGCTCTATAGCCCGGGGTCAAAACGTTCGCCACGTTGCCGGCGCGGATCGCGAGGCGATCAGCGGCGGCATTCATTCCGGCTACGGAAGATGTTAATGCAATGTTCATGGCCGAAGCCTACGACGGCACCTTCGACGTGTCAAGTTTTCTCAAGTAAAAACAATGGTTTATGTAATTTAACCATCCGCATCCGGATCATTGTTAAGGAAACGTAAACGAAATATTTCAATTTGTCTTAATGGTTTGACGCGAGGGTTGCCGCCCTGTCAAAGACCGTCTGCCCGGGACCATGCGCGCGAGCGAACTGGGCCGATCAAGATTGATCAGGTCCGATCAGGAGCCTTAACCAATTTGCAGAGGATTTGATTGTCAGGATAAAGTAGAGCGGAACAGATCCTATGAAGGGGTCGCGACTGGATCTGCTCCGCTCGAAGCTCTGTTGCTCTAATTTACGCCAGAGCAACATAGTCTTCGCAAAGACCGTGCCAGGCACGCGGGGCGCGCAATCTCTCATATTTTTTCCATAATTTGCCTTCTGAGCAACTTTGGAGAGTATCTCTGTGTCGGTCGTTGCATTTTGCAAATCGATTTGCAAATCGATTTGCAAAACACGAATCCAGACCTGGCGCCATCAATTGCCGGGTCCACCTCCCCTTAACGCTTGTCCGCTATAGTCAGCTTATGAGGACACCAGCTACAAAGGTTAATGGCATGAGGAAATCAGAGGCCCTGTGCATGAGATTTTTCCCTGAAAGTGCCCGGCTTTCTGCCGGTCGGGTGCGACGCCTTGTGCGGGGGCTGATGTCACCCCTGATGCTGGCCCTGATACTGGTGCTGGGGTTGTCGTTCCATCCGGAGGAGGCACTGGCCTCCAGCGGCGGGGATAAAGGTGGCGGCGGCGGAGGCAACATGGACAAGATGGTGCCGATTGCGCCGATGCCCATCACCATCATCCATCAGGCCAGGATCAAGGGCATCCTGATGGTGGAATTTTATCTCGAGGCCCCGGATATGGCCGAAGCGGGACGGATCAATCAGTTGATGCCACGACTGATGGATGCCTATCGGACCGGGCTGACCGAGTTTGCGGTGAATGAAGTTCGCCTCGATCGCCCGGTTGATCTGGACCGTCTGGAGCTTTATCTGAACCGCGAAACCCACACCGTCACCGGCAGCAAGCGCGCCCGCGTCATCTACAAGCAGATCATGGTTCAAAGAAAATAGACCCGACGCCGGGGTCAGGACCCCCTAATTTGACCTATTCTGCCCTGAGTGCTTTTGGGCGTATTTTGAGCTGAAGAAGGAGTGGAACCGCAGGAACCCCTTCGGGTTTCAAGGTTTCAGGATGCCCGCCCAGCTCAACAGGTGCTGCGCCCGAAGGGTTTGTCATTAATCCACTGCAAGGCCGCATAGTGAGTTCCACCCGGCGACATAACCACACTTGATATCATCGGTCGCTTGCCAAAGGCCTCGACCGGCGGCGGCGCGGCGGCGGCAGCAGACAGCCCTGTAGAGACAATCAGAACAAGTCCGATGGCAATTCGGCGCACAGCCTTCACAGGTTATCCTCCAATTTGCTCGTCCAGGAAGGCTTCAAGTTCTCGCAGAAAACTGATGCGATGCTTCTCAAGCTGAAGGTGATGATTGCCATCCTTGAAAATTACCAGCTTGTAGGGTTTCTTGGCCTTCTTGAGCGCCTTTGCCATGCGCTCGGAGTGCGAGACGTCAACGGACAGATCCTTGTCGCCATGGATCAAAAGGATCGGAATCTTGATTGCATCGACGTTGTTGATCGGCGAAGTGTCACGCAATTGACCTTTGTCGTCGAAGCGATCGCCAACATTGGGCGGATTGTTTGACGCGAATTTATAACGCCTGCCTTCCGCTAACATTCGCCGAATGTCTGTTACTCCGGCAAAACTCACCGCACACTGAAAGAGATCCGGTGTCGCAATCGCACCCATGAGCGCTGCATAACCGCCGTAGGAGCCGCCGACAATGCACATGCGGCTCGAGTCGGCAATACCTTGCTCGATCATCGCTCTGGCGCCATCTGACACATCGTCCTGCATCAGCAGACCCCATTCTCCATAGCCTGCGCGGCGAAAGTCCTTGCCATAGCCGGTTGAGCCTCTGAAGTTGGGCTGCAGGACCGCGTAGCCGCGACTGGCAAGAAACTGGACCCAATAATCCCAGGCCAGATAATCCCGCGCCGTTGGACCGCCATGCGGCATGACGATCAGCGGGTAAGGGGCGGTCCCGCGCGGCGGTGTTGTCAGATATCCGGGAATTTGCGTCCCGTCCCGCGCGGTGTAGGTAATGGATTTCATAGTGCCAAGATTAAGCGGGCTGACAGCAATGGCATTACGGTCAAGAATTTTCGCCAGTTGCTTTCGGTCCTTCAGATACATGTAGTAGGTGCCGGGATCCTTTGGGCTAGAGGCAAAAATAATAAACATCGATCTCTTGCGGTCGTAACTGGAAATCCAATTTTGCTTATCCGGCAAAGCCTTGTCGATTGCCTTCTGCAAAGCCTGAAGTTCAGGGTCCGTGTAATGAATTTTCTGATAGTCATCGGCGTAGTAGTAGCCGATCACCTTGCGTGTGTAGCGATCCTGGGCGACCCCTCTGATGCCCACCCCTGACGGGGCATAGGCCGGGCCGACAACAGATTTTGTCACCAAGTCATACTCGAGAATCTCGTCATACCCGCTCTTCGGGGTATGGCTGACGAGAAGGCGGTTTGGATCAGAGCCAAAGGCCTCGGGCCAATACTCGAAGGTGTCGTCACGTTTCTTTTCGAAAAGTACGTTCCAGGCGGAACTGTCCGGTTTGCGAAACTGGATTTCAACCGTGTTGTCAGTGTAGGACGCCCGCAGTCTCACGCGCTCTTGCTGATCAGTCATATACCAGGCGACGTTATGGTCACCCATTGTTACTCTTGCAATACCACCATTTGCCAGGACAACCTCGTAAACATTCAGCGTCCAGCCATAGCCCTCGGGGTCAAGCGCCATAAGGATGCGGCTCGGATCGCTCTCCATATAGTCAATGATGTTGTGCTGTAACTGGGCGACCTTCAAAGTTTTTTTCAAAGGGCGGGAGAATGCCGGTTTCAGAGGACGCGGGATCTGCCGGATATCGGTCATATCGGATGTAACTGCGACAAGGCGGGTTTCCAGAGTTGGTGTCTGGCCTCGTAACCCTTCGAATTCGAAAACCATGCCAACGGTTTCATCATTGAGCCAGAAGATGGACTCGACTTTTTCCTCGGTCCTCTTGTCGACATCGAGCGCCAGCATGCGCACGCGCTCTGCAGGGTCCTTGCTAAACGGACTGTAGATGACAAGGACTTCCTGACCCTGCATCCATTGCAGGGCCGCGTAATGGGTGCCGCCTGGTGACATCTTGACGTCCGAAATCATTGGTCGCTTGCCGAAGGCCTCAAGCGGCGGCGGCGCAGCTTCTACAGCGGCGGCGGACAGCCCCCAGGATCCAACGAGAACTGTCAATAAAGCAAATATTTTTGGCATGCTTGCCACCCCCAACTGATATACCCCACCCCAACTCAGCCCCAAGTTAGCCACATTGCAACCGGAGCACAACTCTTGTGGTAACTCACATACAATTTCATGCTCGCAAGGAAATTAAGTCCGCTTCGGCTCTGACCCGAGAAACAGGCTTTTCGCAGTGCAGCATTATCCGTTAGAGTGCCGGTGGCCAACTGGCCGGGGCGCGAGGCTCTGGCCTAAACAATAACAACAAGAAGAATGCAATGAGCGAAACAGCCGACAGCACAGGGCAGGCCCTGAACCTTGACCTCAGGGACGACGGGGGTTTTCCGGCGATCGACGAGGCGGCGTGGCGCGGCCTTGTGGACAAGACCCTGAAGGGGGCGGATTTTGACAAGCGCCTGGTGAAGAAAACCGCTGATGGCATCGCCGTTAAGCCGCTTTACGGCGCTGCGGACGCCTCCGGTGAGATCGGCTTGCCCGGCCAGATGCCGTTCACGCGCGGCGGGGCGGCGGCGCACGAGCTTTCGCGACCATGGGATATCACCCTGCGCGTCGAGCATCCCGACCTTGTAAAGACCAATGCGATCATCCTCGAGGGCCTGGAAGGCGGCGTCAGCCATCTTGATCTGGTTATCGCCGATCACACTCAGGGCGGCCTGACCATCAAGGACAAGGCGGACATGGAGGCCCTGATGCAGGGGGTCGACCTGTCGCTGATTTCTGTTTCGATTACCGGCGGCGAGGATGCCGGCATGGTGTCGCGCTTTGTGGCGATGATCGGCGGGCCGAAGGTTGTCAAAGGCGCCATTGGCCTTGACCCGCTTGGAGCTCTGGCAACACGCGGTGGCCTCACCAAAAACCTTGAGGAAAGCCTCGCCTTTGCCGGCTCTGTTGCGCAGCAGACAGCCGGTATGACCGAGACCTTCCGTACCATGAGCGTTGACATGCGCGGCTATGATGCGGCAGGAGCCTCGCCGGCTCTTTCTCTGGGAATTGCCATGGCAACGGGTGTTGCCTATCTGCGCGCCCTTGAGGCGGCAGGACTTTCCATTGATGATGCAGCAAGGCAGATTTCCTTCACGCTGACGACAGATACCGATTTGTTTGTGTCCATCGCTAAATTGCGGGCGGCACGGACCTTGTGGGCGCGCATTGCTACCGCCTCAGGCGGCGCGCAAAACAGCGCGGCGATGGTTCTCGGGGTTGAGACCGCAAGCCGCGTCATGGCGCAGCGTGATCCGCACACCAATATCCTGCGCACGGCGATTGCCGGGTTTAGCGCAGCGCTTGGCGGCGCGGATGCGATTTCAATTCTGCCGTTCACTCACGCCCTCGGGTTGCCCCATGAACTGGCACGCAGGGTTGCGCGCAATATCCATGTCCTCCTCGCAGAGGAGACAAACCTTGGCCGGGTGATGGATCCTGCGGGCGGGTCGTTTGCGCTCGAACGTCTCACTGATGACGTGGCAGCGGCGGCGTGGCGCCATTTTCAGGACATTGAAGCGCTCGGCGGCATGGCTGCAGCCCTGACTTCCGGGTGGGTCCACAGCCGCCTTGCAGAGCTCGGCGCCGCGCAGGCGCGCGACGTCGCAACACGCAAGATCACGCTGACCGGCGTCTCTGAATTTCCCGACATTGCCGAGGCGCAAATGGCGCTGGAGCCGCGCAGTCAACCTGATATTTCGACGCCGGAATTTGTCATTCAAGTTGAGGCGCTTGAGGCAAGGCGTCTGGCGGAGCCCTTTGAAGTCTTGCGCGACCGGGCCGACGCTCACGCCAGGGCAAGCGGCGCGGCGCCGTCGATTTTCCTTGCCAATATTGGCCACCTTGCCGACTTCACGGCGCGGGCGGGATTTGCTCAATATCTTTTTGAATCAGGTGGCGTCCAGGCCTTACCGGGCGAGGGTTACACCAGCGCTGCAGAAGCCGTAAAAGCTTTCAAGGCCAGCGGGACATCCATTGCCTGCCTGTGCTCGAGTGATGATCTTTACGGGGAGCATGCCGCAGACTTTGGCAAGGCTCTGAAAGAGGCTGGAGCCAAACTGATTTTCCTGGCCGGCAATCCGGGCGAGGCGCGCGCGGCTTATGAGGCCGCCGGAATTTCACACTTTATCCATGTCGGGACGAATGTCCTCGAGGCGCTCGCAGAAGCGCAAGACGCAGCAGGAGTTCCCGCATGAGCCAGATCCCCGATTTCACCAAACTTGACCTTGAAGGCGCCGCGCCCACGCCTGATGCCTCCGCCTGGCAAGACGCCAGCAGCGCGATTCGCGGCACCGAAGGCCTGACATGGGAGACGCCGGAGGGCATTCCGGTCAAGGCGCTCTATACCGCCGAGGACGTGAAAGGCCTCGATTATCTTGATACATACCCCGGTTTTGCACCGTTTATTCGCGGGCCTTACCCGACGATGTATGCCACGCGGCCATGGACGATCCGGCAATATGCCGGGTTCTCGACCGCCGAGGATTCCAATGCGTTTTACCGACGCAATCTGGCGGCGGGGCAAAAAGGCCTGTCGGTGGCCTTCGATCTTGCCACCCACCGCGGCTATGATTCTGATCATCCGCGTGTTGCCGGCGATGTCGGCATGGCAGGGGTTGCCATCGACAGCATCTACGACATGCGCACGCTCTTCGCAGGCATTCCTCTGGATGAGATGTCCGTCTCGATGACCATGAACGGCGCGGTGCTTCCCATCCTTGCGCTTTATATTGTCGCAGCCGAAGAACAGGGCGTGAGCCCACAAAAACTTTCCGGCACCATTCAGAACGATATTCTGAAAGAGTTCATGGTGCGCAACACCTATATCTACCCGCCGACGCCATCAATGCGCATTATCTCGGACATCTTTGCCTATACATCAAAGAACATGCCGAAATACAATTCGATCTCGATCTCCGGCTATCACATGCAGGAAGCTGGCGCGAGCGCGGACCTGGAGCTGGCCTATACGCTGGCCGACGGTCTGGAATATGTCCGTGCCGGGATCAAGACCGGCCTTGATGTTGACGCCTTTGCGCCGCGCCTGTCATTCTTCTGGGCCATCGGCATGAACTTCTTCATGGAGATCGCCAAGATGCGCGCCGCGCGCCTGATCTGGGCCAAGATGATCCACGAGTTCAATCCGAAGAACGAGAAGTCACTGTCGCTCAGAACCCACTGCCAGACCTCCGGATGGAGCCTTACGGCACAGGACGTTTACAACAATGTGACACGCACAGCCATCGAGGCGATGGCGGCGACGCAGGGCCACACCCAGTCGCTGCATACCAATGCGCTTGATGAAGCGCTCGCCCTGCCGACGGATTTTTCGGCGCGGATCGCGCGCAACACGCAGATCCTGATCCAGCAGGAAACCGGCACCTGCCGCATTATCGATCCCTGGGCGGGCTCGTACTATGTTGAAAAGCTGACCCACGATCTTGCCGCCCGCGCCCTCGTCCACATCAATGAGGTGGAAGAGATGGGCGGTATGGCCAAGGCCATTGAGGCGGGCATTCCGAAGATGCGGATCGAGGAAGCCGCGGCCAAGACACAGGCGCGGATCGACACCGGGACCCAGACCGTGGTCGGCGTTAATAAATACCAGGTGAGCGACGAGGCTGTGCTTGACGTGCGCAAGGTGGATAATTCCGCTGTGCGGGCGCAACAGATTGCCTCGCTCAAAAAACTGCGCGCCTCGCGCGACCAGACGGCCTGCGATGCGGCGCTGGAGGCTCTGACAAAGGCAGCGGCGAGCGGGGAAGGCAATCTGCTGGCGCTCGGCGTCGATGCAGCGCGCGCCATGGCGTCGGTCGGAGAGATTTCCGATGCGCTGGAAAAGGTCTATGGTCGTCACCGGTCCGACATCAAAACCATCAGCGGGGTCTATGCACAAGCCGTGAACAAGAATTCAAAAAATATCAAACGGGTTCGAACCCTCGTCGAAGCCTTCGAGACCCATGAGGGTCGCCGGCCCCGCATTCTTGTCGCCAAGATGGGCCAGGACGGCCACGACCGCGGCCAGAAGGTCATCGCCACGGCGTTTGCCGACCTCGGCTTTGACGTCGATATCGGCCCGCTGTTCCAGACCCCCGAGGAAGTGGCGCAGCAGGCGGTCGAAAACGATGTCCACATGGTCGGCGCCTCGTCGCTCGCCGCCGGACACCTGACACTTATCCCGGCGCTGAAAAAGGCGCTGGCCGCGCTCGGCCGAGACGACATCATGATCGTCGTCGGCGGGGTTATTCCGGCGCAAGACTTTGACGAGCTTTATGCAGCAGGCGCCAAAGCGATTTTCCCTCCGGGCACGGTGATTGCCGATGCGGCGGTCAAGCTGCTGGAAGATTTGAGTGTGGCACTGGGGGTGGAGTAACGCCGGCTCCCGGTTTGCTGTCATGCCCGGGCTCGCCCAGGGTATCCAGACCGGGTCCTGGGCATACTGTGGACTGAGGAGAAACCTTGCGACCAGCGTCCGCCTCAGAGGGTAAAGCAGACGTGCAAGGAGCAATTTTATTGCGTCTCAAATTAGCCGAGGCTGACGCTAAGCCACACTGTTTTCGGGGGTCACGTCAGCGCGGCATGAACGAGGGCGAGACCCACAATGTGTCGGGATTCTTTACAACCAGGTTGCCTCGCCTCCAAAATAACGCAGAATTCAGACAATCGTCTGTTGGCATGGTTGTTGCTGCCATGCCTCCGGGTTACTCCAACGAGTGCATTGAGACAAGGCGATACCAGGCGGGGGGAAGATCAAATGGGCATTCTGAAATCACGGCCGATGAACAAAGGACTGGCAGGCATTCTCTTCATGCTCCTTTTGACCTTTTCCGGTCAGGCGGCGATTGCTGGTCCAATATATTTCAATGTCTTCAACGAAGAAGGGGAATCGGCAGACACGGCTATCATCGTGACCTACGGATCGCTCCTCGACATGTTGACCGATTTCAATCCCCTGACCGTTACCAACGTCGGCGGTAACGGCGCCGATATTGTCGGTTCAGGTTCTGATGGCACGACCTACTGGAATGTCTTCAACGAAGAAGGTGAATCGGCAGACACGGCTATCATCGTGACCTACGGATCGCTCCTCGACATGCTGACCGATTTCAATCCCCTGACCGTTACCAACGTCGGCGGTAACGGCGCCGATATTGTCGGTTCAGGTTCTGATGGCACGGGCTACTGGAACGTCTTCAATGAGGAAGGTGAATCGGCAGACACGGCTATCATCGTGACCTACGGATCGCTCCTCGACATGCTGACCGATTTCAATCCCCTGACCGTCACCAACGTCGGGGGTAACGGGCCTGATATCGTGGGCAGTGGAGCCAGTACATTCGCACAGCCTCCTTCAGCCGACGTTCCGGAACCCGCCACATTGACTCTCCTGGTCCTCGGCCTCCTCGGCTTTGGTGTGGCGAGAAGGCGGACAAGACGCGCTGTCTGATTGGCCCCTACGTTCTATGTCCTCCCTCAGCGTCTTGATGACGTTCAGGGCTTCCATGAGCGGGTCGCCTTCTGTCTGGCAGGTGACAACTTGACTGTCCGCTTTCGCCGGCAAGGCGCCGCATCATCCGGGTTTCCGGTCGGCCGGCATCACTTTCATGCTCCGTAAAACGGCACAGCCATAACCGGGTCCCGATCCGTTAAGACAGACCGATGATTTCACCCTCTTCATCAAAGCCGATGTCGAGGGCTGCAGGGTGGCGCGGCAGGCCTGGCATGGTCATGATGTCGCCGCACATGGCGACCACGAAACCGGCTCCAGCCGACAACCTGACCTCGCGGACAAAGAGGGAGTGGCCGGTCGGGGCGCCGATTTTGCTCGGATTGGCGGAAAAACTGAACTGTGTTTTGGCAATGCAAACCGGCAGGTGGCCGTACCCGAGGTCTTCAAATTCTTTCAACTGGCGCAGGGCCGAGGGGATAATCTCGACTTCTCCGGCACGGTAAATCCGCGAGGCGATTGCTCGTATTTTATCAGCAAGCAGAGTGTCATCGTCGTAAGTAAACGCCCCCCGGGCAACGGGTTCCTCCAGCCGTCTTGCGACCGCGCGGGCAAGATCGGCGCAGCCGTCGCTGCCTTCGGCCCAGTGACGCGCCACGATCGCCTCGACACCAAGGCTCTTGCAAATGGACATGACGGCCTCGACTTCTTCGGGCGTGTCCGCCCCGAACTGATTGATGGCGACAATCGGCGTGAGCCCGAACGCTTTCATATTTTCAACATGTCGCTTGAGATTGGAGGCTCCCGCCCTTACGGCATCCGGGGTCGGGGTCGCCAGGCTCCCCTTCGAGACACCGCCGTGCATCTTGAGCGCCCTGACCGTGGCGACGAGCACAACGGCATCGGGCCACAATCCCGACTGGCGGCACTTGATGTTGAGAAACTTCTCTGCGCCAAGGTCAGCACCAAAACCGGCCTCTGTCACCACAACATCGCTCAGCGCCAGTGCCGCACGGGTCGCTATGACCGAATTGCAGCCGTGAGCGATGTTGGCAAAAGGACCGCCGTGGATAAACACCGGATTGTGCTCCAGGCTTTGCACCAGGTTGGGCGCCATTGCGTCCTTGAGAAGTACCGCCATGGCGCCGGCGGTGCCAAGGTCATCGACGGTCACCGGTGACTTGTCGCGGCGCTGTGCCACAATAATCTTGCCCAATCGTTCCTGAAGGTCGACCAGATTTTCTGCGAGGCAGAGTATCGCCATGATTTCAGACGTCACGGTTATGTTGAAACCGTCTTCACGCGGAATACCGTGAGCCGGACCGCCAAGACCAATGGTGATATTGCGCAAGGCGCGATCGTTCATATCGACCACGCGCTTCCAGCTGACCCTTCTGGAGTCAATCTTCTGCTCATTGCCCCAGTAAATATGGTTGTCAAGAATGGCGGACATGAGCCCGTGGGCGGCGGTAATGGCATGAAAGTCGCCATTGAAATGCAAGTTGATGTCATCCATGGGAATGACCTGCGCGCGTCCGCCACCGGCGGCGCCGCCCTTCATGCCGAAACACGGACCAAGGGAGGGTTCGCGCAGACAAGCAGATGACTTCAAGCCGATGGCATTCAGAGCATCATTAAGGCCGACACTCGTCGTCGTCTTGCCTTCGCCAGCCGGCGTTGGTGTGATGGCCGTGACCAGCACCAGCTTGCCCGGAGCCCGCTCTTTCAGGCTGTCCACACAGGGCAGTGAGAGTTTGGCCTTGTAATGGCCATAGGGGACCAGAGCTTCAGCCTCGAGGCCAAGGCGCTCCCGGGCAACATCCAGGATCGGAAGCATCCGGGCCGCGCGTGCGATCTCAATATCCGGCGTGCCGGGGGGAGGCAGGGTGTCGCCCCGGGTTTGGGGAACACGATCTGCCGGGGCAATCGAATCGGTCGGTGTTTTGTCATTCATAATGCTTCCCCAATATCGTGGTCAGCCAGCCTTGCTGCCTGTATTTGTGCCAGCGTTTATGCCTGTCTTGTCCTGTGCGGGTATCAATCGAACCTGTCAGGAGCAGAGGGTTGCCCCCCTATATCACGTCCTGGTCGGATATTGTTTCCTTACGACCCCGCATGCAAGGCTGATGACAGTCCTAACGGTGTTCAATGTCGAATGCCGATCTGCTGAACACGGCACGGGTCAAATCTGAATTGCGTTTGTGACCCGAAAACTGATCGGCACGCTGGATACCATAGTGTCGACACAGAAACCCGTGTGAGAGTTGGCGGCCTTGAGGGTTAGGTGCTATACAGGCGCAGCGCCAATTCGGGCCTTTTCCAGCACACAACAGAGATACTCCCATGATTGATGACTACGCCCAATTTATTGCGACCGAATTGCAAGCCGTCCGCGATGCAGGGCTGTACAAGAGCGAGCGGATCATTGCCTCGCCGCAGCAGGCCGAGATTGAGCTGGCCGATGGCAGTAAAGTGATCAATTTCTGCGCCAACAACTATCTCGGGCTGTCGGACCATCCGGAACTGATCAAGGCCGGTCAGGCAGCGCTGGAGCGTTATGGCTACGGCATGTCGTCGGTGCGTTTTATCTGCGGCACACAGACAATCCACAAAGAGCTCGAGGAGCGCATCGCCGGGTTTCTCAAGATGGAAGACTGCATTCTCTACTCGTCCTGTTTTGATGCCAACACCGGCCTGTTCGAAACCCTGCTGGATGAACGCGACGCCGTCATCAGTGATGCGCTCAATCATGCCAGCGTTATCGATGGCATCAGGCTGTGCAAGGCCAAGCGGTATCGCTATGCAAACAATGACATGGGCGAACTTGAAGAAAACCTCAAGGCGGCCCGGGACGCGCGCTTCCGTCTGATCGCAACGGACGGCGTCTTTTCGATGGATGGCGTGATCGCCAACCTGCCGGCGATTTGCGATCTGGCGGAAAAGTACGATGCGATGGTCATGGTCGATGATTCTCACGCTGTCGGCTTCATTGGCGCGCACGGGCGCGGCACACCGGAGCTGTGCGGCGTGGAGGGCCGGGTTCATATCATCACAGGCACGCTCGGCAAGGCGCTGGGCGGCGGCTCTGGCGGATACACAGTGGCGCGCCGGGATATCGTTGACTGGTTGAGACAAAAGTCACGCCCCTATCTGTTCTCCAATGCTCTTGCCCCTGTTGTCGTCGGCGCCTCGCTGCGCGCTATGGACTTGCTGGAGGAAAGCGGCGACCTGCGCGCCAAGCTCAGGGACAACACACGGTTCTTCCGCAAGGAAATGCAGGATCTCGGCTTTACGGTGTCGGGCGATGACCATCCCATTGCGCCGGTCATGCTGGGCGATGCAAAACTCGCCGGACGGATGGCCGATGCCTTGCTAAAGGAAGGCATCTACGTTATCGGATTTTCATTCCCGGTGGTGCCCGAGGGGCAGGCGCGCATTCGCACGCAATTGTCCGCGATCCACGAACCCCGGCATCTTGAACACGCCGTCAGCGCCTTTGCCAGAATTGGCAGAGACCTTGGTATTATAGACTAACGGAGACCGCCTAATGCGCTGCCTTGCAAAGACAAAGGCTGAAACTGGCATCTGGATGGAGGACGCTCCCGTCCCGGCAGTGGGCCACAACGATGTTCTGATCAAGATCTCGAAGACGGCCATTTGCGGAACCGATGTTCACATCTACAACTGGGACACATGGAGCCAGCAGACCATTCCGGTTCCCATGACCATCGGCCATGAGTTCGCGGGGAAGATCGTCGAAATCGGCAGTGAGGTCGAGGGTCTCGAGGTGGGCGACCGGGTTTCCGGAGAAGGTCACATAACGTGCGGTCATTGCCGCAATTGCCGCGCCGGGCGGCGGCACCTGTGCCGGAATTCTGTTGGAGTTGGCGTCAATCGCACCGGCTGTTTTGCAGACTATCTCGCAATTCCTGCGACCAACGCCTTTCCGCTTTCGGATTCCATAAGCGATGAAATGGGCGCGATCCTTGATCCGTTCGGCAATGCGGCACACACCGCCCTTTCCTTCGATCTCGTTGGAGAAGATGTTCTCATCACCGGCGCGGGACCGATTGGTATTATGGCGACGGCAATCTGTCGTCACGTTGGTGCCCGTCATGTGGTCGTTACCGATATCAATGAGTATCGCCTGGACCTTGCCAGGAAGATGGGCGCGACCCGGGTCGTCAATGTGGCGAATGAAAGGATCGACGATGTCATGCCCGAGCTGGGGATGACCGAAGGGTTCGACATCGGCCTTGAGATGTCGGGCAACGAACAGGCCATCGCGGATCTCATGAAAGCCATGAACTTCGGGGCAAAGGTCGCCCTGCTTGGCTTGTTGCCGGGGCCGATCAAGATGGACTGGAACGAGATGATCCTGAAGGGGCTCTTCGTCAAAGGCATCTATGGACGCGAAATGTTCGAGACCTGGTACAAGATGACCGCCATGCTGGAAACCGGCCTCGACCTGTCGCCGATCATCACCCACCGTTTCCCGATCGAAGAGTTCCAGCAGGGCTTTGATGCCATGCGGTCAGGACAGTCCGGCAAGGTCATTCTCGACTGGACGTGAGCGGACCTGGCTTGCCGGCGTGAGCTGATGAGCACATAACCAGAAACTTCGCGCCATGCCAAAGTTGACCGAATGGCGACTGTAGCTAAAAATCTCCAGATTGGAGAAAGCCTCTGTATACTGATACCCCGTCGTTGGCGCGAACCCGTAGAGACGCCAGTCGCGCTTTGTCCATTCCAGGGACAGTGAAGCGACAAGATCTTGCCTCTGTTTGCCAAAGGTCACATGGGGCCTGTCATAGGACCGATAAGTAATATCCGGCCGTATCTCTACAGAGAACCCCCTGGGGAGTTCCTTGCGGTAGCCAAACCCCAGTCCAATTTGGCCATAGGACCACGACGGCTCGGCGGCGTAATAGCGCGCGGGGTGGAGTGAGGGGCGCGCGCCAAAGCTACTCCCGCAATGTCTTGATGACGTTCAGGACTTCTATGCGCGGGTCGCCTTGTGTCTGGTAGGCGGCGCCGATGCTGGCTCTGAGGTCTGAGTCGCGGTACTCGAGAAAATCACCTTGCGATTTCCACAGATAGAGCCCGCCATATTCGCCGGTGGCGGCATCCTGCAGGTAATATTTTTGCGTCAGGCCGGAGAGCGCCTTGAACTCGCCGCTGCGAGCGTCGATGACCTTGCGGACCTCATCCATGCCCAGCGCTGACTTGAACCTTACCAAAACTACTAACTCGGGACTGGTCATGGTGGCCTCTTCCTTTGATATGTTTTCGACTGTTTGGTCATACTACCTGATAGCATACGCAGTTTGATGTTGAAGCCAACCCCTTTTTGCCCATCTCCTGCACGGGCCTGACCCCAACCCGACGCCATCCTGATTGCATCCGACAAACAGCTCAGCCCTTTGCTGGTCTTTTTCGCCGCCGCCGGGGCTCTGATCGCCTCCACGGCAATCGCTGTGACACTGGGCACCTTTGCCGAGGCCTATCTCAGCAGGGTCCCGTTGCAACTGATCGCCGGCATCGGCTTTGTTGCCATCGGACTGTGGACGATGTGGGGACATTTCTCAGCCGTCTGAGAGATTGGTGGAGGCTGTGCGAATCACCCCGGACTGTCAGCTGTCTCAGCTATTCCAACCGCCATGAAAGTTCATTGCTGAGGGTGAAGCACACGTACGAGGAGGCCCCTGGTTGAGTTTCAAAGTAGCCAGGAGAAGACATACAGCACTCTCGGCCTTACGAAGCTTCTGCTCAAGGCATTGAGTAAACCTGAACGACGCTGATGCAATCAGGCCTCCAGACGTATGAAAACAATATGTTAGATACAAAACTTCATGCCGCGGGTCTGTTTGATTAAATTCAGGGCCGGGACTATTTTGATAGTTTTATGTTTAAATGATAAATCATCGTACTATTGAGGAATTGGCAGTGCTAGACTTTGACCGAGAGACGATTCCCTGGTCGGGGGATTTTAAAGGAAATCAACAATGCATGCGGCGGAGGGATTTACCCGATACCTGGACAAATCGCAGGGGGTTTTGGATACAGCGGAACTTGATGCATTGTTCCTGAATGTTGCTGATCGATTTTTTGGTTTCCCGTTTGTTACCTACGGTAACGCCTTGCAGCGCGGCAAGATGGATGAGACCTTTATTTCCACAACCGTGTGCAACGGGTGGTGGTCTCATTACGTAGATGAAGATTACGCACAGGTCGATCCGGTGTTTTCCCTTCTGCCATACAGGAGTAGCCCTTTTGCCTGGATTGAGAGCCTGGAGACTTCTGCCAAGAGGGGGCGGCAATGTCTTCGCGAGAGCGAGGAGGCGGGGCTCACAAACGGGGTGTCACTGAGCCTTCGCGGGCCAGGACAGTTCTACGCCGTTTCATTTGCCGGACGCCCCGATAAGGCCACAAAGCCTGAGATGGCCGCGCTCAATGCTATTTCGAACCTCTACCACGCCCAGCGACAGGAGTTATCGGACGGCGAGCCTGACGGCGCACTGACACCCGCCGAATTGCGATACCTGGGGTGGATTGCGCAGGGCAAGACCATCAGCGAAACTGCAGAAATTTGTGGGGTCGCTGATATTTCCGTCTCAAAACGGTTGAGCGAATCCTATCAAAAGCTTGGGGAGAATGGCCGTGTAAGAACCGTGCTCAAGCTTGTCGGATTGGGGGTTCTCGCCCCCGACTGGTTCCGACCGTGGGATCAATAGTATATAGTCTCATACTTCCAACTGCGAAATTATGACTGTAGATATTTGTCTTCTTTTTCAGAAGGGGACGACAATGATTGAAATATTTACATTCAAGACAATAAGCGCAGCTTCATTCCACGATCAGGCTCGATTGCGCAAAGACGTCTTTATTGACCAATACCACTGGCAGGGTGTCTCACAGCATGAGGATATGGAATTCGATCAGTTCGACAATCCGCGTGCGCACTACATTCTTGTCCGAGACCGGTATGGAAAGGCCAGGGGCTGTTGCCGGCTACTACCAACTACAACCCCCTACATGCTTGATACGCTTTGGCCCGAATTTCTCGGCAACAAGATTCCGCGTTCACCGAAGATCTATGAAAATAGCAGATACGTCGTGGACCCCAGGCTTACCGGAAGTGACTGGAAGGAGGTTCATGCGCTGGTGTCAATTGGCTATATGGAATGCCTTCTCAATATGGGAGCGGACCAGGCCATTTACTTCGGCCAACTGTCAATCCTGGGCAAGGGGCTCGGCAACAAAAGGTCGCTCAACTTTATTCCACTCGGCGACGTCCTGCAGCTTGATGGAGAGGATCATATCGCCATCATTACCGAGCCTATAACGCAGGATTATCTTCAGTTTGCCAAGCGAGTACATGGCGAGTCAGAGCCAGGTATCATCGAACGACTGGTGGCTTGAGATGGAACCGAAATTGACCCAGGACCACCTCACTCGCCTTCTTGAATCCTATGAGCCGACCCACGCAGGCATTGTCTTCGGTCTCCAGTACATGGCCGAATCAGCCAGGTTGCTGGGCAAAGACGGGTTTTCAGAGGGCATCCAGTTCGTTGCAGAACAGTATGCCCTCGAGACTTCGGTCACTCTCTGGAACCCGGAGGTCTCTCGCGAAAAGAAGGCCGGATAGACGTCCCGGATTCACTGAGCGTCCTGCTGCGAACAAAAATGAGCTCCAAACTGTGACGAACAACTTCACCGATGTCTTCTCTTTCGCCGATGATGCCGGGAAGGTTACAGAAAAAGCCCTCAACCGTTCCCGGAAACTGGAAGCGATTGGCCAACTGACCAGCGGCATCGCCCATGACTACAACAATATGCTCGGCGTGATCATCGGCAACATAGAGATGGTCGAGAGAGCTGTCGTGCTTGACGAGAAGTCGAGAGAGCGCCTCGGCAAGGCTCTGGCCGCCGCACACCGAAACGCCGAGCTGACAGCAAAGCTCCTCGGGCTTTCCCGTGCGCAACCCCGTCGGAAACAGCGCACGGCGGCCAACGACTTCATTTCAGGTCTGAAAGACATTATTGCCACACCTCTGACGGCCGCCTTCGAGATCAGGGCTGATCTGTCGGAGGACCTCTGGCTGATCGATATTGATCCTGCCGAACTTGAGGACATGATCCTGAACCTTGCCATCAATGCCCGCGATGCGATGCCAGACGGCGGTGTTCTTACCATTGAAACCGCAAACAAGGTGCTCGATGAAAACTATGTGAGCCAATATCCGGAGGGCCGTCCTGGCGACTATGTCGCGATCTCCGTCTCCGATACGGGCACCGGCATGTCAGAAGAGATCCGTGAGCAGATCTTTGATCCGTTTTTCTCGACCAAGGAAACGGGCAAGGGAACAGGCCTCGGCCTCAGCATGGTCGACACATTTGTTCAGCATTCGAGTGGTTTCATCATGGTCTATTCCGAGCCCGGGGAGGGCACCACCTTCAGCGTCTTTCTGCCCCGGGCGCAGGGCAGTGCAATTGATGTGACAATGCCGGACGAGGCTGCGACCGCCGAACTCTCCCGTGGATCAGAAACCGTTCTGATTGTTGATGACGAGGACCTCCTTGTTGATCTTGCCGTCACGCAGCTTGAAGAGCTTGGCTATCACACCCTCTGCGCCGGCAACGCAGCGCAGGCCCTTGAAATCCTCAAGGCCGACCCGGACATCGATCTTCTGCTCAGCGACATCATCATGCCAGGAAAGCTGGATGGCTATGACCTGGCGCTGACGGCAAAGCAGATCCGTCCCTCTCTGAAGATCCTGATGACCAGCGGCTCTGCAAAAGTCAGTGGGGAGTTCACAAACAGTGGCAACGAGATTATCGCCAGGCTGGATGCCAACCGGTTGAACAAACCTTACACTCTCGCAGAACTGTCAACGGCCGTGCGTCGCAGGCTGGATGAAAATGACTGAATTTTCGCTCTGAGTCCGGACAGTGTAAAGAGCGGATATGGGGGGCCTCATGAAAATGAGAGCCTGTCACTCGACATGCGCCACATCTACTTCAACCGATTGACGGCCTCTTCCGACAAATCAAGCGTCCTGACAATGCGTTCGCGCAGGTCTGCCATATCGACGCCTTCGGTGCTCTTTTGCCCCGCCATATAGCGGGCATAGACGCCGTGGATGATGGCGGCGGACTTCCAGCGATTGAATCCGACGTAATAGTCGAGATAATCAAGATTGCGTCCGGTTCGCTCTTCGTAACGGGCGGCCAGCGCACTCCTGGGCGGGAAGCCCGGCGCGCCTGCGCCGCCTAAATTCAGCTCACGCTCTTCTTCGGTCTCGGGCCAGACATTGAGGAAGTATGCAAGGTCCGCGAGCGGGTCGCCGAGGGTTGAAATCTCCCAATCGACAACAGCGGCAACGCGCGCATCCGGCCCGAAGAGCACATTGTGCAGCGCATAATCGCCGTGGACCACACGAGCCTTGCCCTGGTCCGGCAGGTGCTCAAGGAAGAAGTCCCGCAAGGCATGGGCGCGCGGATCATCCATTTGAGCCGGCTCGACCGAAGCCTCCCAGGAGCGATACCAGGTCTTGAGTTGCCTACCGACGTAGGAATCCTTTTTACCAAGATCCCCCAGACCGATTTCATCCGGGTCAAGAGAATGAAGATCAGCAAGGACATCGACCATATTGAAGGCCATGGCCTCACGCTTTTCCAGCGGGATCCAGGCCTCGGTTTCCTCCCGAGTATAAAGCGGGCGGCCATCAATGAGCCCCATGATGTAAAACCAGGCGCCGGTCACATCGGGGTCCTCGCAAAAGCCGATGGCTTCGGGCACCGGCACGGGCGTTGGCCCGAGCGCGGAAATCAGCGACCACTCGCGGCCCATATCATGCGCCTTGGGCAGGAGCACGCCCTGGGGCGGGCGGCGGATCACTGCGCTTTTCCCGTTCACATCCTCGAGCCTGTAGGTCAGATTGGAGTGGCCGCCCTCAAGGCGGGTCCACTCAAAGGGGGGCGTCAGGGTTTCAACGTTCTCCCTGATCCAGGCTTCTACTGCCGGGATGTCGTAGCCTTCGGCTTGACCGTCGGTCATTGAGTGTAACCCTCCTGATATAGATCATGTTTCACACCAGCAGCCCCGGTCTTTCCTTCTCGATCATCGGTTTCAGCTCTTCCAGTGTATT
>JAUWTJ010000062.1 GCA_030614785.1 Alphaproteobacteria bacterium | reverse complement strand
CGTTTGTATAGACGCAGATATCGGCCGCGATCTTCATCGCCTTGCGCGCCAGTGTCTCGGCGTCCAGGTCTGTGTCGATAAGCGCCCGCGCTGCCGCGATGGCAAAATTGCCGCCGGATCCGATGCCGACAACGCCATCTTCGGGCTCCAGAACATCGCCGGTCCCGGTCAGGACCAGGCTGGTGTGCTTGTCGGCGACAATCATCATGGCTTCAAGGCGCCTCAGATAACGATCCGTGCGCCAGTCCTTGGCCAGCTCGACGCAGGCGCGGGTCAGTTGCTCGGGATGCTGCTCCAGTTTGGCCTCAAGGCGCTCGAACAGGGCAAAGGCATCGGCCGTTGCACCGGCAAATCCGGCAATGACATGGCCCTTGGAAAAGCGCCGCACCTTGCGCGCATTGCCCTTGATGATGGTCGCCCCGAGGCTGACTTGCCCGTCACCGGCGATAATCACCTTGCCGCCCTTGCGCACGGACAGAATGGTCGTTCCCCGCCAACCTGTCGGGTCGTTTTTTTCATCTCTCATGGAGCCTCGCATCAGGTGAGTAAATCCGGGCTTTCTATGTGACCATTCCTCCCGGCGGGTCAAGGGAAAGGAAATATTTACCAGCAATTTTTGCAAAGAGTTAATGCAGGTGTGATGCAATCAAGGGGTGAAAGAGGGGTGGGGCGTGTTTTTGGGGGACGGTCGATGAAGAAGTTCAGGGTCCACTACAAAAGCATCGTTTTCAGGGCGCTGTGTCTGAAGCTGTGTTTGATTTTGCCACTTGCGGGCTTGGCAACCGGGGCCACCGCCGAGATCTCGAAAGACTATGTTGATCGCGCCGAGGCGCTGATCTCCACATTGACTGGCTTGAGCGATCGATCCTATCACGTCAGAATTCGCGCCCTCGAGGCCGACCTTGGTCCTGAAAATTCGCAGCTAAGGGCACGTCAGGAGCTTGAACTGGCCTGGCTCTATTTTTCCGTTTCCCTGCCTGCCAAAATGTCCGCCGCCGCCGACAAGGCTCTCACGATGGCCAGAGAGCAGGGTCTGAAGGAAGAAGAGCGACTTGCCGAGTTGTTGGTCCTCTCCGGCAAGGTTTTCGCTGGCGAAGTCGCTGTCGCGGATCACCGTCAGACTTTTTTGGAGGTATCAGATGCATTTCAGGTCGCGGGCCGTGCCGAGTTCGCCATCAGAACGCTGCAGCTTCTGGCCGGCCAGGAAATGCAGGCCGGTCGGACGGATGACGGTTTTGAGACGCTGAGCGCCGCCCTTGCTGTCGCCAACGCCGGGGAGGTTGGCCCGGATATTCTCGTTTCGCTGCGCTGGGATCTGGCCTACGCCAATGCCGAAATTGACAATCTGCATGAGTTTTTGAGTGATTATGAGATCGGCCTTCAGCTCGCCATTGATCACAAAACCCCTGTTGATGTTTCCACTGCAATGTTCAACATCGGCGCTGTTCTGAGAACCTACGATGAATTTGAGACGGCCCGCCGGGCCTTTCTCGCCTACGAAAGTTTTGCGGATACATACGGATTTGAGGGCGACGCAACCTATGCCGCCTACGCTCTGGGCGCAATGCTGGTTCGGATGGAGCGCCCGGATGAGGCCCTTGATCATCTGACCAAGGCGCTTGAGAAGCCCATTGGCGACAAGCAACTCGAAGTTTCGATCTGGCGGTTCAAGGCGCTCGCCCTTGCCGCCTTGGGCAGAGCTGACCAGGCTGGCGAAGCCTTTGCAAAAGCTGAAGCTCACCTTGCCAGCATCCCCGGCCAGGAGAACAGTGACTGGACCCTCACCCTGCAACGCGATCACGCCGAAATCCTCGCCCTCTCCGGGGATTATGAGACAGCCTACAAGACGCTTGATAGCTATCAGGAGGCCACCATTGCCGGCATGAAGAAGGATGCCGCTGAAAATTCGATGTCCGCAGGATCATCTGCGAGGCATCAACTGGAGCAAATGGAACAAAAGATCCTGACCCAGCAAGTTCAGCAGGCCGAGCTCAGGCAAGATAATCTGCGCATGTTGATCCTGTTCGGCTCGATCGCCCTGATCTGCCTGGTTATTGCTCTCGTGACACAGAGCGCGTCGGTGCGCCGCCTTCGTGCCGCGCGAAAAAGTGCCGAGCGCGCCCATCAGGTCAAGGCCGATTTCCTTGCCAATATGAGCCATGAAATTCGCACGCCGCTGAACGGCATTATCACCACCCTGGAGCTCTTGCAGAAGGATGACAGGCAGGACCGCTGGCCGGGCCTGATCAATATGGCGAACGTATCGGCCCAGATCCTGGTGACGCTCCTGAACGATGTGCTCGATCTCTCCAAGCTCGAAGCCGAGGGTATCGAACTTTCCCCTGAGCCGCTCAACGCCGTCTCGATCATCGATGAGACCGTTTTGTTGTTTGAGACCGAGGCGGGTAGCAAGGGCATTGAATTGATCACCGAGCGGCCCGAGACCGATGAGGTCTGGGTGCACCTCGATGCAGTTCGGATCCGCCAGGTGTTGTTCAATCTTGTCAGCAACGCCATCAAGTTTACCGAAGAGGGCGAGGTGCGCATCACGCTCGCGGCAGAAGTTGTCCGCGGCACCTGGACCCTGCGGTTCCATGTCCGCGATACCGGCGTTGGCGTCAACGAGGAAGACCAGAAGCATCTGTTTGAGCGCTTCGTTCAGGTGGACACCTCGCTCACCCGCAAATACACCGGAACCGGTCTGGGCCTTTCAATTGTCCACGAACTGGTTGCCCTGATGGGCGGAGAGCTGGTGGTTAAAAGTGAGATCGGGCAGGGCAGTGACTTCTCGTTCACGCTGGAAGTGCCCGCCGCCCCGGCGGTGCCCGGCCTCGGTAGTGTCCGGTTGCAAGTGCCTGCCAGGCCTGTCAGCCCTGGGGGGGGCACCCCGGCAAAAGTCACACAGGTTGAGGCCGCCTCCGGGGCCTCCCAGGACGATGCTGCCGCCCGCCCTGTGTCGGGCTCGCCAAGACAGCCGGATTATCTGGAAGACGAGATCAAGAGCGCGCCGCCAGCGGGAAAACTGGTTTTGCTGGTTGAAGATAACCCGATCAATCAGACCGTTATTTCTGCTCAACTGGAGATCATCGGCTGGGATGTAATCATTGCTTCCAATGGCACGGAGGCCGTCGAAATCCTTGAACGGTGTGCAGCGGGCGAAGACCCGCATCCAGCCATTGCGCTGATGGATATCCAGATGCCCGGCATGGACGGCATGGAAACAACCCGGGCAATTCGCCGCTCCGGCCATGTGCTTGCCGATCTGCCGATCATTGCCCTGACCGCCCACATGCTTGACAAGAGCACCGATGCCTATCTCGAAGCGGGTATGAATTCCAGGCTCTCCAAGCCGGTTGATATGGAGCGACTGTCCGCCGAGATGACCAGTGTCCTGGCCGCCGATATCCCGGCAAAAGAGGACCCGTCGGCGGATATCGCCGCCGGCATCTAGCTCTTTTGAATCTGGTGGTTTTGGCAATTTGCTGATAAGAAGCGCGACAAGAGCCTGAAAACGGCCATAAGGAGCCCCTCCATGCGCACAGCCATTGTCGAGCGCAAGACGCGCGAAACCGAAATATTTGTCTCCGTCGATCTCGACGGATCAGGTGAATACGATGTCGATACCGGCATCGGTTTCCTCGACCACATGCTTGAGGCCTTCTCCAAACATTCTCTCATCGACCTGAAAGTTCGCGCTGAGGGCGATCTTGAAATCGACGGCCATCACACCGTCGAGGATACCGGCATTGTCATCGGCCAGGCCATTGCCAAGGCGCTTGAAGGCACGGCCGGATATACCCGTTTCGGTGCTGCGGAAATCCCGATGGATGAAACCTGCACCCGTGTGGCGCTCGATCTGTCCGGCCGCCCCTACCTGATCTGGAAGGTTGCGTTCAAGACCGAAAAGGTCGGCGAAATGGACACGCAGCTTTTCAGGGAGTGGTTTCAGGCGTTGTCTCAATCCGCCGGGATTACCCTTCACGTGGAAACGCTCTATGGCGAAAACTCTCATCATATAGTGGAGAGTTGCTATAAGGCCTTCGCGCGCGCCTTGCGCCAGGCCATCGAAATCGATCCGCGCAGGTCGGACGATGTGCCCTCGACCAAGGGCGTCCTGGGCTAGAGAGCGCCCGTGAATATTCGGATACGGCACAGATGAAAGTCGCTCCATGAAAGTTGTCGTCGTTGATTACGGATCGGGCAATCTGCGCTCCGTCGCCAAGGCTTTTGAGCGGGCGGCGCAGGAGTCAGGTCTGGCGGTTGATGTTCTTGTCTCCGAAGATCCCGGTGACGTTCGCGCTGCGGACCGCCTTGTCCTGCCAGGCGTCGGGGCCTACGGCGAGTGCCGTCGCGGGATCGATGCCATCCCGGGCCTTCGCGAGGCGCTGGAGACTTTTGCCATCCGTCAGGCCCGGCCCTTTCTGGGGATCTGCGTCGGTATGCAGCTGATGGCCGATACCGGCGTCGAACACGGGACCCATCAGGGCTTTGGCTGGATTGGCGGCCAGGTATCATCCCTCACGCCCGCCGACCCGGCCCTCAAGATCCCCCATATGGGCTGGAACGAGCTTGATTTCTGCCGATCTCATCCGGTGCTGGAGGGCCTCAGGCTGGCCCCGCCGCCGCACGCCTATTTTGTCCATTCCTATGCCATGAGCGTGACCAATCGGGATGATCTGGTCGCCACCGCAGACTATGGTGGCCCGGTGACGGCCATGATCGCCCGCGATAATCTCATTGGCACTCAGTTTCACCCGGAAAAAAGTCAGGCCTTTGGCCTCGGTCTCATTGCCGGGTTTTTGAAATGGAAACCCTGATAATGGACAATTCAGTATGATCCTTTACCCCGCTATCGACCTGAAGGACGGCGCCTGCGTGCGTCTCATCAAGGGCGACATGGACCAGGCGACGGTCTTTAACGACGACCCCGCCGCCCAGGCTCAGGAGTTTGAGCGCCAGGGTTTTTCCTGGCTGCATCTTGTCGATCTCAACGGCGCCTTCGAAGGTGAACCGGTCAATGCAGCGCCGGTTGAGGCGATCCTGAAGTCGTGTTCTCTGCCGGTGCAACTGGGCGGCGGCATTCGCACTATGGCGGTCGCATCGCACTGGATCGAAAAAGGCGTTGCACGGATTATCCTGGGAACCGCCGCCGTCAACGATCCGGATTTTGTTGATGAAGCCGCGCGCGCCTTTCCGGGAAAGGTTGCCCTCGGCCTCGATGCCAAAGACGGCAAGGTCGCCGTCGAGGGCTGGGCCGAGGCTTCCCAATTGTCAGTGCTCGATGTTGCCCGCCGCTTCGAGGATAAGGGCATCGCCGCCATCATCTACACTGACATTGCCCGCGACGGCATCCTCACCGGGCTCAACATTGAAGCCACTGTGGCACTGGCCGAGGCCGTCGATATCCCGGTCATCGCCTCCGGGGGCCTCGCCTCAATTGAGGACATAAAAGCCCTGATTTCTGCCGATTTGGCCAGTAAACGTAAGGGTATCAATGGCGCGATTTCGGGCCGCGCGCTCTATGACGGGCGCATCGATCCGGCCGCGGCGCTGGCCCTCATCAAGGCCAAACCCGGAGGTGTCGCAGGTGCTTAAAGCCCGCATCATTCCCTGCCTTGATGTGAAAGATGGCCGCGTCGTCAAGGGCGCCAGCTTCGTCAACCTGCGCGATGCCGGCGACCCGGTCGAACTGGCCAGACTATACGATGCGGCGGGTGCGGACGAGCTGTGCTTTCTCGATATCACCGCCTCGCACGAAAACCGCGGCACGCTTCTGGATGTCGTGGCGCGCACTGCCGAGTGTTGCTTCATGCCGCTCACCGTTGGCGGCGGCGTCAGAACAATTGAAGATGTGCGCAATCTTCTGCTCGCCGGAGCCGACAAGGTTGCGGTCAATACGGCGGCCGTCAAGAACCCGGAATTCATTCGCGAGGCTGCCAGGAAATTTGGCTCCCAGTGCATCGTCGTCGCGGTTGATGCCAAACGGGACGGCAAGCAATCTGCCATTAGATCAGGGAGCGGAGCAAACAGAACCCGTTGGGAAATTTTCACCCATGGCGGGCGCGAGCCAACCGGTCTTGACGCCATCGACTTTGCCCGGCGCATGGCCGAGCTCGGCGCGGGCGAAATCCTCCTGACCTCCATGGATCAGGACGGGCAGAAGACAGGCTTTGACCTGGCGCTGACCCGCGCTATCGCCGATGCCGTGCCGATCCCGGTCATCGCCTCGGGCGGTGTTGGCACGCTGGAGCACATGGTGGAGGGCGTCCGCGATGGCCATGCTTCCGCTGTACTGGCCGCCTCGATTTTCCATTTTGGAGAGTTTTCTATAGAAGAAACAAAGGCTTACATGAGAGCGGCGGGCATCCCCGTGCGTGTTGAAGAGGAGAAAATGCAATGAGTGATACCACAGGGAACGCCTCCCTCGGCGCCGAACTGGATCGCCTCTGGCAGACCATCGAGGCCCGCAAGGGCGCCAGCCCCGAAACCTCCTGGACGGCAAAACTCCTCAGTGAGGGAATAGAAAAGGCCGCCAAAAAGCTCGGCGAGGAAGCCGTTGAAACTGTTATCGCCGCCGTGTCGGGCGACAAGGCGGCGCTCAGAGCTGAGACTGCCGACCTCATCTATCACTTGCTGGTAACCCTGGCTGCAGCGGGGCTCGATCCACAAGAGGTCGCCGCAGAACTTGCCTCCCGCACAGGCCAGTCAGGCCTTGAGGAAAAAGCCTCGCGCTGAAGCGTCAGGGCAAGACGTCACGGTAAAGGCCACCGCTTGTCGTCTGCGCCCCGCCGGTGTAGACTGCATGTTTTATGATCCAGGGGGAGTATCTATATGTCCAGCGCCGAAGAAACCAATGCTGATCAGGTTGCCTTTTGGAACGGGCAGGGTGGTCAGACCTGGGTCAAGCGCCAGCACCATACCGACACGACCCTGACGCCGGTGAACGAGGCTCTGCTCGCCTTCGCCGGGGCGCAGCCGGGTGAGCGCGTGCTCGATGTTGGCTGTGGCTGCGGGGCGGTCACGCTTGACCTTGCCCGCGCCGTTGGCCCCGAGGGCCGCGTGACGGGACTGGATATTTCCGGGCCGATGCTGGCCGAGGGCGCCGCGCGCGCCGCTGCCGCCGGTATCGCCAATGTGGACTGGCGCGAGGCCGACGCGGCCAGCGTGGAGCTGGACGAGTTTGATCTTCTTACCTCGGCCTTCGGCGTGATGTTTTTCGGTGACCCGGTGGCGGCTTTCTCCCATATGCGCGCCGCCGCCAGCCCTGATGCGCGGATGGCTTTGGTGTGCTGGCGCCCGCTCGCCGAAAACCCCTGGATTGAGGTGCCGATGAGCGCGGTCACGCCGCATCTGCCGCCGCGCTCCAAAGGCGCGCCCAATTCACCTGGCATGTTCGGCTTTGCCGGCCCCGACCATGTCACCGGCATTTTGACTGCCGCCGGCTGGACAGCGCCAAAGTTTGAGCCGCTCGATGTCGCTCTCGACATCGCTGCCGGCAACGGGCTGGATGCTGCCGTGGAACAGTCAACCCAGATCGGCGCGGTCAACTCCTGGCTGCGCGGTCAGCCCGATGAGGTCGCGGCAGCCTCGGTCGCCTCGATCCGCGCCGCACTTGAGCCCTATGCCGATGGCGACCACGTGCGCCTGCCCGGCGCCATGTGGCTGATCAGCAGCACGCCCGCCTGAGTGCGTCCTAGATGAGGCCCTTCGCTTTGGCCAGCGCCTTGAGGTCGGCTTCGGGCCGTGCGCCGACGTGGGAGATCACTTCAGCAGCGCAAAGACTGGCGATTTGTCCCGCCGTTTTCAGGTCCTTGCCCGCAGTATAGCCATAGAGGAACCCGGCGGCATAAAGATCGCCGGCACCCGTTGTGTCAACCACCTGCGCCTTGTCCGCGTCGATGACATGGATCTCGTCGCCGCACACGATAATGGATCCTGCCGCCGAGCGCGTCAGGGCGGCAATGGAGCATTTTTCACGCACGATCTGCAGCGCATCATCAAAGGTTGTCGTCTGATAGAGCGCCATAAGTTCATCTTCATTGGCAAACAGGATATCAATCTCGGTCTCCACCAGATGCTGAAACTCCGCCCGGTAGCGCTCGACACAAAACGAATCTGACAGGGTCAGCGCAACCTCACGGCCCGCTTCATGGGCAATCCCGGCGGCCTTGTAAAAGGCCTCCCGGGCTTTGGGCGGATCAAACAGATAGCCTTCCAGGTAAATCACCTTGGCCGCGCTCACCTGATCCTCGGCAACATCATCTGCGCAAAGGGTGGTGCTGGCCCCGAGGAATGTGTTCATCGAGCGCTGGGCATCCGGGGTCACGAGAATGGTGCAATGGCCGGTGTCGCCGCCTGCCTGCCGGGTCGCCTCGAAGTGGACGCCCGTCGCCTTGATATCATGGGCAAAAATATTGCCCAGCGCATCATCGGCGACCTTGCCGATATAGGCCGCGCGGCCGCCGAGCGTGGCAACCCCGGCGATGGTATTGGCCGCAGACCCGCCGGAGACCTCGACCGCTGGCCCGATCTTGCCGTAGAGCGCATTGGCCGCTTCGGCATCAATCAGGGTCATGGCGCCTTTTTCGATGTCGTTTTCGGTAAGAAAGGCATCATCGGCATGGGCCAGAACATCAACGAGGGCGTTTCCGATGCCAAGAACATCAAAGGCTGTTTCCTTCATGGCAATATTTGTCCTTTATAGAGGGCTCAAAGAGGATGTGTTTGAGCCCTGTATGCGGGGCTATAGCCCCATGTTCAAGGGTTTTGTTACAAGAAGGAAACCGGATTCAGTGATGCTCCCAACGGCAGATAGTTTGAAATTTCGCTCAAGGGCTCTGAGCCTTGCCTCACTCACATTTTTCCTGAGCGCCTGCACTATCACCACGGACACTATGTCACGCGGCGCGCAGCACAGCGCGGCTGTGTCAGAGGCTGGCGGCGCACCGCAAGAGGTGCTTCTCACCAAAGCCGATGTTGTCGTCCCTGAAGCCTTTCAGTTTATCGGCCAGAGCGAAGACATGCTCGCGCTCCATTTCGGCGCGCCCGATCTGACGCGCCGCGAAGGCGATGCCATCATTTACCAGTTTCGTACCAACACCCGCGCCGAGCCCTGCGTGATCCTGGCCTTTGTCTATGAGGTTCGCGGTGACGTGCCGCGCATTCGTCACCTGTCTGTCAGGCGCGGCGCGAGCGAGGCCGCCGCGCCCGAACAATGTATGCGCCGTCTTGCGCTGGCTCATAAAAACCGCCGGGCGGGGTAAGCAACGCCGAGCTGAATAAGCTCACAGCCCGTATTTGGGACACAGGTCATTGATCAGACAGCTATCGCACTCTGGCTTGCGCGCCTTGCAGACATAGCGCCCGTGCAGGATGAGCCAGTGGTGCGCGTGCATCATGAAGCGCTCGGGGATGCGCTTGATCAGCCCTTTTTCCACCTCGACAACATCCCGTCCCGGCGCGATTTTTGTCCGATTGGCGATGCGAAAGATGTGCGTATCGACCGCCATGGTCGGCTGGCCAAAGGCAATATTGAGCACCACATTGGCTGTTTTCCGACCCACACCGGGCAGCGTCTCAAGCGTCTCGCGGGTGTCCGGCACTTTCGAGCCGTGCTCGGCAATCAGCAATTCCGAAAGCCTGAGAACGTTCTTCGCCTTGCCCCGGTAAAGCCCGATGGTCTTGATATAACCGGTAATCGCGTCCAGCCCGAGCGCGACCATCTTCTCCGGCGTATCGGCCAGTTTGAACAGCGGCCCGGTCGCCTTGTTGACCCCGACATCGGTGGCCTGCGCCGACAGCACAACGGCCACAAGCAGCGTATAGGGATTGACGTAATCAAGCTCGCCCTTCGGATGAGGATCCGCTTTCTCCCAGCGCTCGAAACATTCCTCGATATCGGTCCGCTTCATCGGGCGGGGAAGGGACTTTTTCTTTTTTTCTGCCATGGCGGCGCAGACTAGCTACTTCACCCTGACCTGTCACTCCTCGTCTTCGACCAACACACCAGTGACCCCGTGATCACGCTCATAGGCTCCGACCAGCGACATATAGGGCGAGACGTGCGACCAGCCTTTGCCGTCGATATTTTGCAGAATTTCAAAGTGCAGGTGCTGGGTGGTTTTTGAGCGGCCAAAATAATCCGACAGATAGCCGATGGTCTCGCCTTTCGAGACGCGGGTCCCCGGTGCAGGGATGAGACTGGCGCGGTCAAGATGCATATAGTTGAAAGCACGGCCCTGATCGGTAATCAGCGTCACGACATATTTGTGCGGCAGCAGCGAATATTCGATCCAGCCGTCTTCTGCCGCCACCACCGGCACCAGAGTTTGCGGCGTGCCGTCTCCCCAGGCCATGCGGGCGCAGGTCGAGGCGCGCGAGCCCCCGGTGCCGCCCCGGATATCGACCCCCTGATGGATGGCACGCGACGGGCAATTGAGGCTTTCGCGATCCTTGCCGCCGCGCCGCTCACAAAAATTGTCCCGCCAGGGATAGGAGTAATTCGCCCGAACGCACTGATTATTGGGCCCTGAGCCGCGCCACGCCCCGCCGCCGGGCGAGTGGATCTGGCTGTTGAGAAAGGCCGGCTGGGCCGGTGCGACGGGAAAGGCCATCTCCGGCGCAAACAATGTCCAGTCCCGGGCCCCCTTGCGCGCCGCACCCGTCCCTGACCGACCGACAAGATCGCCAGGCGCATAGAAGGAGAAACTTTGCGGGGCGTCTTCAACGCCGACCAGGCCCTTGAAGCCCGAGACGCCGAACCTGAAGAGATCTCCTGGCATCAGCTCCCGCGCCGTCTCCCAAAACCCGCCGCCGGGGCTGCTGCGGATTTCCTCGACTTTCATCCCGGCAAGAAAGCCGGTGCCAATAAAGACAGCACACAGAAGAAAGGTAGAAAGGGCGCGCATGCGTGTCATGGGACCCTCCTCAACTCGACAGTGCGGGGGGAATTTGAAGATCGGTCGGCGTGCCGGCGGTCAGATTGGCAACGAACTTTTCAGCCGCTTCTTTGGTGATGCAATTTTGCGTCCGGTCAGCGCCCGTATCGACACAGTCAAAGGTCACCGAATAGTCCGCACCAAAATGACCAAAGGTAATCGCGCCGCCCGCCGGAATCGGTCCGGGATCCTCGAACGGCATCACGTAATCTGCCGCGATGTCGGCCTGGATGTCCGCGGGCAGGGCCGTTCCGGCGTGCCATGTGGTCCGTGTGCCAATGATTATGATCTCCATGGTCACCGACTGGAAGACGGTATAATAACCGTCGCCAAGCAGGCGCAGCCGCAGCCGGGAGGCGGCCATTGTCTCGGCGCTGGCACCAAAGCCGTGCGGTAACAGCATAGGAAAGGCGCTGCCGCCTTGTGCCGCGATGAGGGCCTCGGCCGCCGCGCCCGGGTCCGGGCGGCCTGTTTCAGCATCAAGAGGGCGCAGGGATGAAGTCAGGGGATCGGGCTCAGGGGCCCGGTTTTCTGCGGTTACGGGGGCAAAATTCTGTGCCTGCGGCCAGGCCAGAAAGGTGCGCGGGTCGCTGAGGGTAAGCACCAGGCCGCTGCCTGCGGCAACACAGATCACCAAAAGGGCGACTTTAAAAAACCGCTGCACCGGACTTGAACTCCCCACTCCTGACTGCTGCGCCCCCGCAGCGCCCCTCAACTCAAACGCTACTCAACCAGATCACCAATGACAGAGTGTTTCTGCTCATAGGCGCGCACCAGCGACATATAGGGCGACACATAGGTGAAGCCTGCGTCGTCCAGATTTTCCTTGATTTCAAAATGAAGGTGCAGCGTCGTCGACGTGCCGCCGAAGTGATTGGACAGAAAGCCTATCCGATCGCCTGCCACAACATCATCGAAAAGCGCCACATCGAGCATGGCCATATTGAGATGCATGTAGCGGTAGATCCGCCCGCCCGCGTTCAGGTTCACCGTATAGCTGCCAATATAGGAAATATAGCCGTCTTCGGTGGCAACGACTTCAATGGTGTTGTGGGTGGTATTGGACGTGCTCGACTGGGCGGAGCAAATCGCCGGCGTTCCGGCACGAATGTCGACGCCCTGATGAACTTCTGTTGACGGACAATTGCGCGTCGCCCGGTTGGTGCCGCTGCGCAGCTCGCAGAACGTGTCGCGCCAGGGATAGGCATAGTTTGCAGCGTCGCACTGGCTGCCGCCGCCATAGCCGCCGCCGCCGGGACTATGAACCTGGGAATTAAGGTAGGTTTCGTGGCTGTCTACCGGGAAGGTCATCGGCACAACATATTCTTCCCAGTCCTCTACGCCTTCGCCCGTCGCGGGCAAAAGATCACCCGGCGCATGCCAGGAAAACCCCAGGGAATTGCGGTCTTCAGTGCCGCCGCCCGAGCCGCCGCCCGAGCCGCCGCCAGTGTCACCGCCAGAACTACCGCCGCCACCAGAGTCTGTGGAGCCGCCACCAGAGCCGCTATCACAAGCCGACAAAGCCACGACAAACAGCGCCACGGCGCCAATACGAAGGAGTGCAAGCAGACGGGTCATGGTCTTGTCTCCTCTGGCTCTGGCTCTGGCTCTGTGTCCGGTTCCGCTTTGCGTGTCGAGCTGCCGATCCCGATATTAATCCGGAACCGCGGCTCGTCCTTCTTCTCTGTTTCCTTCTCGGCAAACATGTCGGCAAGGAAGGCCCCGGCCGAGCCCGCATTGATGCAGCTCTCCGTCTCGTCATGGCAATAAAATTCGATATGATAGTCAACGCCGTAGCGGCCAAAGGAGAGACTGCCGCCGCGCCCGTCGTCTGCTTCCTCAAAGCCCATCACATAATCGCGGCGTATCGGCGGCGCAAAGTATGTTGCAGAATTTTTCCCGATCGCGGCCGTGGAGCTGGCCTTGGCCTTCAGCGCCTTTTGTTCGGCGAGCACGACGTTCGGCTTGCGGAACGCCTTGGACGTGCCATAGATCACGACGTCATAATCAGGCAGGGTCAGGGCGGATGTGTAGCCGTCATCGCTCACCCGCAGGCGCAGATTATGGCGTTTGGCTGTTGCTTCATCGCGCACCAGGCGCGCGGGCATGATGACCGGAAAGTCGCTGCCGCCTTTGGCCTCGATCATGCGCTCAAGGCTGGCCGGTCGGCGCGGCATGGTCCGGGTGCGGTCGATCGTGCGTTGAGACTTGATGCGGGCCGGAGGCGATTTGGAGACCAGCACTGCCTTGACGGGCGAGGCCACCTGCACGGTCTTTTTCGCAGGCGCGATCTCGCCACCGGTCAACTCGTAAATGTAGACCCCGGCAGCGACGAGCAGAATAACAGTTGCGACCCGAAAGAAATCTCTCATCACCATCTCCCCTGATGAGTTACCCCTAGAGCCCAAAGGTTATGACAAACCGGGGCTCAAGGCAAGGAATGCCCCGCTATTGGCCCATAAGGCCAAGGACGAAGGCCTCGACCTCCTCCGCCACAAGGCAGTTTGCCTCCGGATCCGGCGCCTCGGCGAGGCAGTAGAGTTCGACCTGGTAGTCGCCGCCGTGAAATCCGAAGGAAAGAGACCCGCCGCGCCCGTCGTCAAAATCCTCATAGGGCATCATATAGTCGCCCCCCTCATGCCCCTGATTGGTTCGAGGATCTTCACCGGGTTCTTCACCGGCCTCGCTGTCACTGCGGCTATAGCCGCGGCTCGTTCCATTGATCACATAGTCGAGGGCTTCGTCGCCCAGCAGCGCGGTGTAACCGTCCGGCGTCACCTTCAGTCTGAAGCGATGGGTGCGCGCCGTCGCCGCGTCGCGGGTCATCTCCCGGGGAACCAGAACAGGTATCGCTGAGCCGCCCTGCGCAAGAACTTCATCGCGCACATAACCCGAGACCTGCAAGCCTTCGTGCAGCGTGTCGAAGTCTGTCTTTTCAGGTGTTGGCCGTTGCGCAAGCGCCGCTGCCGGCTCAAGGGCAAGCCAGTGCGCTGCGCCCCATCCCGTTGCCCCGGCCAATCCCACCAGGACAATGACGCTCATGGTGCTTTTGGTCCCTCTGGTGGTCCCTCTGGTAATCAATGGCGCGTCTCCCCTCTGCTGTTTCCCCGGCAAAGCTCCCTGCAAAAGAAGTCTAGGCCCGAATGGGCCGCGCCGCAAGAAACGGGTGGTCCGCATCTGCGGTGCCGGGTACTCTGGGGTTACAAAGCGATGTTTTCAGGGATTTCAGCATGCGCACCGCCGCCGCAGCACCAGAAGTGATAGACGTGACAGAGTTGACACAAAGAACCAGCCCGGCAGATTTTGAGCGCATTGGCCGCGCCATCGAGTTTCTCGACACGCAGTTCCGCGAGCAGCCCGGCCTCGATGATCTGGCCCGCGAGCTGGATCTCAGCCCGTTCCATCTCCAGCGCCTGTTCAAGCGCTGGGCTGGGGTCTCGCCCAAAAGCTTCCTGCAGCTTGTCACCCATGGCCACGCGCGCGCGCTGCTGGAAGGCCACGCCAGCGTGCTGGATACCGCCTATGAGGTTGGCCTGTCGGGCCCGGGCCGTCTGCATGATCTCTTCGTCAAGGTCGAGGCCATGACCCCCGGCGAGGTCAAGGCGATGGGCGCCGGGCTGGAAATGCGCTGGGGTCTGCACGCCACACCATTTGGCGAGGGGCTCTATGTGATGTCGCCGCGCGGCTTTGCCGGCCTCGCCTTTGCAGACGGCACCAAAGCCTCGCGGGCGGAGGCGCTGGCCGATATGCAGAGCCGCTGGCCACTGGCAACTTTTATTGAGGACACCTCGGCAAGCCAGGGTCTGGCGAGCCGGCTCTACGGCCCCGATCCCGGCGAGATCACCGTCGATCTTTCCGGCACGCCGTTTCAGCTCCAGGTCTGGCAGGCACTGCTCCATATTCCCGAGGGCCAGGCGGTGACCTACTCTGATCTTGCGATCCATGTCGGCAACCCCAAAGCCGTGCGCGCCGTCGGCACAGCCGTTGGCCGCAATCCGATCTCATGGCTCATCCCGTGCCACCGGGTGCTGCGCACCTCGGGCGCCCTGGGCGGTTATCACTGGGGCACGACGCGCAAACGCGCCATGATCGCGTGGGAAAGTGCCAATGCCGGACTCGCCTCAGCGGATTAAGCCTCGCCTCAGCGGATTAAGCCTCGCCTCAGCGGATTAAGCCTCGCTTCAGTGGATTGATATCAAGTTGAATTTCGTCACCCCGGATGACACCGCTTTGGTTATTGATGACGCCCAAAGTCAAACCTGCCATAGTCGCGCCGATCTCAAAGCGTCAAGGGGGCCGCGCGGCTTTTATCCATGGTTGTTTCTTTTTTACTCGCTGTCACCATCGTGCTCGCCATGGTCATTCTGCGCGCCTATTCCTTTGCCGAGGACACGGCGCGCTCGGTCGCCAAAGCCGAGCGCGAACGCTTGCAAGACGAAAACCCCGATCACGCGGTTGTCGCCCTCGATGAAGAGGCTTTTATCGCCTATTTTGAATGGCTCCGCCGCAGGCGCTTCTGGCTCTATCTGCTCGGTTTCCTGGTTCTGGCCACCCTGGAAACCCTTCTGGTCATGGCGATCCTGAGCTTCGTCCACATCGTGTTTTATCCCGGCCCGTGGATGTGGGGCTTCATTGCGGTTTTTGTTCTCACCGCAGGCTGGAGCGCTGTGGTCTGGGGTGTGCTGTGGTTCCACAGGCGCCAGCTCGACGCCGCCGTGCTGAAAAACCTGAAGCGCTGGCCGGGGATGTCTGCGCAAGACGTCTGAAGATCTGGTCGGTCCTGTCACAAATTGATGGCAGGCTGATCGCGCTGAAAGGCTGTCGGTCCGGGCGTTCCATTCCCTGTGTCAACGAACAGGGACTGGATCCATTCGGCGCCAATGCGAAGATCTCCATCCCCGAGCAGAGCAGCTCTTTGAGCGTCGGCCAGAGAGGTCCATTCCGACGCGTGCAAGGTGATCAGAAGACCGGCCTGCGCACCAGGCTTCGATTTTAGCGGCAGGGACAGCGAATCCGATTTCACGCTCTTTCCGCTGTCGTAGATATCAAGATGTTGTGAGAAATTTCCGCAGGGACAGGCGAGCATGGCCTTCATATCCGTATAAAGATCGTCTCTGCCGTCCGCCGGGACCAGGTCAAGCAGGTTTTGACCTGTCAAATCCACGCCGGTTTGAGCAACAACCTGGGAACCACAAAACCGGTAACGCGCCATTTCCGGTTCTCGAAGATCAAGCACGGTCATTGTGGTGAGCAGGGGAATAATGTCCGCCGCGAGCATAAGATCCTGATAGATCGGACAGCCATCAGCGGTCCACGCCGCCATATAGCCTTTGGCAAACCCTCGAAAATAGTCGGGATAGATCGTAAGGTCGTGGACCTGATCAATTGTTGTGCTATCGGACAAGATTTGTTTGCCTGTCACGTTTCCTCGAGCGGGCGTTCAGCTCACCCGTGTAATTGTGCAGCAGGCGAAATACCGATCCGCACTGTTTCCTTATTATTGGTATAATATTATTAGTCTCTAAACAATGTGTGGAGGCGACGCACCAATTTATGCGGGTAGCCGGACATTGTCTTTCTACCGGCCATGCCCGCCTGGCCGCCCAAAGGGGCCATTGCGAGCTGGCAACGCCATCGGATCGTGTATCATATTGGGACAATTCGGATCAGTTGCCGGTTGGACAGTAACGACTGCTAAAGCCCGAGTACGTCTTTCATGGAAAACAACCCCGGGCCCCTGCCCTTGCCGCCGTTATAGCCCCAATTGGCGGCGGCCAGTGCGCCTTTGGCGAAGATCGAGCGGTCCTCGGCCTTGTGGGTCAGCTCGATGCGCTCGCCCGCCCCGGCCAAAATTACAGTGTGTTCGCCAATCACCGAGCCGCCCCTGAGCGAGGCAAAGCCGATGTCGCCTGATTGGCGCGCGCCCGTCATACCGTCGCGCCCCGCAACCCTCTTGTCGTCAAGGCGGGCGCCGCGGCCTTGCGCGGCTGCTTCGCCGAGCAAGAGCGCTGTGCCCGACGGCGCATCAACCTTGTGGCGATGATGCATCTCGACGATCTCGATGTCCCAGCCGTCGCCAAGGCTTTGCGCCGCGCGCTCGGTCAGTGCCGCGAGCAGATTAACTCCGAGGCTCATATTGCCGGATTTGATGAGGGTGGCGTGGCGCGCCGCAATGCGCAGCGTCTCTTCCTCTGCCGATGAAAACCCAGTTGTGCCGATGACATGAACAATGCGCGCCTGGGCGCTGAGCGCCGACAGGGCAAGGCTGGCCTCGGGCACCGTGAAATCCAGAATGCCCTCAACCCAAGTGACAAGCTCGAGCGGGTCATCGGTGACGCTGACGCCAATCGGGTCACGCCCGACCAGCCTGCCAAGGTCCGTGCCGACCGCGGCATGTCCGGCAGGTTCTATCCCCCCGGCAAGCTCAAGGTCTTCAGTTTCAAGGATTTCCCTGATCAGCGCCAGACCCATCCGGCCTGAAGCGCCCATAACAGCAAGTTTCATGTCGCCGCCTGCTTTTGAGTTTTCGTCAAGGAGACCGAACATGGAAACGCGCGCCGCGTCAAGCATCGCCGGAAGGATCTAATCCTTCATGCTCTCCCAGAAGCCTTTGACCCGGGAGAAGAAACTGGTGCTTTCCGGATTGTTCTTGTCGGTCAGCTCTGCCTCGAACGCGCGCAGAAGTTCGCGTTGTTTCTTGTTGAGACTGACCGGGGTCTCGACCGCTGTGTGGATGTAGAGATCACCGATATTGCGTGAGCGCAGCACCGGCATGCCCTTGCCGCGCAAGCGGAACTGGCGGGCTGACTGGGTGCCTGCCGGGATGGTGACCTTGGCGCGCCCGCCCGAAACCGTCGGCACCTCGACTTGGCCGCCAAGCGCGGCGGTGGTAAAGGGAACCGGCACAACGCAGTGCAGATCCGCGCCGTCGCGCTCAAAAATTTCGTGCGGCTTGATCGAGAGAAAAATATAAAGATCGCCCTGCGGCCCGCCGCGCAAGCCCGCCTCGCCTTCGCCGGTCAGCCGGATGCGCGTGCCTTCCTCGACCCCTTCGGGAATATTGACATTGAGCGAGCGGTCCTTCTGGATCCGGCCCGAGCCGGAACACGGCTTGCACGGGTTATTGATCACCCGGCCCTGGCCATGGCAATTGGGACAGGTGCGCTCGATGGTGAAAAAGCCTTGTTGCGCGCGGACCTTGCCGGCGCCGGAGCAGGTCGGACAGACCTGCGGATCAGAGCCTGCTTCGGCGCCCGAGCCCTTGCATTCCTCGCAGGCGATGGAGCCTGGAACCCGGATCGAGGCTTTCTTGCCGGCAAAGGCCTCTTCAAGGCTGATCTCCATATTATAGCGAAGATCGGCGCCGCGGCCTTGCTGACCACGGCCCTGGCCACGCCCACGGCCGGTAAAGTCGCCGAAAAGATCATCAAAAATATCAGCAAACCCGGAGCCCGGATCGCCCTGGAAACCGCCGCCACGGGCACCGCCGCCCATGCCGCCGTTGCCATCAAACGCGGCATGGCCAAACCGGTCGTAGGCGGCGCGCTTCTGTTCGTCCTTCAGGACGTCATAGGCCTCGGAGACTTCCTTGAATTTTTGCTCCGCTTCCGGATTATCCGGATTGCGGTCGGGGTGAAACTGCATCGCAAGTTTGCGATAGGCCGACTTGATGACGGCGCCATCTGCGTCCTTGCCCACGCCGAGCTGTTTGTAAAAGTCTTCTTTGGCCATGATACGTCCGGGTCGTCTTTCAGGCCGCTTTACGCAGCCACCGTTGTGATGCGGGGCTTCAGGGAAATGCGGGCGGGGCTGGTGTCAATCACCGGCCCCGCCCGATATCCCTAGCTGTCCTTCTTGTCGTCGTCGTCGACTTCTTCAAAGTCAGCATCAACGACATCATCATCACCGCCAGGCGCGGCATCGGCGTCACCGAAGGCATCTTCTGCTTCACCAGCGGCCGCGCTATCGGCATACATCGCCTCGCCCAGTTTCATGGAGGACTGAACCAGCGCCTGGGTGGCCGTTTCAATGGCTTCCTTGTTGTCGCCTTCGAGAGCTTCCTTGAGGCTGGCGATATTGGTCTCGATTTCCGATTTGATCTCATCGGAGACCTTGTCGCCATGCTCGGAAATGTTCTGCTCGGTCATGTGAACGAGGGATTCCGCCTTGTTGCGGGCCTCGACCAGGTCCTTGCGGATCTTGTCCTCGGCCGAATGCTCCTCGGCTTCCCTGACCATGCGCTCGATATCGGCGTCATCAAGACCGCCCGAGGCCTGAATGCGGATCTGCTGTTCCTTGCCGGTGGCATTGTCCTTGGCTGACACATTGACGATGCCGTTGGCATCAATATCAAAGGCCACCTCGATCTGGGGCACGCCGCGCGGTGCGGCCGGGATACCGACCAGATCAAACTGCCCGAGCAGCTTGTTGTCGGCAGCCATTTCGCGTTCGCCATGGAAGACCCGGATCGTCACAGCGGTCTGATTGTCTTCCGCTGTAGAGAAAGTCTGACCCTTCTTGGTCGGGATCGTCGTGTTGCGGTCGATCAGGCGGGTAAACACACCGCCGAGCGTTTCGATGCCGAGCGACAGAGGCGTGACGTCGAGCAGCAGGACGTCTTTGACATCGCCTTGCAGAACGCCGGCCTGAATGGCCGCGCCCATGGCAACAACTTCATCCGGGTTGACGCCCTTGTGCGGCTCGCGGCCAAAGAACGTCTGGACCGCTTCCTGAACCTTGGGCATGCGGGTCATGCCGCCCACGAGGATCACTTCGTCAATTTCACCGGCTGTCAGGCCTGCATCTTTCAGTGCGGCCTTACACGGCTCAATGGTGCGTTTGATAAAATCGGCAACCAGGGACTCAAACTTTGCCCGGGTCAGCTTGATGGTCAAATGCTTGGGGCCTGAGGCATCAGCCGTGATAAACGGCAGATTGATCTCGGTTTGGGCGACCGAGGAAACCTCGATCTTGGCTTTTTCAGCCGCTTCCTTGAGGCGCTGCAGGGCCATGCGGTCGCCGCGCAGATCAATGCCGTTTTCTTTTTTGAATTCGTCAGCCAGGTAATCAACCAGACGCATGTCAAAGTCTTCACCGCCAAGGAACGTATCGCCGTTGGTGGATTTAACTTCAAACACCCCGTCGCCGATCTCGAGGATCGAGACGTCGAACGTGCCGCCGCCAAGGTCATAAACCGCGATGGTCTTGCCGTCGGTCTTGTCGAGGCCATAGGCCAGCGCGGCGGCTGTTGGCTCATTGATAATCCGCAGGACTTCAAGGCCAGCGATCTTGCCGGCATCTTTTGTTGCCTGGCGCTGTGCATCGTTGAAATAGGCCGGAACTGTAATGACAGCCTGGGTCACTGTTTCGCCGAGATAATCTTCAGCGGTTTGCTTCATCTTCTGCAGCAGGAAGGCGGAGATCTGTGATGGTGAATATTTTTCGTCGCCGCGGCCATCGACCCAGGCGTCACCATTGTCGGCCTTGACGATCGAATAGGGCACCATCTTGATGTCCTTCTTGGTGATCGGATCGTCGAATTTCCGGCCAATCAGGCGCTTGATGGCGAAATAGGTATGCTCGGGGTTGGTCACCCCCTGGCGTTTGGCCGGCTGACCGGTCAACCGGTCACCATCTTCTCCAAAGCCAACAATCGAGGGCGTTGTGCGCGCGCCTTCGGCGTTTTCGATAACTTTCGGGTCTGCCCCGTCCATAATGGCGACGCACGAATTTGTCGTCCCCAAGTCAATACCAATAACTTTTCCCATTCTCTTATTCTCCTGTCGCGGCGAAACTTATCAAAGGCCACATCATGCACCTTCAAAATTTCCCATATGAGATTTACTGCGTGTCTCTATTACTCTTGGCATGAGGCACGGGCTACGCGGTATATAGGGGCCTCGGGCGGCTCTCGCAAGGGCTGAAATCAGCTAAAGGAGTGCTGCCAGGGCATTCTTCTGCACAAAACTCGTGTCCGGGTCATCCGGTTAACGAAGGTTAAGCGTCATGTCTTCTGAAATGGTTAACGGATTTAAACTCTTACCGGGGTTCCTGGACAGGAAGGCAGCCTCGGACCTGGTGCGAGGTGTTGCAGAAATCGTCGCCTCCGCGCCCCTTGTCACGCCTCATATGCCGCGCACCGGCAAGCCCTTTTCGGTCCGCATGACCAATGCCGGCAGTCATGGCTGGTTTTCAGACAAGGCGGCGGGCTATCGCTATCAGTCCTGTCATCCGCAGACCGGGCGTCCATGGCCGCAAATCCCGCGCGACATCCTTGCAATCTGGCGCGCCTTGCACCCCGGCGCCCCGCCGCCGCAGTGTTGTCTCATCAACTACTACGAGGACCCCAAAGCCCGCATGAGCCTCCATGTCGATGCCGATGAAGAGGATTTTTCGGTACCGATCCTGTCTTTATCTCTGGGGGACACGGCGTTGTTTCGCATCGGCGGCACCGCCCGCAAGGATCCAACCCGTTCGGTGCGGCTGGCGTCCGGCGATGTTGTATCCCTCGCACAGGACGCGCGCCGCGCGTTTCATGGCATAGACCGGATCTATCCTGGAACCAGCACGCTCCTCGCTGAAAACGGCTTTCCGGGCGGCGGGCGGCTTAACATCACGCTCCGCAGGGTGACGGCTGGCGGGTGACCAGACCGTGATCATTTGGCACTTCTCAGCCCGCCTGGTCGAACCCTCAAGAGTGTGATCACCTCAATCTGGTAATTTCCGGCCAGGCCGCGTAGAACAGCTGACACAACAGCCAAGAGACTGTGTAAAACAAACACGTAGTGACTAAAGAGGAAAACGCCTGATGGGTTTGACGGTTGCCATTCAAATGGATCCGATTGAAGCGGTTGATATCGACGGGGACTCAACCTTTGCCCTCGCTCTGGAGGCGCAGACGCGCGGCCATGCCATCGCGGTCTATGAGCCCAGACACCTCAGCCTGAAAGATGGCAAGGCCATTGCAAAAATTTGCCCTGTGACCGTGCGCCGCGAAGCCGGCAATCACGTCACCAGGGGAGCCCCCGAGGCCACGGACCTGTCGGCGCTGGATGTCGTGTTGCTGCGCCAGGATCCGCCGTTCGACATGTCCTATATCACCACAACCCATATCCTGGATCATGTGCACCCCGGGACCCTTGTGGTCAATGACCCGGCCCATGTGCGCAACGCGCCGGAAAAACTTTTTGCCAATGAATTTGCCGCTGAACACGGCGACCTGCTGCCACCAACGCTTATTAGTATGGATACGGACGAAATCAAGGCGTTTCGCGAAGAGCACAAGGACATCATCATCAAGCCACTCTACGGCAATGGCGGCGCCGGAGTTTTTCGGTTGCGCCCCGGCGATGAAAACATGAATTCGCTGCTTGAGATCTTCCGGGAAATCTCCCGCGAACCGGTCATCGTACAGACCTATTTGCCTGATGTACGAAAGGGCGACAAGCGCATCATCCTGGTCGACGGCGTTGCCGCCGGCGCCATCAACCGGATCCCCGCCGAGGGCGAGGCGCGCTCCAACCTGCATGTTGGCGGCAAGGCGGTTGCCTCGGAATTGACGGCCCGCGACCGGGAGATCTGCGAGATCATTGGCCCTGAACTGAAGCGCCGCGGGCTTGTGTTTGTTGGCATCGACGTCATTGGCAACTATCTCACCGAGATCAACGTCACCTCGCCGACCGGCATCCAGGAAATCAAGCGCTTCGGCGGCGCCGACATTGCCGCCTTGATCTGGGACGCGATCGAGGCGCGGGTGGGCGGACGTTGATCCTATCCGCTGATCGCATACCACACGCGCCCGAGCAGTTCATGGCACGCATAGTAACTCATGTGCAGGGCCTTGGCGCTCGGTAGCAGGTCGCCTGGTCGCAGACCGGTCGAGCGCTCAAACCCCATCGGAGCCGGGATGACCGTCAACCCGGCCCGCTCAAAGGCGCGCCTCGCGCGCGGCATATGCCACGCGTGAGTGACCAGCACAACCGTATCAATGTCCGCCCCCTGAAGAATTTCCGCGCTGCCCTCGGCATTGCCGCGCGTGGTTTCCGACAGCCGCTCGATCCAACGGGTCTTGACCAAAAAGTCCGCCTGCAGACTGTCCGCCATCGCATCGCCGAGCACGGTACGCCGCTTGCCCCACGGGCCCCCGGTCACAAGGATCGGCAGATGGGTCTCGCGGTGCAGCCGCGCGCCATAACGCAGGCGCGCAAGGGTCATGGCGTCCACGCTCGGCGCGCCACCTGCCTCGGGCGTAATTTCATCGAGCCCGGCGGACAGGATGACAATGGCCTGCGCTTTTGCAGGCTGGTCAAGGGGCTCAACACCCCATTGCGCCAGCCCCATCAACCCGCTTGAGGTCACCGGAAGACTG
>JAUWTJ010000023.1 GCA_030614785.1 Alphaproteobacteria bacterium | reverse complement strand
TACAACTATTCTGGAAAGATTCGGCACAATGGTTCTCCCTCAAGCGATTCGGCTGTTTTTGCTTTTCTTATACTAACCTTGTATCGGGATGCGGAACCAGCCTCCATTTCCGCATGATCATGGCGGGGACCGCCACACTATTCCCGCAGATCGTCAACCACCCGGAAAAGTGCGCCGAGGCAGGCCTCGCCGAGCTTGCGGGCCCGCTCCGGCGACCAGCCGGTGATGTCGTTCGGCGTCTCCACCGTGTCCTTGAACGGCATTTCAAGGGTCATGGCGAGGCAGTCATGGGTCTGGGCGACATAGTTGGTGCACATTGTGAGATTGCCCTCACCCGGCGCATCCACGTCATAGCCCTCGCCGGTCTGGAAATCCGGATTGAGACCGACGAGCTCGGTGCAAAACCTGTCCTGCAGCGCGTCGAGACGATCCGTCCACCCCGGCACACCCTCGGCCCCGGCGATGAAATTATAGGGCAGTGCCTCGTCGCCGTGGACATCGAGACAGAAATCAACCCCGGTCTGCGCCATCATTTCGCGCACATAAAACACCTCCGGGCTCTTTTCGAGCGAGGCATCCATCCATTCCCGGTTGAGATTGGAACCAACAGCATTGGTACGCAAGTGCCCGCGTTTTGAGCCATCCGGGTTCATATTGGGCACCACATAGAACACCGCCCGCTCAAGCAGCTCGCGCGCCACAGGATCATCGGGGTCGCTCAGCCGGTGCAGGAAGCCCTCCATCCACCATTCGGCCATGGTCTCGCCCGGGTGTTGCCGCGCAATGATCCAGCAAATCTTCTTGTCTTCATCATCGAACCCGATTTTCAGGAGATCCAGATCCTGGCCGTCGAGGGTCTTGCCGAGCATCTCGTGTTGAACAATCGGCGACAGCTGCATGTGCGCGATGAGGTCGGCGTGGCGCTCCACCGTATAGGGCGCAAAATAGGCGTAATAGACCGAGCCCACCTCGGGCATGTGATGGATGCTCAGCACCTCGCCGTCAAATTCGGTATCGACCCGAAACCAGTTCTGCCGATCATAGGAGGCAACCGCGCAGTAGTCGGCCCAGCCCTCGGTATAGGCAGCCCCGCCCGCATTGACGATGCGAAACGAGCACTCTTCTCCCGCCGCCCCGGTAACGCGGAAGTAGAACCACTGATAAAATTCCGCGTCATTGTCGACCCTGATCTCAAGCTCGACGTTGGAAGGGTCGGACGCATCGCGGCAAATGATGTTGCCTGAGTCAAAGGTGCTGGTGATTTGCATAGGACTCTCAAGCTTGTTTACGTGGCAACAGCCACCCTACGCTAAAGCTTCGGGCGACACTCCTGCCCTCTAACGGTTTCGGGTGGCCAGCCACCCGAAGCCCGCAAGGGCGCAGGGTGGTGCGGACAGGGGGACTTGAACCCCCATCCTCTTACGAGGGACAGATTTTAAGTCTGTTGCGTATACCAATTCCGCCATGTCCGCTTGAGGCACCAAAAGACGCACGAGTGCCGCCCCTTTTGCCTGATTTGCCACGCAGGTGCCAGAGGAATTGAAGGTACCATGTTTAAAGCAAATGGGGTCAGACACCATATGGATAAAACATGGTAATCATTCCTGCCAGATCACGTCCGGCTCGACGTCGAAGCCATTGACGAACGCGGCGGCTTCCTCCGCAGCGGCTTCAAGCTCCGCCCGCTCGGTCGAGCGCAGGACCATGGAGACGCCGTAGCGATTGCCGCGGTAAAAGGGATAGGAGCCGGCCTTGACCCCGGCGTATTTTTCTTCCAGCGCGGCAAGCGGACCCGCGATCTGGCCTTCGGTGACATGGCCGGCAATGGTGACCGACAGCATCCTGGCGCCGCCGGTCAATTGCGGCCCGATGCTATCAAGCATTGCTTCAACAATCACCGGTATCCCCGCCATAACAAACACGTTTTCCAGATTAAACCCCGGTGCCTTGGAGATCGGGTTGTCGATCAGGCTGGCCCCGTCGGGGATCCGGGCCATGCGCATCCGGGCCTCGTTGAGCTGGCCTTCGGCGTAATGTTTGTTGAACAGCGCGAGGACGTCCGGGTGGTAGTCGATACCAACGCCAAAGGCCTTCGCCATGCTGTCAGCGGTAATGTCATCGTGGGTCGGGCCGATGCCTCCCGTGGTGAAGACATAGTCGAAGCGACCGCGAAAATCGTTCACCGCCTCGACAATCACCTTTTCGACGTCGGGAACCGTACGGGTCTCGCGCACCTCGATGCCGCGCTCGCCGAGAAAAAGCGCAATAGTCGAGGTGTTGGTGTCCTTCGTGCGCCCGGAGAGAATTTCATCGCCGATGATGAGGATCGCTGCGGTAACCTCTTTTTTTTCGTCTGACACGTCTGTCTCCCGGATTGCGCCCTGTTGTTCTTGTTGCTTTTGGATCTGCGCTGCCATTTAACACCTGATGACCGCTCAAAGGAAACAGGAGTCTCAAATGGACTGGCCCGGCCTGCCCGACCGCCCTCTCATCAAAGGCACATTGCTCAAGCGCTACAAGCGCTTTCTGGCCGATATCGAGCTTGAAAATGGCGAGATGATCACGGCCCACTGCGCCAATCCCGGGGCCATGACCGGCCTGAAGGAGCCCGGGCTTACCGCTTACCTGTCAAAGAGTGACAATCCAAAACGTAAACTCAGTCATTCCCTTGAGATTCTGGAGGTGGACGGCGGCCTCGTCGGGATCAACACCGCGCACCCCAACCGGATCGTCGAGGCAGCCCTGCGCGCAGGCGAGATTGCCGGCCTCGATACTTATGAGACCATCCGCAGAGAGGTCAAATATGGCGAAAACAGCCGGATCGACCTGCTGCTGGAAAGCGAGGGCAAGCCGCCCTGCTATGTGGAAGTCAAGAATGTCCACCTGATGCGGGAAAAAGGATATGCCGAGTTTCCCGATTCTGTAACGGCGCGCGGAACTAAACATCTGCGTGAACTGGCCAATATGGTGAGCCAGGGCCACCGCGCCGTGATGTTCTATCTGGTCCAGAGAACCGACTGTAACCGCCTCGGGTTCGCCTCCGATATCGACCCGCTCTACGCAGAAACCCTCGTCAAAGTGGTGGCAGAGGGCGTCGAGGTGATATGTTGGGATTGCAATATTACGCTGGAACACATAACTCTAAACCAGCCTCTGGAAATCGCACTATAGTGCCGTTTTATCTTCGCAGACAGGAAAGCCCGCGCACCCATGACCTATATCGAAGCCGCCGCCTCGCCTGATGTGAACAATGGCCGGATCAAGATCCACGAGCCGGAAGACTTTGAAGGCATGCGCAAGGCTGGCCGTGTCGCCGCGCTGACCCTTGATGCTGTGACACCGCTTGTGAAACCTGGTGTCACCACCGGCGAACTCGACAGGTTTTGTTACCAACATGGCATGGACCTCGGCGCGTTCAGCGCGACGATTGACTATCGCGGCTATACCAAATCGATTTGCACCTCGATCAATCATGTGGTCTGCCACGGCATCCCCAACGACAAGCCTCTCAAGTCAGGTGAAATCATCAACATCGACGTCACCTACATCGTCGATGGCTGGCACGGCGATTCAAGTCGCACGTTCCTCGTCGGCGATGTACCGCTCAAGGCGCGCAAGCTGGTTGATGCGACCTATGAGGCCATGATGCTGGGCATTGCCGAGATCAAGCCAGGCGCGACCACCGGCGACATTGGCGCCGCCATTCAGGAATATGCCGAGGCGCAGCGCTATTCCATTGTCCGCGATTTTTGTGGCCACGGCATCGGCCGCGTGTTTCACGACACTCCGAACATCATGCATTTTGGTCAGCGCGGCCACGGCACACTGCTCAAGGAGGGCATGTTCTTTACCGTCGAGCCGATGATCAATCTTGGCAAATCAGCAGTGCGCATGAAGAGCGACGGCTGGACAGCCGTGACGCGCGACCGCTCCCTCACCGCCCAGTTCGAACACTCCGTCGGCGTCACACAGGACGGTGTGGAAATCTTCACCACCTCCCCCGCTGGTCTCCACAAGCCTGCCTTCGAAGGCTAGAGTGCATCACAAGAACGGGGACCTGGCACGTGACCGCATCGGCGAAGAAACCTGAACCCCACCATGTCGGCCACCGTGACCGGTTGCGGCAGAGGTTTGCCAAATCGGGCAGCGACGGTCTGCACGATTACGAGCTTCTGGAGCTGGTGCTGTTTCGCGCCATTCCGAGGCGCGACGTCAAACCTCTGGCAAAGGATCTGATTGAGCGCTTCGGCTCGTTCGCCGGTGTCATTAGTGCGCCAAACCAGCGCTTGATGGAGGTCCCCGGCGTCAGCGACAAGGTCGCGCTTGAATTGAAGGTCGTTCAGGCCGCATCCGTCAAACTCGCCCAGGGCAAGATGATGGACCGCCCGGCAATTTCAAACTGGACGGCATTACTGGATTATTGCCAGGCCAGCATGGCCCACAATGAAAAAGAGATCTTCCGTATCCTCTTCCTCGATCGCAAGAACAAGATCATCGCCGATGAAGTTCAGCAGGAAGGCACCATCGACCATACGCCGGTCTATCCACGCGAAGTCGTCAAACGCGCGCTCGAGCTGGGCGCGTCGGCCATCATTCTGGTGCACAACCATCCCAGCGGCGACCCGACCCCGTCAAAGGCCGACATTCAAATGACCCGCAAAATCCTTGACGCAGGCCAACCGGTTGGTGTTTCTGTCCACGATCATCTGGTGATCGGAATGGGCGAGCACGTCAGTTTCAAGTCATTGGGTTTGATCTAGAAGAAAAACAATTGGGAAAATCGATATGTTGAAGGTTCTCGCGCTTGCCAGCGCCATAGTTTGCTCTGTTGCCATCGGAGCCAATGCCGAAGAAACCGATATCGGGATCACGCTGGCCGAAGGCTACTCCGCAACGATCTTTGCCGATAATCTTGGACGCGCCCGCCATCTCGTTGTCAGGAATAACGGCGACGTTTATGTCGCCATGCGCGGCGATCAGGGCATCATGGCGCTGCGGGACACCGATGGCGACAGCAAGGCCGATGTCGTTGAGGAGTTTCCGTCTGAAGCGGAAACGGAAGTCGATATCCATGATGGTTATCTCTACTTCTCAAGCAATGTCGAAATTTTCCGGGCAAAGCTCTCGGACGGCGCACTTCTGCCAACCGGCGATATTGAAAGCGTCATTTCCGGCTTCATCAAACAGCGCCAGCACGCCGCCAAGACGTTCACCTTCGACGACGAAGGCCACATCTATGTCAATGTCGGCGCGCCTTCGAATGCCTGTCAGGTGCAGCCACGCTCTGCCGGCTCGCCGGGGCAAGACCCTTGCCCTCATCTTGATCGCCAGGCAGGCGTCTGGCGCTTTGATGCGGCCCGAACGGGACAGACCCAGGAAGCAGACGGGCATCGTTATGTGACCGGCTTGCGCAACGCCATGGCCATTGCCTGGCATCCAGGCGGCGGCCTGCACCTTGTGCAACATGGCCGCGATCAGCTCGGCACCCTCTGGGCCGATCACTTTACTGTCGATGACAATGCGGAATTGCCAGCCGAAGAGTTTCATTACGTACACGACGGCGCCAATCTGGGCTGGCCCTTCACCTATTTCGATCCGGCAAAGAAAAAACGCATGCAAGGTCCCGAATATGGCGGCGACGGCAAAACCAAAGCTCCCAAGAACAAATACAAAAAGCCGATCCGTACCTTCCCGGCCCACTGGGCGCCGAACGATCTCATCTTTTACAAGTCAGGCGCCTTCAGCCCGACCATGAAGGGCGGCGCCTTTATCGCCTTCCACGGGTCCTGGAACCGGGCACCAAAGCCTCAGCAGGGTTACCGCGTCGTCTTTGTCCCGTTCAAGGTGGGGGAAATCAACGGCCCGTCGATCGATATCGCCACCGGCTTCAGCGGCGACGAGGAACTGGCTGACTCGCGCGAAGCAGTCTATCGCCCCGTTGGCGTCGCCGAAGGACCGGACGGCGCGCTCTACGTGTCCGACTCCATGAAGGGTCGGATCTGGAAAATAACAAAAACCGAAAAGTGATGTGTCAAATGTCGATCAACAAAAATAAAAAGACTACCCGATATCTCGCAATGGCAACGACGGGCCTTTGCCTGTCGCTCATGCCTGTGTCCGCCAATGCACAAACGCCAGACTCACCGGACTCAGTTGAAGAGATCATAATCACGGCAACCCACAGGGCCGCGCCTCTTAGCGAGCACGCCGGCAATGCGGCTTCGATTGATGATGTTGGTTTCATCGCGGCGGAACATGTCTCCGACATCCTCAACCGTTTGCCTGGTGTCAACATCCAGCACGGCAATGGCCAGGAGCATTTGACATCCATCCGCTCGCCTGTCTTGACGGCAGGCGCAGGAGCCGGATCGTTCCTCTATCTCGAAGACGGCATTCCGCTGCGCTCGTCAGGCTTTGCCAATCTCAATGGACTATTTGAAGCCCATACCGAGCAGGCGGGGCGCATCGAGGTTATCCGTGGGCCCGGCAGCGCGCTCTATGGCTCCAACGCGGTTCACGGCCTCGTTAACGTCCTGACGTCGGCACCCGGAGACCTCGACAGCTCGACTTACGACCTGTCATGGGGCTCGCACGACCAGGTTGTCGGCAAGCTTACGACCCGCTTTCCTGGCGACGAGCATAACGGTGTTCTGGCCGTGACGCTGAAACATGATGGCGGCTGGCGCGACGCTTCCGGTTATGACCAGCAAAAGGCAACGCTCCGCACCGATTGGGACAATGGCCAGGACAGTTTTACCTTTGTCGTTTCGTTTAACAATCTCAATCAGGAGACCGCCGGTTTTATTGAAGGCTTCGAGGCCTACAGGGACGAGGCGCTGGCCAAATCCAACCCCAACCCGGAAGCTTTTCGTGATGCGCATGCCATTCGCGCCTACCTGCGCTGGGACCGTCAGCTCTCCAGTGACACGACACTGACCATCACGCCCTATGCCCGCAAGACCGACATGGACTTCATGATGCACTTCCTGCCGGCAAAATCACTTGAGCAGAACGGCCACAAGAGCTTCGGTGTGCAATCACGTCTCTACAAGGAAAGCGGCGAGAATATCATCATCGCAGGTTTGGATCTTGAGTACACCGACGGCTTCCTGAGTGAAGTTCAGGATGAACCGGATCTGTTCAGCTTCGTGACCGGAACGCACTACGACTATGAAGTCGAAGCAGTCACAGCCTCTCCCTATGTCCACACGGAATGGGAAATCAATAAGAAAACTCGGGTAACGGCAGGCTTGCGCGTCGATCTGACCAGCTACGACTACGACAACAAGGCCGATACCTTTCTCGATCCAACGAAACGCTATCAACGTGTTGCCGACCGTTCCGATAATTTCACCACAGCCACACCAAAACTGGGCATCACGCATCAACTCAGCGAGGACCTGACGCTCTTTGCTCTTTATGCAAGAGGCCAGCGCGCGCCGCAGACAACAGACCTCTACCGTCTTCAGTTCAAACAGATCGCCGGAGATGCTGACCCTGAAATTGTTGACAGCATTGAAGCAGGACTGCGGGGGTCTGAGGGACCCGTTCAATTTGAATTGACCGGATATGTCATGCGTAAGGACAATTACTTCTTCAGAGATTCGAATGGCCTCAATGTATCCGATGGCAAGACCGAACACGCTGGCATTGAGCTCAGCTTCCTTGCCGACCTGCATGAAACCGTCGACATCCGCGGTGCTCTGTCCTACGCAAAGCACACCTATGCGTTTGATCATTTGAGTATCCAGGACGGGAACGACATCGACACCGCGCCGAAATTTCTCGCCAATGTCCGACTTGGCTGGACACCTGTCGAAGCGCTTCGCACTGAACTCGAATGGGTTCACATGGACGAGTACTTCACCGATGAATCCAACCTCCACAAATACGATGGCCACGACCTCTTTAATCTGAGAGCCAGCTACAAGTTGAATGAGAACTTCTCGGTCTACGGTCGCATCCTCAACCTCGCCGATACAGCGTATGCGGACAGAGCCGACTTTGCCTTTGGCAGTCATCGCTATTTCCCCGGCGAAGAACGGTTCTTTGCGATGGGTGTTCGGGTGAGTTTGTAGAGACAAGCCCATCCCCTTGCCATCGGGCACCCCTTGCGTTACACCAGCGCCATAATTCCATAACAAGACTGTTGGAGACCGACGCCCCATGATTCCTCGTTATACACGGCCGGAAATGGCCGCCCTTTGGGAGCCCGAGAGCCGATTTCAGATCTGGTTTGAAATCGAAGCCCACGCCATGGACGCCCAGGCCGAGCTCGGCGTTGTCCCCAGGGAAGCCGCAAAAGCCGTCTGGGAACGTGGCGGCTTTGAGGTCGACCGGATTGACGAGATCGAACGCGAGGTCAAACACGACGTTATCGCGTTCCTGACCAGTCTCGCCGAACACGTCGGGGATGAAGCCCGCTTCGTCCACCAGGGCATGACCTCCTCGGATGTGCTCGACACCTGTTTCAATGTCCAATTGGTGCGCGCGTCCGACATCCTTCTGGCTGATCTGGATGAGCTGCTTGCCGCCATCAAGACCCAGGCGATGGCGCACAAGGATACGGTTTGCATCGGTCGGAGCCACGGTATCCACGCCGAACCCACGACCTTTGGCCTCAAAATGGCCCAGGCCTATGCCGAATTCGAACGCAACAAGATCAGGCTCCTCGCCGCCCGTAAGGATATTGCGACCTGCGCAATTTCCGGCGCCGTCGGCACCTTCGCCAATATCGACCCGCGCGTTGAAGAACATGTCGCCAAAGCCCTTGGGCTGGAGGCCGAGCCGGTCTCGACACAGGTAATTCCGCGCGACCGTCACGCCATGTTCTTTGCCACGCTCGGTGTGATCGCCAGTTCCATCGAGCGGGTTGCCACCGAAATTCGTCATCTTCAGCGTACGGAAGTCCTTGAAGTTGAGGAGTTTTTTTCCGAGGGTCAAAAAGGCTCTTCTGCCATGCCGCACAAGCGCAACCCGATCCTGACGGAAAACCTCACGGGCCTTGCCCGCCTTGTCCGCATGACAGCAATCCCGGCGATGGAAAACGTGGCCCTGTGGCACGAGCGGGATATTTCGCACTCGTCTGTCGAGCGCGGCATTGGCCCGGATGCCACGGTTACCCTCGACTTTGCGCTGGCCCGGCTCACCGGCGTGATCAAGAACCTGCTGGTTTACCCTGAAAACATGCAGAAGAACCTCGACCGCCTTGGCGGCCTTGTTCATTCCCAGCGCGTGCTTTTGGCCCTCACTCAGGCAGGCTGCTCGCGCGAGGATGCGTACCGCCTCGTGCAGCGCAATGCCATGCCGGTCTGGCGCGGCGAAGGCAATTTCCTTGACCTGTTGCAGGCCGATGAGGAAGTTGGCAAATACCTGAGCAATGATGAGATCGCCTCAAAGTTCAACCTCGACTATCATACCAAACAGGTCGACACGATCTTCAAGCGCGTTTTCGGAGAGTAGACGAATATGCCTGAAACTCCATATGAACCCCGCTTCGCCACGGACGGCTCGATCCGCCGCCGTATCCACCTGTTTCGCCACGGTGACGTTTCCTATGTCACTGAGGACGGCGAGCGCGTGCCCGATCCTCGGCTTGTGCCGCTGACTGATTGGGGCCACGAACAGGCCAGCGAGATGGGCGATTTCATGTCCCATGTCCATTTTGACCACGCAGCCTGTTCCGGCCTCCTCAGAACGGTCCAGACATCTGCGGGAATTCTGAAAGATCGGGATCTGGAGCCTGTGTACGTTCCCGAAATGGAAGAAATCCAGTCGAGCAATGATCGGGCAAAGATGCCTGCGACGCTCCTCGACGCCGCCTACGCATTCGCGAAGGCCCATGAGCCGGGCGCAACCTATCGCGGCGGTGAAACCTTTGCCGATTTTGAGGCCAGAGTTCTGACCGGCCTTGATAAAGTGCTTGCAACCCCGGACTGGCAGAGCCTCGCCCTTGTGCTTCACGGCGGCGTCAATCGGATCCTGCTGGGCTGGGCCCTGGGGTCAGGGCTGGACTGCTTCTCAAGCTTTGAGCAAAACACCTGTTGTCTCAACATCATCGATATCGACACCCATCCGGAGACCGGAGATGTGGTACGCAAGCTGGTTCGCGGCGTCAATATCACGGCCTATAACACCGCACGCCACGACGATCACCTGACGACCCTGGAAGCCGGTGCGGAGAAATATCGCAAGTATTTCGAAGGTTAAAAGGCCGCTATTCGCCCTTGTCGATCGACTCGACGGCACCAGCCATCAGCTCTTCGGCTTTCTTGCGCATCAAATGATCGGAAAAATCAACGGATGCTGCGTCAAGGTCGGCGCGAACTTTCTCAAACATGTCATCGTCCCCGGGCTTTGCCAGGTTGGATTTGATGACGTCGTCCGCATAGGCGGTCGCCTCGTCGCCCGATTTACCCAGAAGGTCGGCAATGAACAGGCCAAAAGCCCGATCCCGGCGCGCCGTAGCCTTGAATTTCAACCCCTCATCGTGAGCGAACCTGTTTTCGAGGCCTTCTTCGCGCTTGTCGAACGTCGTCATCTTAGTACTACTCCCTTGAGCTCATTCCGAGACTATTTCTTACCTGTATTTAGTCGCTCAGGCGAGGCAAATCAACACTTGTGGACCGCACCCCGGAATCCTTTTATTGACCCGAAATCCGGATTGTGTCACGGCATCGCCTGAGATAGTTTGCGAGATAGTTTGCGGTCGCTGACAGGGGCCATTTTACCCTGCCAATCGAGCCCCTGCCCGGGATCGGGACGGGCCCTGGAACACGGATTTTCCCCAGATGAACAAACGAACCAAGATTTACGAAGGCAAGGCCAAAATCCTCTATGAAGGGCCCGAAGCCGGGACAATCATTCAGTTCTTCAAGGATGATGCCACTGCCTTCAACAATCAGAAGCACGATGTCCTGGAGGGCAAGGGCGCCCTCAACAACCGCTTCTCTGAATACTTCATGCAGCGAATCGACCTCATCGGGGTGCCGACTCACTTCATCAAGCGGATCAACATGCGCGAGCAACTGGTCAAGAAAGTAGAGATCATTCCAGTTGAAGTCATCGTGCGCAATGTTGTGGCCGGCTCCATGGCAAAACGCCTGGGACTGGAAGAAGGCATGGCCCTGCCCCGCTCCATCGTCGAATTCAGCTACAAGGATGACGCTCTGGGTGATCCGCTGGTGTCCGACGAACACGTTACGGCGCTCGGCTGGGCAACACCGCCGGAGCTTGACGACATGATTGCCATGACGCTCCGCATCAACGATTTCCTCACCGGGCTTTTTGCCGGCATCGGCATCAAACTGGTGGATTTCAAACTCGAATTTGGCCGCCTCGTTGAGGATGGTCTCATGCGCATTGTTCTGGCCGACGAAATCAGCCCCGACAACTGCCGCCTCTGGGATATCGAGACCAACGAAAAGCTCGACAAGGACCGTTTCCGCCGCGATCTGGGCGGCGTCATGGAAGCCTACAGGGAAGTCGCCAAACGGCTCGGCCTCCTGCAGGAGGAGAATTCTGAAATCAGGGACCACAAGGGTCCTGTTCTTGTCAGCGACAACAAGGATTGAAAGTCCAAAAATGAAAGCCAGAATACACATTACACTGAAAAACGGCGTTCTTGATCCACAAGGCAAGGCGGTTCAAAACGCACTGGGCTCTCTGGGCTTTGACGGCGTCGGCGATGTTCGCCAGGGCAAATATATGGAGATTGAACTCTCCGAGACCGATCCGGACAAGGCAGAAAAAACTGTCGAGCTGATGTGCCAAAAGCTGCTCGCCAATACTGTCATCGAAAACTACACAATCAAAATTGGTGATTAAATGAAAACGGCCGTCATCGTGTTCCCCGGCTCCAATTGCGACCGGGACGCCGCCGTCGCACTGGAACGCGCCACCGGAAAGCCTGCTGAAATGGTCTGGCACGGCAACGCTGAACTGCCGGACGCGGACCTGGTTGTCCTGCCCGGGGGTTTTTCCTACGGCGACTACCTGCGCTCCGGAGCAATGTCCGCAAGATCTCCTGTCATGGAGGGCGTCATAGCCCATGCAAAGTCAGGTCGGCCTCTCGTTGGTATTTGCAACGGCTTTCAAGTCCTGACCGAAGCGGGCCTCCTTCCCGGCGTCCTGATGCGCAATGCGGACCTTCACTTTGTCTGCAAGACGGTGGGTCTTCAGATCACCAATAATGAGACGATTTTCACAAACGGCTACGCCAGCGGCCAAACCATTAATGTGCCGGTCGCCCATCACGACGGCAACTATTTTGCCGATGACGAGACGCTCGACCGGCTCGAAGGCGAAGGCCGTGTCGCTTTCCGCTATACCGACAACCCCAATGGCTCGGCCCGCGACATTGCCGGCATTCTCAACGACGAAGGCAATGTGCTCGGCATGATGCCCCACCCCGAACGGGTTGTTGACGAAGCACTTGGCGGCACCGACGGATCGGCCCTCTTCGCCTCGCTTGTGGAGGCGCTTCAATGAGTAAACTGACCCAAATGGATACCGCCGAAATCACACCCGAGATGGTCAAAGAACACGGACTGTCACCGGAAGAATACGACGTCATTGTCCAGCGCCTCAATCGCGCACCCAATTATACCGAGCTTGGAATATTCTCGGTCATGTGGTCCGAGCATTGTTCCTACAAAAGCTCGCGTTTCCATCTGGCAAAACTGCCAACCACCGGCCCGCAGGTCATCCAGGGGCCAGGCGAGAACGCCGGTATTATTGACATCGGCGATGGCGATGCAGCGGTTTTCAAAATGGAAAGCCACAACCACCCCAGCTACATCGAACCCTATCAGGGCGCGGCAACCGGAGTTGGCGGCATCATGCGCGATGTCTTCACTATGGGCGCGCGGCCTGTTGCCAATATGAACGCGCTGCGCTTTGGCGAGCCGGATCACCCCAAGACGCAGCACCTGGTCGGCGGCGTGGTCGCAGGCATCGGCGGATACGGTAATTGCATGGGCGTGCCCACCGTGGGCGGAGAAACCAATTTCCATGCCGGTTACAACGGCAACATCCTCGTCAATGCCATGACAGTTGGCCTCGTCAGGACTGACAAGATCTTCCTCTCGGCTCCCTCTGGCGTGGGCAACCCTGTGGTTTATGTGGGTTCAAAGACCGGGCGAGACGGCATTCACGGCGCGACCATGGCCTCCGCCGAGTTCGACGATGATTCCGATGAGAAAAGACCAACCGTTCAGGTCGGCGATCCCTTCACCGAAAAGCTGCTCCTCGAGGCCTGTCTTGAGCTGATGCAGGAAGATGCCATTGATGCCATTCAGGATATGGGCGCGGCGGGTCTGACCTCCTCCTCCATCGAAATGGCGGACAAGGGCGGCCTCGGCATTACAATGAACCTTGATGTCGTGCCGCAGCGTGAACAGAACATGACAGCCTATGAGATGATGCTTTCTGAAAGTCAGGAACGCATGCTCATGGTTCTGAAGCCTGGCCGTGAGGCCGAGGCGAAGGCCATATTTGACAAGTGGGGCCTTGATTTCGCGGTCATTGGCGAGACCACCGATACCGGACGGTTGATCCTGGACCACAACGGCGAAACAGTTTGCGATATTCCTATCCGCCCGCTTGCCGACGACGCGCCCAAATATCAACGCCCGTGGGTTCCAACGCCGGATGCCGCAGTTCTTTCCGCTGATCAGGTTCCGGCGCCAATCGACATTGGCGAAGCTCTGAAAAAGATCATCGCTTCGCCTGACATTGCCTCGCGCCGCTGGATCTACGAGCAGTATGATTACACCGTCATGGCCGATACGGTTCAGATCCCCGGCGGCGACGCCGGTGTTGTGCGGGTCCACGGAACAAACAAGGCCCTGGCAATTTCCACCGATGTGACGCCGCGCTATTGTCAGGCAGGCCCGCTCGAAGGCGGCAGACAAGCCGTCGCCGAGGTCTATCGCAACATCACTGCCGTCGGCGCCAAACCTCTGGCGATCACCGATTGCCTCAACTTCGGCAATCCGGAGCGCCCGGAAATTATGGGACAGTTTGTTGGTTGTCTGGAAGGGATCGGCGAAGCCTGCCGCATCCTCGACACTCCGGTTATCTCCGGCAACGTGTCGCTCTACAACGAGACCAACGGACAGGCCATCCCGCCGACGCCGGCGATTGGCGGCGTCGGTCTCCTCAAAGACGCTTCAAAGATGACCACAAAGCACTTCAAAGCCGAGGGCGATGCAATCCTCGTCATTGGCGGCGGCGTCACCGGACATCTGGGGCAGTCGATTTATCTGCGCGAAATGCACGGTCGCGAGGAAGGCGCCCCGCCTCCCGTCGATCTGGAAATGGAACTCAAGGCTGGCAATTTCGTTCGGGGGCTCATCACTGAGGCCCGGGTCAATGCCGTCCACGACATCTCCGATGGCGGCCTGCTGGTCGCTGTCAGCGAAATGGCCCTGGGCACGGCGCTCGGCGCCGATATCACCGTCGACGACGCGAACACACCGCTTCATGCACTCGCCTTTGGCGAGGACCAGGCCCGCTATGTCGTCACCCTTGCCCCCGGCGACGTGACTTCTGTCACCAAAGCCGCAGAAGCCGCTGGCTTGACCGTCTCGGCAACAGGCACAGTCTGTGGCTCATCATTGACAATAAATGGTTGCGCCCCTATTTCCATTGATGAACTGACTGAATTGAATGAAGACTGGCTCCCGACGTTTATGGGCGCCGAGTAAAAGGAATAACCGACTTATGCCAATGGCAGCGGCCGATATCGAAAAACTGATCCGCGAAAGCCTGCCCGATGCGCAGGTCACCATTCAGGATCTGCGCGGCGACGGCGATCACTACGCCGCGCTCGTGGTCTCCTCGGCCTTCGAAGGCATCAGCCGTGTGAAACAACACCAGATGGTCTATGCGGCGCTGCAAGGCCGGATGGGCGGTGAGCTCCATGCGCTCGCCCTCCAGACAGCTACGCCGGAAGCAGACTAAACCAACCAGGGACAGAAAAATGAGTGCAAAAGAAATGATTCAAGGCGAAGTCGACACCAACGATGTCGTGCTCTTTATGAAGGGCAACGTCCAGTTCCCACAGTGTGGTTTTTCCGCCAATGTGGTTCAAATCCTGACCTACCTCGGTGTGGAGTTCAAGGACATCAACGTGCTGGAAAATGATGAGCTGCGCCAGGGCATCAAGGATTTCTCTGCCTGGCCGACCATTCCCCAGCTTTACGTCAAGGGTGAGTTCGTTGGCGGTTGCGACATCATCCGCGAGATGTTCGAAACGGGCGAACTCAAGCCGCTGCTGGAAGAAAAAGGCATCGCGCTCGTCGCGCAATAGCCGTGCTTCGCTCACCGCAACGAGACAGAAAGAGGGCCTAGCCCTCTTTCTTTTCAACCAGCGGCATTTGCACCCGGATGTGAAGCTCCTTGAGCTGCTCGTCGCGTGCCGGTGACGGCGCCTTCATCATCAGATCCTGAGCCTGCTGGTTCATCGGGAACATGATGACCTCGCGGATGTATTTCTCTTTCGAAAGCAACATCACGACGCGGTCAACCCCGACAGCGAACCCGCCATGGGGCGGTGCGCCATAACGAAAAGCGTTCAGCATACCGCTGAATTCTTTCTCGGTTTGCTCCGGTGCATAACCGGCAATCTCGAACGCCTTGATCATCGTATCCGGCTCATGGTTCCGGATGGCACCGGACCCAAGCTCGTAGCCGTTGCAGACCAGGTCATATTGTTGCCCCAGAATGTCCAGCGGGTCCTTGGTGTTGAGCGCTTCCATGCCGCCTACGGGCATTGAGAACGGATTGTGTTCAAAGTCGATCTTCTCTTCGGTCTCATTGAATTCGTAGATTGGATAGTCAACAATCCAGCAAAGATTGAACTGATCTTCATCAACCAGATCAAGCTGCCAGCCGATTTTGGTCCGCGCTTCTGCCGCAAGACGGTTGGCACCGGCGATCTGATCACAAGCAAAGAACAGGGCATCACCAACCGTAACACCGGCCTTTTTCGCCATGTCCTGCAAAACCGGATCGGGAATAAATTTGGCAATCGGGCCCTTGCCGGTCAGCGCGCCCTCTTCACCTTCAAGGATCACGTAGCCAAGGCCCGGCGCATCCATCTCCTTGCGCGCCCAGTCGTTGAGCTTGTCAAAGAACGAACGCGGCTGCGCCCCTGCACCAGGCGCCGGAATACCGCGCACAACTCCGCCTGCTTCAATTGTGCCCCTGAAGGCTTTGAAGGTCACAGTATCGTCCATGAAACACTCGGTAACATCGGCAATCTCGATCGGATTGCGAAGGTCCGGCTTGTCGGTGCCGTATTTGAGCTTGGCCTCGGCATAGGGAATTTCGACGAACGGCAGCGGTGAGACGCGGGTCGCTTCATCGGAGAACTTGTCAAAAATCTCATGGGTCACCCGGCCAATGGAGGCCAGAACATCTTCCTGCGTCACAAAACTCATCTCAACATCGAGCTGATAGAATTCGCCGGCTGAGCGGTCAGCCCGGGCGTCCTCGTCGCGGAAACACGCTGCAATCTGGAAATAGCGGTCGAAACCCGAAACCATGGCCAATTGCTTGAACTGCTGCGGGGCTTGCGGCAGAGCAAAAAACATCCCGGGGTGAAGGCGGCTTGGAACGAGAAAGTCCCGCGCGCCTTCCGGCGATGAAGCCGTCAGGATTGGCGTCTGATACTCGGTAAAGCCCTGATCTTCCATGTTAAGGCGCATCTCGCGAATGATCTTGCTGCGGCGCACGATGTTGGCGTGCAGGGTTTCGCGGCGCAGATCGAGAAAGCGATTGGTCAGGCGAATGTCCTCAGGGTACTCCGGCTCACCAAAAACCGGCAGCGGCAGCTCTTCAGCCATCGACATGATCTCAAGATCCTCAATGCGAATTTCGATCTCGCCGGTCGGCAGGTTCGGGTTTATCGTATCGCCTTCGCGCCCCACGACGCGGCCGGTCACCTTGATGACAGACTCATTGCGAACCGCTTCCGCCTTGGCAAAGTGCGGGCTCTCCGGCTCAATCACACACTGGGTCAGACCGTAATGATCGCGCAAATCGATGAAGAGAAGCCCGCCATGGTCGCGCTTGCGGTGGACCCAGCCAGAAAGCCTGACGGTCTCATCGACATGGGAGGAGAACAATTCGCCGCAAGAATGCGTTCGATAAGGATGCATGGAACTAAACCCTGTCTCTAACAATATCGGCCCCTCATTGGGACCGGTTTCTGCGGCTGGAAAAGCACATGGAACGGGCGAATTGTCAAGGCTTTCGCCCCAAACCGCCCGAAACTGGCCAAAATTATTTGGTCTCTTTGCTTTTGCCAAAGAAAGGGTCTAAACCCTGCCTCCATGAAAATTATTACCACGAACGAGGCGCTGGCGACTTTCTGCGCTGACGTTGCCCCCGAAGACTTCATCACCGTTGATACCGAATTCATGCGCGATTCGACCTTTTGGCCGATCCTGTGCCTGATCCAGGTGGCTGGCGGCGACCATGAAGCGATCATCGACCCTCTGGCCGACGGTATCGACCTGAAGCCCTTCTATGAGCTCATGGCCGATGAGGGCGTCACCAAGGTCTTCCATGCGGCGCGTCAGGACGTTGAAATCTTTTATCATTTCGGCGGCGTCATTCCCAAACCGATGGTCGACACCCAGATCGCTGCCATGGTTTGCGGCTATGGCGATTCCGTTGGCTATGAAAACCTCATCAAGAAGACCCTGAAGATCCAGATCGACAAGTCCCACCGGTTTACCGACTGGGCGAGGCGTCCACTCAAACAGGCGCAGCTGGATTATGCACTGGCCGACGTGACCCATCTCAGGGCGGCCTGGCCGATCATGCGCGAAGAGATTGAAAGGCGCGACCGGGTTAGCTGGATGGACGAAGAAATTTCCATTCTTGAGAACGAGGACACCTACACACTCCATCCGGAAAACGCATGGAAGCGCCTCAAGTCCAGGGGCTTTAACAAGCGCCCGCTTGGCGTTCTCATGGAAGTCGCGGCCTGGCGTGAAAATCAGGCGCAAACCCGCGATATACCACGCGGCCGCATCCTGAAGGACGACGCCCTCTACGAGATTGCCCGACACGCTCCAAAGAGCACAGGAGATCTCGATGATTTCAGGGCTGTTCCCAAAGGATTTTCGAAGTCCCGCCACGCCGCAACCTTGCTGGAAGCGGTCCAGAAGGGTCTCTCCAAACCGGACGGGGATCTGCCCAAAATCAAAAAGGAAGAACCTGTCCCGCCTGGCCTTGGACCGATTATCGAAATGCTGAAAGTCCTGCTGCGCCGGGAAAGCGAAATCCATGACGTCGCGCACCGGCTGATTGCCAATGTCTCGGACCTTGAACGCATTGCCGCCGATGACAATGCCGACGTCGCAGCGCTTCGCGGCTGGAGGCGGGAAATCTTTGGCAGCGCGGCGCTTGACCTGAAGCACGGAAGACTGGCGCTCAGTATCGAAGACACCAAAGGTGGACCGCAAATCAAGCTCGTCAGAGTGAACACCGACTAGCCACATTGCGACGCTCTGCCCCGCCCTGAAACAGCGCAAAATCTTGACTCACCCGGCCCCTGTGGCCCATATATCCGGAGATTTCATGCGCGCCTCCCCCCGAGAATTACCTGGGGGCCCCTCGCCACTTCAATAATAATACTCAAATAAGGGAAAACATCATGACCATCAGTTTTGACGGAAAAGTCGCCATTGTAACCGGTGCAGGCGGCGGGCTTGGTCGCTCTCACGCCATGGACCTTGCGCGCCGCGGTGCGAAGGTTGTTGTCAATGACCTGGGCGGGTCCGTTGACGGTACCGCAGGATCATCAGACGCCGCACAGGCTGTTGTCGACGAGATCAAGGCTGCTGGTGGTGAAGCCATCGCCAACGGTGCCAGCGTCACGGACGATGCAGGCGTCGCCGGTCTCGTTAAACAAACCATGGACGAATGGGGCCGCATCGACATCCTGGTCAACAATGCCGGCATCCTGCGCGACAAGAGCTTCGCCAAAATGGAAATTGCCGACTTTGAAGTCGTCATGGACGTTCACGTCATGGGCTCCGTCAAGCCAACGAAAGCAGTCTGGGCAATCATGAAGCAACAACAGTACGGTCGTATCGTTGTGACAACGTCGTCCTCCGGCCTCTACGGCAATTTCGGCCAGACCAACTACGGCGCCGCCAAGCTCGCCGTGGTCGGCTTCATGAACACGCTGAAGCTTGAGGGCCAGAAGGACAATATCCACGTCAATGCGCTGGCCCCGGTTGCCGCCTCGCGCATGACCGAAAACCTGATGCCGCCCGAAGCGCTGGCGCTCCTCAAGCCTGAATATGTAACGCCGGGCGTTATCTGCCTTGTGCAGGACGACGCCCCCACGGGCAAGATCCTCGCCGCTGGCGCCGGTGTCTTCTCGCTGGCCGAAATTCAGGAAAGCGAAGGCGCCTTTGTTGGCCGCGACGACGACCTCTCAGCCGAAAAGGTCTGGGAAAACTGGGACAAGATCTCCGACTTCTCAAACGCGAAGCCATTCTTCATGGGCGGCGAGCAAAGCGGCAAGATCTTTGGTCTGGCTACGAAGTAGGCTGAGTTTTACTCTCCCAGTGTCATCCTCGAGCCGCCGCCAGGTGGAATCGGGGATCTTCTGCCGGCACGTGCAATAGTGAGAGTAGATCCCCGGCTCCACACTTCGTGTGGCCCGAGGATGACAATCGAATAATGTGCCGTTCGAATTTACATACTGGCTCAACCCGAGCGCAAGCGAAACCCGTATTCCGACGCAAACCACTCCGCGTAACCTTCGGATTTTCTGTGCGTCTTTGTCAGATTATTAAGAGCGTCTACGTGATGCCCTACCTCATGCAGCAAAACATCACGCAAGTAAAAGTCTCGTAATGACCCGCTATCAAAACTGATTGACCAACGATTATTTTCACCTTCTATTTTCGCCCCTACGCGACGATAGTCGTTCAGGATGTGCGGTTTTGGCAGAGAAGTATACCTCATAACCATAGCGCTTTTAGGGTAAGGGTGAAGCCATATTGATCCGTCAAAGTATCTGCCATACGAGAAAATATTTCTGAAAACACGCTCCTGTGTACGAGAACCGCTCAGCGCAACAATTCCTTTCAAGTCTTTTGTAAATTCAGAAGGAATCGAGTCGATCGTCGTGCGTATGCACTGCCTGGTCAGAGGAAGCATAAAATTCGAGTGGACAGGCTTTACAATGACCACCATTTCTTCCTTCTCGAATATCTCCTTATAATGCTTGTCAAAAAGACGAGCTACTTCACTGTCACCAGGGTCAAACTTGTTCAAATTGGTGAATTTTGACTCTGCCCACGCGCCGGTTCTTGTTCCGCGAAATCCTTGATTGCGTTTGTTGGTCATATCACTCACTCAAAATCAATGTCGGGGAAAAGAAATTGCACACCTCAAGAATACACACGACTGACGCGTATGTCGAGATAAGGGACTAACCGGGCAAGAGTCTCGAGCGCAAACAGCGCTCGGAGCTTTTATGTAAGGACCTCTACCTCCTTGTCATCCTCGAGCCATGCGCAGCATGGAGTCGGGGATCCATACCTGAAAATGCAAATCTTCCAAGGTTCAGGCATGGATCCCCGATTCCGCCTGACGGCGGCTCGAGGATGACAAGGCAGGGGAGTGGTGTCAGTCTCTACGGAAACATTGGCAATTGCCTGAGCGCCATCTGCTCATCAAGCCCGAACATCAGGTTCATGTTCTGCACGGCCTGACCGCTGGAGCCCTTGACGAGATTGTCGAGGGTCGAGACGACGATGGCCCGGCCTGGCAGGCGGTCTTCGAAGACGCCGAGCAGGCAGAAGTTTGAGCCGCGCACGTGGCGGGTGGCCGGGACGGCGCCTTCGGGCACCACGCGCACAAAGGGTTCATCCGCATACCGCTCTTCCAGTACCTTTCTCAGGTCCGCAGCAGTATGACCGTCCGCCAGCCTGACATAACTGGTAATAAACTCGCCCCGGTTCATCGGTATCAGGTGCGGTGTGAAGTTGACCAGCAGGTCACGGCCCGCGGCGACGGAAAGCTCCTGCTCGATTTCCGGTGCATGGCGGTGCGAGGCGATGCCATAGGGGTGCATGCCATCGGCCACTTCAGAATAGAGGTTCTGTTCCTTGACCGAGCGCCCTGCCCCGGTCACGCCTGATTTGGCATCAATAATGATATCATCTGCCTCGATCAGTCCGCCGCCGACAAGCGGCAACAGCAACATGAGAACCGCCGTCGGGTAACAGCCTGGACAGGCAACCAGCCGTGCGTCCTTGATCTGATCACGGTAATACTCCGTCAAACCATAGACCGCGCCCGGCTGCAGCTGCGGCGCAAAGTGCTCGTGGCCGTACCACTCGGCATAAGTCTCGACATTGCGCAGCCGAAAGTCCGCCGACAGGTCAATGACCTTCACATGGGACGGGAGGGAAGCGATGATCTTCTGGGTCGTGCCGTGCGGAAGCCCGCAGAAGATCAAATCAAGATCATCCCAGTTTGCCTCTTCGACCTTCTGCAGACGCGGCAGGTTCATCCCCCCAAGGTGCGGATAAACCTCCGCCATGGCCTTACCGGCATGGGCGTTGGCCGTAACCACGCGGATGTCGGCAGCATCATGGTTCCCAAGCAATCGGACAAGATCAGCCCCCGTGTAGCCACTGGCCCCGAGGATTCCGATCCGGATCTTGTCTTTTGCTGTCTTGCTCATTTTCCAGGCTCTCGTATTTGAATTGGTCGTGGACGCCGGTCCTGACACCTGTCCGGATAAATTGCAAGGCTGCGCAGCGCCTCGGCCTATCTCCGGGTTGCATGCACCAACAAGGCTCAATTGCTACTCGGCAGCCTGCGTAGCAGCCGCCTTGGCTGTGGTCCAGTCCCTGACCTGCTGTTCGGAATGAGCCTCTTCTGCCGCAAGGATGGCGTCGTATTGCTCATCCTTGTAAGTAATTTCAAGAGCCACACCATTGGGGTCCCAGAAATAGATCGAGTGTACAAATCCATGATCAATGGGACCGAAGTTTGCCACGTTATGCTCATCGAAACGCTTCTGCCAATCGCCAAGTTCCTCTTTGCTTTCGGCCCCAAAGGCAAGATGGCAGTCAAAGCCATCCATTGGCTTGAAATCAAACTTTTCCACACCCGCTGGATCATCAAAGAATGCAATAAAGTTGCCGTCATCCATCTCAAAAAACAGGTGCATAAATTCGCGCGGTTCGCCGCTGCCAGGCGATTCCGCAATGGCGAGGGCGGCTTTCATCTTCAGCCCCATAACATCAACATAGAATTTTTTAGTTTCCTCTGCATCCTTGCAGCGAAACGCCATATGGTGAATGCACTGCAGTGTTGGTGCCATGGTTGCCATGCCTGTTCCTCCCTCGGGTTAAATCGCTTCCTGCGCTTTCAACGCCGCAATATCATCTGCAGAGAAACCAAATGCGGCAAGCACACTATCAGTGTCGCGTCCGGGATCTTCGCTCGGCGGGCCCTGGATTTCTGATTTGGTCGCGCTGAACCGCGGAGCCACATTGGGCTGAACCACGCCGTCAATTTCCACAAATGTGTTGCGCTCGATGTTGTGGGGATGCGATGGCGCTTCTTCGAGCGACAGGATTGGGCCATAGCAGACATCGGTTCCGGACATCAGCGCATCCCATTCATCGCGGGTTTTGGTCTTGAAAACGGCTGTAATCTGCTCTTTCAGCTCCGGCCACTTTGACCTGTCGTGCTGCGCATCGAAACCCGCATCAGAAAGCCCCGCCTTGTCGCGCAGCAGCGCATAGAACTGCGGCTCAATGGAGCCGATCGAAATCCACTTGCCGTCTTTGGTCTCATAGGTGTCGTAGAAGTGAGCGCCGCCATCCAGCATATTGGCCGCTCTCTTGTCCTGCCACATGCCAGAGGCCTTGAAGCCATACATCATGGACATGAGAGACGCCGACCCGTCTGTCATGGCGACATCGACGACCTGGCCCCTGCCCGTGCGCTGCGCATTGACGACTGCAGCCAGCATGCCCATGGCGAGGTAAAGCGCACCACCGCCGAAATCGCCCACCAGATTGAGCGGCGCAACCGGCTTGTCGCTGGTGCCGACCGCATGCAGCGCGCCGGTCAGAGAAATGTAATTGATATCGTGGCCCGCCGCCTGAGACATCGGACCATATTGCCCCCAACCGGTCATCCGGCCATAGACCAGCCTTGGATTGCGCTCCAGACACACATCAGGACCAAGCCCGAGCCGTTCGGTCACACCGGGTCTGAACCCTTCCTGAAGGATGTCAGCCCCTTCAACCAGCTTCAGCACCATCTCAACGCCTTCAGGCTTTTTCAGGTCGACGGCGACGGACTTGCGGCCACGGCTCAGGACATCAAATTTTGACCCGCCGCGCGCACCCTTGCGCTCGATCCGGATGACCTCAGCCCCCATATCGGACAGCAGCATGCCGCAAAAAGGCCCCGGACCAATGCCTGCAAGCTCAACAACCTTGATACCTTCCAGCGGACCCATAACCATCTCCCTGTTTGTTTTCTGCACTTTGGCAATGTTTTCCAAAGAGTGTCCTGGGCGGCGTAGAAGATCAACACTTTCAACGATTTAATCGCAGCTCCCCGCGCCCGAATTCAAGGGAGAACGCTGCAACGGTCGGTTTAGATGTTGGAAACCTGTTTCACCTATGCTTCGAGGCGCAGATTTCCACCATTTGCACAGGAACTGATCGGAAAAAACCATGAGCCACCGCTCCAAAGTCCTCCTGTGGTCTCGCGACCCGGGTCGTTCGGCAAATGTCGAAAATATCCTCACCGAACAGGGTGTTGCAATAAACCGCATTGCGAGCGGCGCCTGTGACGGAGTCAGTTTCAAAGACTCCGGTGCCAATGCCCTGGTTCTGGACTTTGGCGGCGGCAAACCGATTGACGAACAGGAATTCAGGTCACTGTGGTCTGCGGCGCACGAAGAAAACCTCAAGATCATTTACCTCGCTGAAAAAACCGGCACCCTGCCGGACTTCGCCCCCAAAGACGATGCATCAGTACAGATTCTGGCGGGGCCTGCGCAGGAACAGCAACTTCTCACCCGCATTCGCCTGATGACGCGGCTCGAAACCATGGCTGAGGAAATCGAGCGGCGCAGCGAAACGCTGGGCACATTTGGCATCGAAACACCCTATGACATCATTGCCTCGGAAAAGGGTGAAGCGAGGATCTTGCTGGTCGCTGATCCGTCTACTGACTTCATGGCAATAAAATCAGCTATCACCACAACTGACAATCACGTAGTTGGTGCCTATACAAAAGATATGGCGCTGGAATATCTGGAAGACAGTCGGTTTGATGTGATTGTGTATGACGCGACCGATAATCGCGATGCCCTGTTTGACTTTATTTTTGCTCTGCGTCTGGATGCGCGGTTCTTCAACATTCCACTTCTCATCCTCGGAACACAGGCGCAAATCGGCGACCCGGAAGAAATATACGAGGCCGGAGCGACCGAAATCTCATTCAAGCCTGTCAATGAAGCATCATTGGCAATCGCTTCAAAAGCGCTGATCCGTGAATACCGCTATCACCGTCATTTGACATCGATCTACTATAGCGCCCGCCAGGACAGCGTCCTCGACGAGCAAACCGGCCTGTTTCGATTTGGCTTCATGATGGATCACCTCAAGGCACTGGTTGAGCAATCAGACCAGAGCGATATCTCCCTGACCCTGGCCTTCTTCGACATTCTCCATCTTGATGCCATCAACCACGAGTTTGGCTATGCTGCCGGTGACAGCCTGATCCGCCAGATCGGAAATTTGATCTCACGGTTTTTTCGCGGCGAGGACCTTTGTGCGCGCCATGGCGGCGATGAGTTTGTTGCCATTCTGCCCCGGACCCGCATTGCCGAAGCCACCCCGGCTGTGCGCAGACTGGTGTCAACTGTCAATACCACCCAGTTTCAGCTTGGGCACGGCCTGCCACCGGCCAACTTCTGCTTGACATTCGGCCAGGCAGAATACGAGCATAGTGATACAGCAGAAAGCCTTATCGCAAGGGCGCGCCAGCAAGCTCATCCTCACTAGTCTGCAGCGCGGCCACATAACCGGAAGCCGCGCCATGAAGATCGACATCATCTCCGACACCATTTGCCCGTGGTGCTACATCGGTGAAAAGAAGTTTGAAAAGGCGGTCGAGCTCGTCCGTGAGACCCGGCCCGATGTGCAGTTTGACGTGCGCTGGCGCCCGTTTCAGCTGAACCCCGAGACCTGCAAAGAAGGTGTTGATCGCAAGGCATCCCTGAAACGCAAATTTGGCGACGGCGACCACATGAAAGCCATCGCCCAAACCATAAAGGCTGCCGGAACGGCGGAAGGCATCGCCTTCAACTTTGAAGCCCAGGAGAAAACCCCCAACACCATCGACAGCCACCGCCTGATCCGTTGGTCAGAAACCGCTGAGCGTCAGCCACAGGTCGTCGAAGCACTTTTCAAGGCCTATTTCATCGACGGCCGCGATATCGGCGATGCAAAGGTCCTGAGCGAAATTGCCGGCGCATGCGGCATGGACGTCAATCTTGTTGCCGATCTCCTTGCTAGCGACAAGGATCTGGACCTCGTCACCCAGGAAGACACCCTCGCCAGAGAAATGGGCATCTCCGGCGTCCCGACCTTCCTCATCAATGACAGCTTCATGATCGGCGGCGCCCAGGACCCCGAAACCCTGTGCCGCCTTTTCCTCAAAGTCATCGAGAAGGAAGAAGCCAGAGTCGCCGAAGGCATTGCCCTCCAGGAGAAAATGAGAAAGTAGAGCGCCCTCTCCGACCCTCGTCCAGATACTTCCAGGATTGATCCGGCTCGACAGCCGTCACTCAGACTTCTCCAGAGTAATTGGGAGCGCGACATGGAAAGTCGCGCCATCCCGGGTATTATTTTCTGCCCAGATCTTTCCGCCATGGCCTTGAACGATTTCCTTGCAAATGGCGAGCCCAAGCCCCGTCCCTCCGGCCCCTGTCTTGGTCTTCGTGCTCTGGATGAATTTGTCAAAGACCGCATCAAGCTCGTCTTCGGGTATGCCGACACCTTCGTCTCTAACAGTGATGTGGAGTGCTCCTGCATCCACGTCCTCACAGCAGTCGACACTCACCTGTTTGTTTTCCGGGCTGAACTTGATGGCGTTGGACATCAGGTTCACGATAACCTGATGAATTTTTCCGCGATCGCACTCCAGTCTCGCCGTGCCGTTCATCTTCTCTGGCAAATCGAGCGTCAGATTCTTGTTGTTGGCCAATATCTCAATCTCGCTGGCAGCAGCATTGATAATTGATACCGCATCCTCATTACCGAAATCATATTCCGCGCTGCCTGCCTCAAGTTTGGCGAGGTCCAGCAGATCGTTGAGCATGCCTAACAGGCGATGGCCACTCTGATTGATGCGATCCAGGTTTTCGACCTGCCTGTCCCTGTCCCAGCGGTCGATACGTTCCTTGCCGTGTCGCGAAAAGCTTATGATGGCGTGCATGGGTGTCCTGAGTTCATGGCTCATGTTGGCCAGAAACTCCGACTTCATCCGATTAGCCTGTTCCGCTTCCTCCCGGGCCTTCCGGATGGGGGTCACATCATTGGAATAGAACGTGACTGTTTTCGCTCCTCTTACTTCGGTCACCACGATGGTCTGAAGATATGTAACACCTTTAATCGTGACTTCCCGCTGCGACGTGCCCTCATCCTGCACCATGGACAGGGCACCCGAAAGAAGCGGATGATCATGTCCCTTTTCCTTCAGGTCCTCAAAGAGAAGGTTAGCTGCCGGGTTGAACAGGACAATTTCACCATCCTGGTTCAGTTTGACGACCGGGTTCGGATTGTTCTTTGGAATGATGGCGAAGCTTTCCGCCTTCAGGCGGGCCTGTTCGGCTTGTTCATGCGCGATCGCCAGGTCATAAGTTTGCTCCTCTACCATTTCCTGCAGGTTATCCCGGTGTCTCCTGAGTTCCGCTTCCAGCTCCTTGCGCCTGGTGATATCTTGTGCAACTCCCAACATTTTCAACGGTTTGTCACTCTCGTCACGAACGACGTCGCCCTTTTCAAGCAGCCATCGGACGGTGCCGTCAGGCCAGATGATACGGTGTTCGATTTCATAGGGCTGGTTGTTATCCAGACTGCTATTCACGGTTGCCAGAACCCGTTTCCGATCCTCCGGATGGAGGCCTTTTGCCCAGAGTTCAAATGTCGGCTCGATCTTTACCAGACCATGCCCGAACAAGGACGCCATGGTTTCCGACCAATACACCTTGTCACTCGCAATTTCCCACTCCCACGAGCCGATATCTCCAAAAAACTGACTGACAGTAAATCGTTCCTGGCTCTCAATCAGATCCGCTTGTGTGGCGTTGATCGTGTCGAGCATACTGTCGATTGTCCGACCAAGTGAGGAAATTTCATCCCGCCCTTCCAGTCCCGAGCGCAGAGCACTGTTCCCTGCAGAGAACGCTGCTGCGGTCTCGATTAATTTGCCCACACGCCGGGTAACCAACCTGTCCAGAAGAAGCATCACCGCTATTGCGCCCAGGAGAATACCGATACCAGAGAGAATCATCTGATTTCGCAGCCCTTCGACTGCATTCTCTTTTTCCTGTCGCAGGGTCGACAACTGATACAGGAACCCGCAGGACTGGGGGCGCAAATTCACTCCTGCCTGGCAAATATTAATTCTTGCGCTCATATACATTTTGTCTTCAGACATGTGAACAGTTAGATCGCCCCTGGGCAGAGTCTGACCTGACGTTCCTTTGAAGGTCGGTACATTCAAACCCTCCCAATTCCTCTCTACGAATTGAAGATTCGTCGAAGCCATCACGATGCCATTGGCATCGACCAGCAAAAGCAAATCACTGGAGGGTTCAGCCCCGAATGAAGAAACATAGCGACGGACTGCCGGAAGATCATTTCGGCGTATCGCGGCTTCCAGAACGCCCTGAGCGCGGGTCATCTCAGACTGCAGGTACGAGTGACGTTGACTTTCGACTTGCTCAAGCATCGGCCCCACGGAACTGAAATAGGAGAACGCTGCGATGACAAGGCCAAATGCGGCAACCAGCCCAGTCAGAAAGGCCTTCAAGGAGACGTTGAGCATGTCCTTCAACCCTCCTTCAAACCGGAAATGTCGTGACCAAATAAATCGTCAATGTTAACTGGCGCGGGCAGCAGTTCTTGCGACAGCATTACCCGCTGCAACCGGTCGGCGACATCTTTCAAGGTCGCTGTTTCACCGAGCAGAAAATCAATATTTTCCTGGCGATCAGGCAACTTCAAGCCGTCGTAGCTCTCGATCACATTCTGCGGACCTGTTTTTTGACGAAGGTCAATTATTCTGGCTGCATCCATCGGATCGGATTGCAGATATTCCAGGGCCTGAAACCAGCCATTGATGAGGCCGGAAATATGGTCAGCATGACGCGTGGCAAGGTCTTCAGAGACCACTATGACATCAACGATTTCCCCGGGGATCTGGCGACTGGTGAAGATCTCCTTGCCACCTTTGCGCAGCAGATGTGTGCGAACCGGTTCGAAGGTAACGACGGCGTCTATCTGGCCACTAAGGAACGCGGCTTCATGCTCGTTAACATGCAGATTTTCGACCTTGATATCATCTAGTGTCAGGCCATTTTCTTCAAGTGCCCTGGTGATGAAATAGGCGCCAAGAGCGCTGCTTTCGACGCCGATGCGTTTGCCTGTCAGATCCGCAAGCGTTTGATCATTCGTTCGGCCAATGATTGCGTCACCACCGTGCGAAATGTCGGTCACGAGGATAATCCGGATATCCAGGCCTCGTTGCTTAAGAAGCAAGGCTTCATCCAGTGTCAAGCCGGCGGCATCGATATTCCCGTTCACAAAGCCCCGAATGACTTCGCTTGCCGAGACATATTCTACCAGCCGAATATCATTCCTGTCGATAAATCCCATGTCTCGGGCAAGATAGAGGGGCTCATAGCCGGGCCAGAGATTCGTGCCCAGGCGCAGAGTTGGCACCTCATTGTCAGAACAAGCAGACGTCAGGCTGAGGATTAAAAGTGCAATAGACGTCAGACTTCTGGCTTTATGAAACATGGTTCTTTCCTGTCGAGAATTACACGAATTTTCCATCAATAGGAGACCACTTGAATTTCCCTCGGGAGTAGATCAAAAGTGCAAAATAATATATTCGTTACTAAACGAATAATCACTGAGGTTAGTACTTGTCTGTTGCAACTTCGTTAACGCCTCACCGCACTTCGAGTCTCGGTAAATGCCCCCACGCGGGTAAACAATTCATCGAGAACCCCCTTAAGTATACGTGAGGCCATGTTGCCAGTGGTGACCGTCTTCGGACCTGGATGAGGATTGACGAAGTCCGCCTTGGGTCAAGCGCGGATGTTACGGGTCTTGTGGAATTGAGGCCGCTGTTGAGGGGTAAAACAGACATTCCTGATTTTGAGGTCCGCTATCGCCGCATGGGACATGGCGCATGACATGCTCAGACTTCTAGTAGTTTCAGAAAGTCTAGTCCGCCGCGCCAATCACACTCTTCTTTACTGCCGAGCCCCAAACCAGCTCGTGACCTTCACGCGGGTCCGAGGGGACGAGGCGCGAGAGGCTGAGGGATATGAGGGCCATGGCAGCGCCGATCCAGAAGACGGCGGCGATATTCACTTTCTGCCACATCCGGACACATGGACTGATCGCCGGCCCCTCATTTCAACAGATGATGTTTCATGGAAATCGCCATGGCCGGAAGCACAGCCAACGCCGAAAGGACACCGCCGAAGACAAAGATCATCGGCAAATTGACCATCTCCTTGTCTGTTGAAATAAGAGCTGCAAAAAAGCTCAATCCAAAGGAGGAGCCAACCTGCGTTACCAGCCTCGAGACCCCGGCGGCCGTCCCGAAAAGCGTTGAAGGTACGGAGTAGGAAATCACCGTTGTCAGCGGCGGCAGGGCGAGGCCATGGCCGCATCCCTGCAGGACCAGACCAATACCGACCAGCAACAGGTTTTCATAGAAGGCACCTCCTGCCACAAGAAACAGCCCCAGAGCCTGGATAGACGAACCAATCATAGAGCCATTGCGTTCACCGATCCGCATGGCAAGCCGCCCCCCGACCGGAGAGCCGAGGGTAATGCTCATGGTTCTGAGCAGCATAAAGAGAGAAGCAAGGGAAATCGACAGTCCAAAGGTGCCAATCAGGAGGAGCGGCGTGACAACAAACCCGCCAAGATAGGAGGCCTGAGAGATAAAGGACGCCGACACCGGGGCAATAAAATTCCGTTGTCTGAGGAGGAACGGTGGCACGATCGGTTCACTCACCTTGCCTTCCACCTTGTAAAGCAAAAAGAGCCCCACAAAGCTCATCAGCAATATTGCAGCTTTCAGCGTCGGTCCAATGCGTTCGTCGCCAAAGGTTCCAATGACGAAGAGCAGCAGACACAGGGAGATCACAAGCAGTGCATTACCAAGGTGGTCAAATTTTGCCTGACGCTTGCCGGTTTCCGGCAACAAGACCCGCGCCGCCAAAAAGACCACGACACCGGTGACCACCTGAAAGAGGAAGACAGATCGCCAACCGAAAAAGTCGACCAGCGGCCCCCCGGCAATAAGACCCAGCGCCGCCGAACCCGGCCCCGACATGGCCCACCAGGAGACCGCTTTTGTTCGCTCTTCAGCATCATACATGTGGAAAATGAGTGCCATGGCCGAGGGCGTGGTGGCGCCGGCCATCACCATCGACAGAATGCGAAAGGAAATCAGCGACCAGATATCCCATGAAAAAAAGCACAAGAGCGCAAAGAAGGATGACCCGGCAATGCCAAAGACAAAGACCCGTTTATGTCCGTAAAGATCGCCGAGCTTTCCAAGGAATGGCATGCAAACCGCAGACAGGAGCATCGGGGCCGAAATGGACCATGTGGCAAAGGCCTCACTGACGTTCAGATCATCTGCGATGAGCTTGAGGGCGACGGTCAATATGGTGAAAGGGAACCCGGTCGCCAGCATGCCAAGCAGCAGGACCAAAAGGGCCGAACCGGTCCCGCGCACCGGGACATCAATGCTGCCCTGTACAGCATCAATTGCGTCTTTATTGGATACACTCACAGAACTTTTCCGCCCTTTTTGCCGATACCCTTACCACAGTCTCGGCAGATACCAAGGCGGCTGTGCCCACTCATTTTGAAAGACCATTGGCAAAGGAAAAGATTGGCTGGCTAGTTCCCGGGCTTTTTTGCAACAATAAACACAGCCTTGTTCTTTCCCGGTTGCCATTGGTGTTCGATATCAAAGCCGGCATCGGTCAGACTGCGCTCCAGGTCCCTGGTGGTAAAGACCTTGACCAGGGGCATAAACCCGAAGAGCCTTCCAATCGGGACGATGAGCTTGATGAACTTCATGTTGTCCTCGCCAATCAATGCCGCCGTCACTTGAGAGAGACAATGGCATCGACGGCTCGCCTGATGGCCGGTTCGCGCAGCAGGTCTCTGTGGACGATGATATACTCGGCTGTTTCGATAAGAGCATCCTCGCAAGGAACATGGACAAGATCGTCATACTCCTGTGCCATAAAGTCCGGAAGCATTGCCAGACCTGCGCCTGCCCTTGCGGCATTCAACATTCCTGTCATCGTGTTAAGACGCAAGGTGGACGGATGAAGGAAAAACCCATCAAGCCAGTTTTTCAACAACGGGTGCCAAAGGTGATCAGGCGGCACTCCAATCCAGCCCTGTTCCCTGAGGGCTTCCGCCGACAGTCCGCGGATCCTGGAATCGAATAATGTCGTTGACGTATACAGACGAAAGGCGGTCGTGCCTATCCTTCGTGCGACGAGTGTTTCACTATCAGACAGGCAGGACCGAATTTGAATATCGGTCATGCGCCACTCATGATCCGGGTGTCTCTGTTCCGAAACGATCTCGATCTCAATGTCGGGAAGCGCGCTGATCAACTCCGGCAGATGCAGGGTCAGAAAGCGCTCGCGTATTTCATCGACAGAAATGCGCACAACGGTCATCGCCGCGCTTTTGAGATCAGGTTTGATCCTCAATACGGCATCGGCGGCGTCCCGCATTTCTGCTGCCAGGGGAATGAGCTTTGCCCCCGCAGCCGTCGGCCGCAAGCCCTGCGGTGTCCGATCAAACAGACGGGCGCCAACGCTTTGTTCAAGCGCGCGTAACCGGCGGCTCATTTGTGGTTGGGAGATGCCAAGCGCTTTTGCCCCCGCAGTCAGACTGCCCGACGACGACGCTGCCTCGAATAGCTGGATGTCCCCCCAATTCATATTCGCATACCTCATAGATCATCTATGTATAGACACATGGACGGCATAGCATTTTGGGGGCTCCCCGACAATACAAACCCCGCCCTATTGTCTCGACCAAACAGGCCGCGCTCGCGGCGCATATTTCACCCGGCAATCTCTCCACCCGAAGGGCTGCCGAACGAATGGCGGGGATTAAATGACCTTTGAAATGTGGCTGACCTTCGCCATCGCCAGCGCTGCAATCCTGGCGACACCGGGCCCCACGGTAACGCTTGCTGTGTCCTATGCACTTGGTGGCGGAAGGCGAGCCGTGTGGGTGACTGTCCTGGGCGCAACGCTGGGAGACTTTACGGCAATGACGCTTTCGCTTCTCGGCGCCGGTGCCATACTGACCGCATCAGCAACGCTGTTTTCGATCCTGAAGGTTCTGGGCGCCATCTACCTGATTTGGCTAGGAGTGCAACTCTACAGAACCGATCCGGGATCCAGTGGCTCTGACCAACCTGCGACATCTACCAGTGGTCGGCAGATGTTCCGGAACGCCTTTTCTGTTACCGCGCTTCACCCCGGCGGGTTTGTCTTCTTCATCTCGTTCGTGCCCCAATTCGTCAATCCTGACCTGCCGTCTTTGCCGCAGTTTGTCCTGTTGGAGGCCACATTCCTTTTTCTCGTTGCCACCATAATCTCACTGTGGGCCTTATCCGCGGTCATGCTGAGGAGGCACTTCTACAAGCCCCCCATCCGGAAACTGTTCAACAGGACGGGCGGCTCAATCCTCATTGCCTCCGGACTGTTCGCAATGTTTTCGGACAAGAGGATTTAGAACGATATCCGGAGCAAGGCGCTCCTTTTTCTCGGGTCGACTCGAGGCAATTGCAATTCAGGAGAACAACATGTTTCCAGATCTGGACGGATTCGATCACATTCACCTCTATGTCGCCAACAGGGAAAAGGCAGCCGCGTGGTACGAAGAGATGCTCGGCTTCACGATCAATGAAATGCTCGCCCCCTGGGCAGAGAATGTTCGCGGCCCCCTTACTATCGAAGACCCGACGGGCAAAATCCACCTCGCGCTCTTTACCAGTGATGCGTTTATACCGCAAACGGCCATCGCCTTTCGGGCCGACGGAAAAGACTTTCTGGCATGGAAGTCATATCTAGAGCAACAGGAGATCCTGTTAAGGTGTACTGATCATAAAGTCGCATGGTCCGTGTATTTCAATGATCTGGATCGGAACATGTACGAAATTACCACCTATGAGTACGACTATGTGTCGGGTCAGCTGGAAACACCGAAAACATAACACGCCACCAATAGCATTGAACCGTCTGGTAATACCCTCAAGGCGACCAGATCCTAAGCCGCCTTGTCCGCAACAATCGCCGCCAGTTTCTTTGAAATTTGCGCGGCGCCGGCGAGTCGATCCTCGGCGGCATCCCAGCTTCCCGTGTGAACCAGCTTGTGGTCCGGGCGCAGGCGGACGCGGTCCGGATAGACCGACAGATAGTTGATCAACCCCTCGGGGTTTGCGAACTGGTTTTTGCGGAACGTCACAATTGCGCCCTTGGGTCCGACATCAAGCTTTTCGATCCCGGCCATACGGCACGCACCCTTGATCTCGACGATTTTGAGCAGCATGTCGACCTCTTGCGGTAGCGAGCCAAACCGGTCGATAAGTTCCGAGGCAAAGGCATCAATATCCTCACGCCCGACCACTTCCGACAGACGCCGATAAAGCGACAGCCGCACATCAAGATCCGGCACATAACCTTCCGGAATAAGAACCGCCGTCCCGACGTTGATCTGCGGTGACCACACTTCGTCCGTCTCGACGAACTTGTCCCCCGAGCGCAGCGAGGCCACCGCCTCTTCCAGCATATCCTGATAGAGCTCAAGCCCCACTTCACGAACCTGGCCGGATTGCTCTTCACCAAGAAGGTTCCCTGCCCCGCGAATATCAAGATCATGACTGGCGATGTTGAAGCCGGCCCCGAGCGTGTCGAGGGACTGCAGAACCTCAAGGCGCCGGGTGGCGTTATCCGTCAGTTTCCGCTTGGCCGGATAGGTAAGATACGCGTAAGCCCGCGTCTTGGAGCGGCCGATCCGCCCGCGGATCTGGTAAAGCTGGCTCAGACCAAACATCTGCGCCCGGTGGACGATCATCGTGTTGGCGCGCGGAATATCAAGGCCTGACTCGATAATGGTGGTTGAAATCAGCACATCGAACTTGCCATCATAATAGGCGCTCATGATGTCTTCCAACTGGCTCGACGCCATCTGTCCGTGCGCCACAATAGCCTTCACCTCCGGGACATATTCCTTGACGTAGTCCTCCATCTCCCTGAGATCCGTAATGCGCGGGCACACCATAAAACTCTGCCCGCCGCGATAATGCTCACGCAGCAAGGCCTCGCGAACCACCACCGGATCAAACGGTGTGACATAGGTCCGGATTGCAAGCCGGTCAACCGGCGGCGATGCGATGAGCGAGAGCTCGCGCACGCCTGAGAGCGCCATCTGCAACGTTCGCGGGATCGGCGTCGCCGTCAGCGTGAGCACATGCACATCGCTCTTCAGCTGCTTCAGCCGCTCCTTGTGAACCACGCCGAAATGCTGTTCCTCATCAACAATCAGGAGCCCAAGCCGCTTGAACTGGATCGTCTTGGCCAGCAGCGCGTGGGTGCCAATAACAATATCCGCCTGACCTTCGGCCAGCTCTTTCCGATACGCAGTAGCATCCTTGGCCGGAACCATGCGGGAAAGCTGGCGGATCTTCAGAGGCCAACCGGCGAAGCGCTCGACGAAAGTCTTGTGATGTTGGCGCGCAAGCAGTGTTGTCGGACAGACCAGCGCCACCTGAGCGCCGCTCATGGCTGCGGTAAAGGCAGCTCTGAGGGCAACCTCTGTCTTGCCGAACCCGACATCACCGCACACCAGCCGGTCCATCGGGCGACCTTTGGCAAGGTCTTCCACAACATCTTCGATGGCAGCAAGTTGATCCTCGGTTTCTTCATACGGAAACCGTGCGCAAAACTCCTGATACAGCCCCTCGCCCGGCATCAGCACTTCGGCGGTCTTCAATTCCCGTTCCGCAGCGATCTTGATCAACTGGTCAGCAATATCGCGAATGCGCTCCTTGAGCTTGGCCTTGCGCGCCTGCCAGCCCGAACCACCGAGCCGGTCAAGCTGGGCATTTTCATCATCCGATCCGTAGCGGCTCAAAAGCTCGATGTTTTCCACCGGCAGAAACAGCCGGTCGCCGCCGGCATAGACAAGCGCGAGACATTCGTGTGGCTCACCGGTCACGGTGATCGTCTTGAGCCCCAGATAGCGACCGATGCCATGATCGATATGGACAACAAGATCATCGGGAGAAAGCGAGTTAACCTCGCGCAGAAAATTTTGCGCCTTGCGCGACTTCTGCCGCCGCATCAGGCGATCACCAAGGATATCCTGCTCGCCGATAACAGCGAAGCTCCCGGTCTCAAACCCGGTCTCGAGGCTCAGGATCGAGAACGCCACCTGGCCTTTCCTGAGGGCCGAAGCCTCGGGGAAAGTATCAGCAATCTCGATCCGCTCCAGACCGTGCTCGGCCAGAACGCCGCTCATGCGCTCTCTTGACCCCAGCGTCCACGAGGCGACGATGACCCGCTTGCCCTTTTCCTGAAGGTTCAGGATGTGGCTAATCACCGCGTCAAACACATTGACCCCGTCTTGCGCCCGTTCAGGAGCAAAGCTTCGCCCGGCCTTGCCCTTGAGACTGAAAATCGTGGCCCCTTCAGGTTCGGAAAACGGCGTGAAGCGGCGCTGACGGAAACCGGAAAGAATTTTCTTCCACTCTTCTTCCGTCAGGTAGAGCGTTGCCGGCTCCAGGGCCTTGTAAAGCGGTGCCGCAAAACCTGAACCGGAGGAAAGCTCTGGCGCCCCCTTGCGGGCTTGATAATAGTCCTCGATCTGGGCGACGCGCTCGCCGCGCGATTCACTCGCCAGAGGATCGAAGGTGACGAGGGCACCGGCGACGTAGTCGAACAGGGTCTCCAGTGTTTCATGGAACAGCGGCAACCAGTGCTCCATGCCCTGGTATTTGCGCCCTGCACTGACGCTCTCATAGAGCGGGTCGTCGCCGCGCACCGCGCCAAAACCCTCAACATAGCCCTGGCGAAAGTTCAGGATCGACTGCTCATCAAGTGGTACCTCGCTGACCGGCACCAGAGCGACGGATGTGAGCTGCCCCGTGGTGCGCTGGGTCTCCGGGTCAAAGCGGCGAATGGTTTCAAGAGTATCGCCAAAAAAATCCAGCCGCACAGGCTCTTCAACACCCGGAGGAAAGACATCGACAATCCCGCCGCGCACCGCAAAGTCGCCCGGCTCCATGACGGTCCCGGCCTTTGAAAAACCGTTGCGCGCGAGAAAAGCCATCAGTGCATCAAGCACGACGACATTGCCTACATGGGCCGTAAAACTCGCCTCAGCCACACTCTCCCGGGTTGGAACTTTTTGCACCGCCGCATTGACGGTTGCCAGAATGACAAGTGGTTTGTGGTCTTCGGTCCGGGTGGCAAGACGCGCAAGGGCTGACATGCGCTCGGCCGATATTTCGGGCTTGGGAGAAACCCGGTCATAGGGCAGACAATCCCATGCCGGGAAATTGACCACCTCAACATCGGGTGCAAAAAACCTCAGCGCCTCGGCAATCACCGCCGCCCGCGCGTCGTCCCGGGCCACATGCAGGACCATGCCACTTCCCTCGCCTGACGCAGACATGCGCGCAAGGTCGCCGATGACCATCGCGTCGAGCCCTTCAGGCGCACCCGCAATCGTCAGCGAAGGTGTCCCCCCGAGCAGGAATTTGAGTTCTGCGGTCAATGGCCTAGCTCTTTATCCGCTGAGTGCCCGGGCCAGTCCCCGAGGCAGCATTTTCATCGACCATAAAGTCAAGCCGCTGAATCCGGGCAAAGACCGGCGTATCGAAACTCTCGGGAACCGGGGCCTGACCGACAATCCACTTATAGACATCGGGATCTGGCTGGTCGAGCAGCGCCGCCAGATCATCAAGCTCTGTGAGGCTCAATTCATCCATAAACCGGTCGGAAAAGTTCCCCAGGATCAGGTCCATCTCCCGAATTCCCCTGTGCCAGCAGTGAAACTTCATGCGTTTGCGCCGAATGTCGAGCTCGTCTGTCATGGGATTGTGCCTTCGCGCATTCGGGACTACCGGGGAAAGGCCCGGATATAGACTGTTCCCGGCGCTTTGTCACTCTTTTGAGCCATCCTCGCGCCTCGCAAGCCCGGGCAACCTTTGCTATAGTCAGAACCATGAGACCAGAGATTCTTTTTCCGCTTTTTGCGCCCCTTTCCACCTTGCCCGGCATCGGCCCACGGCTTGAGACTCAGCTTGCCAAATTGACCGGGCCAAAGGTCGTTGATGTCCTGTGGCATCTGCCGGTTGGCCTGATTGACCGAAGCCAGCGACCCAAGGTGTCAGCCGTCACCGAAGGCGAAATTGTCACCCTCGAACTCACGGTCGACAGTCACCGCGAACCACCGAGCAGCAAACAGCCCTACCGGGTCATATGTTCCGATGAAACGGGGTTTATTACCCTCGTCTTCTTTCATGCGCATAAGGATTACCTCAGGAAGAACCTGCCAGAAGGCGAACACCGGATCATTAGCGGACGGATCGAGATGTATGGCGGCGTGCCGCAGATGACCCATCCCGACTACATTGTTTCCCCCGAAGAGGCCGCCAGCTTGCCGCTCTATGAACCGATCTACGGCCTGACTGCTGGCATAACGCCGAAGACACTTCACAAGGCCATCGACGGCGCGCTCGATGCCGCCCCCGATCTTCCCGAATGGCAAGATCTGCCGCTGCTCCAACAAGGCGGCTGGCCAACCTGGCGCGAAGCCCTCAACACCCTCCACAAGCCCGAGGACCTGGCCAGTGCCGCCGATGACCATCCGGCGCGCAAACGGCTCGCCTATGATGAACTTCTCGCCAGTCAGCTCGCCCTTCGCCTTACACGGCGCAAACTCAAACGCCAGAAGGGTCGCGCACTCTCGGGCGACGCGCGTCTGCGCACTCAGGTCATCAAGGCCCTGCCGTTTGAGCTGACCGTTTCACAGGTAAGGTCCGTCGAGGAGATCCTGACTGATATGGCATCAGAGGATCGTATGCTGCGCATGTTGCAGGGCGACGTTGGCTCGGGCAAAACTCTGGTCGCCCTCTTGGCCATGCTCAACGCCGTCGAAGCCGGAACGCAGGCCGCCATGATGGCGCCCACAGAAATTCTCGCTCATCAGCATTTTGAAACCATCGAGCCTATGGCAAGAGACGCGGGAATTTCTGTCGCCCTCATTACCGGCCGCGGCAAAGGCAAGGCGCGGCAGGAGGCACTAGCCAAACTCGCCTCTGGCGAAACCCAGATCGTCATCGGTACTCATGCCCTCTTTCAGGAAGATGTTGCGTTCAATGACCTTGGTCTTGCAGTGGTTGACGAACAGCATCGTTTCGGCGTCCATCAAAGGATTGCGCTTTCCGACAAGGGCCCTTTGCGCGCTGACATATTGGTGATGACCGCCACGCCCATCCCGCGCACCCTGACCCTCACCTACTACGGCGACATGGACCTTTCGGTCCTCAAGGAGAAACCGCCAGGCCGTCAGCCGATCACAACACGGGCCCTCCCGCTGGAGCGTCTTGCAGAAGTCACCGAGGGGGTTGGCCGCGCGATCAGAACCGGCGCCCGGGTCTATTGGGTATGCCCCCTTGTCGAGGAATCCGATGTGCTTGACGTGGCCGCCGCCGAGGATCGCTTCGCTTCGTTGGACACCATCTTCCCCGGCAAAGTGGGTCTCATCCATGGCCGAATGAAGGCGACCGAAAAAGACGCCGCCATGGCGGCCTTCCAGAGCGGCGAAATCCAGATCCTTGTTGCAACAACAGTTATCGAGGTCGGTGTTGATGTCGCAGAGGCGACCATCATGGTGATCGAACACGCCGAGCGCTTTGGCCTGTCCCAACTTCATCAACTCAGAGGCCGTGTTGGCCGCGGCGACAAGCCGTCGACCTGCCTGCTGGTCTATCAACAACCGCTTGGTGAGACAGCCCATGACCGGATCGCCATCATGCGCGAAACCGACGATGGCTTCCGCATCGCAGAAGAGGATTTACGTCTGCGTGGCCCGGGGGATGTTTTGGGCGTGCGCCAAAGCGGTCTCCCGGTTTTCCGCATGGCAGATCTTGGTCAACACTCGGATCTTCTCAAGATTGCTGACAAGGACGCCGAACTTATTGTCGAGACCGATCCCGAGCTTGAGGGACCGCGCGGCCCGGCACTCAGAACGCTGCTCTATCTTTTTGAAAAGGACGAAGCGGTGCGCTTTATACGCTCCGGTTAGGACAGCTCGGCCTCGCCTCGTGGTGTTGCAATACCCGCATCAAGCTTCCTGCGACACAAGGCAGACTATGCGCTCTTGGCCGCCGATCGCGCACCGGAAACCGACGATGAAATTTGCTGGGCCATCTCGGAAGAGTCACCTTCGTCAATCCCGGCCAGAATGGCATCGCACAACGGCTTGATCAGTTGCAAATCCTTCTTTGGCGGATCGACGCGATTGGTTGCAAGTGAACGAGCCACCTTGATCAGATTGTCGCACAGGCCGGAAATATGTTCGAAGTCACCCTTCTTCGTGCGCTCGGCAAGATCCGTGGCGACCATTTTAATACGATCCAACACTTCAAATGTCGTATCCTTGACATCACCCTCAACATAATCCGACAAAATCAGCCCTACGAGGCGGCGGATCTCGACCGCATTGCTCCGCAGACGCTCGGTATTGAAAACCTGTAGTTCGTCAGTAATCCAGGTATTGAGCTCGGCGATATTGACCGCCTCGCCCCTACATTTGGACTGAAAGGTATTGGGGACCTCCATGAGAGGAATATCGCCGCCCTTGCCAGGGTCCACGCGCCTGTCTGGCCCAATATAACTGCTTGTCACAACAAAGGATTTTCGCGAGCGCGACAGCTTGTCGACATATTTAACTACAGCGCTGGCTGACAGCGGTTTGATCAACACGCTATCAACCCCGGCATCAATGATACGTCGAATAGAGTTGCGATTGGTCGCCCACGTCAGGGCAACAATAGGAACAAAGGGATTCATTCCGAATTCATTGTAACGAATGGCCCGGACGAGCTCACACACATCTCCGCCCGGCAAATCGATATCGACAAGCACCAGATCGGGCCACGAAAATTCAAGGTCATTCTTGAGTGACTCAAACTCCTTGTACTCGGAGTAATCAACATTGCTTAACCGATTCAAAGCTGTTCGGATCATGCGCCGCAAATCCAGTTGCTCATCGGCAATATAGATACTCAATGTCGTCTGATCATTCCGCCGTGCCACTTGATAACCTCAATTCTAAAACTGTTCATTGCCCAGGCTTAACAAAACCTGAATTCGAAATCACCATGACTGCCATTCCGCAATCGCCTTCCGGGCTGCGCATCTGCCAGACGCGCCAGATTGATCAAAATCAGTAACCAGGTGAGAAATCCTGCCCCGCACACATGAATACTTACGCCCCAATGGCGCCCGGAATGGTTCAACAGAAAGTCAAATTATTGGTCAAAGATGAACGTTTTGCTAACCCGCCGCCGCCCCGCAGAACCCTGCGCTATATCGCCTAAAGGTAGCTTCTTCAGCCTGCAATTTTCGCAATCCGATTGCGAAGTATTCCTCCCTTTCCCTCCCGTGATTCTTCTCTATGCAAGGACTGGCGCTTCGGTCTGAATATCGGGGAAGTGGTACTAAACCGGGGCAATCGGAGTATCGATAAAAGGCACGCAGAATTTAGAAAACCATTTTGGGGGCCGCGAATGGCATCCATGGCTTCGCAGAACGAGCCTCTTGCCCCATTTGCTGCGACAGACAGGCTTCTGTTATTGGAAACATCAGCTTCTCAGGTCAGGATTGAATGAGCAACGTAGAGAGAGATCACATCTAGCGAACACAGAAGCGGCGCTTCTCTATTTTGGAAACCCTTCCGGAAACTCCGGCACCTCATCCTTTGGATCATACCAGGTCGCACCATCCGAGCGCCAGATGTGAACCTTTGGCTTCTCGTCTATCTTTGTATCAAGGCAGCCGAGCCGTAAGAGGACGACTGGTTCGCCTGTGCGCTCGGCCATGACATGTGAGCCGCACGACGAGCAAAAACGCCTGAACTTTCCCGGCGACGATTCAAAGGCGCCGAGGAAATCCTCGCCCTTTACCCACCGGAAGCTCTCGCGCGGCACCGCCATGACGCTTGAAAAGGCTGACCCATGAGTTTTGCGGCAAGTCTCACAGTGGCAATGGGCCATGGGCTGCGGATCAGTGTCGGCCTCATAAGCGACTTTTCCGCAGACGCAACTTCCTTCAAGCATTCGGGTTCTCCGGTTCTGATTTAAAAGTCCAGGTAGGCGTCAGGCTGGAAGAAGTTGTCCAGGTTCATCCGCCTGTCCTCGGGGATGACCGGCGTCTCACAGGTCTCGGCATTCGCCTTGAAGTTCAGCTCGATCAGAATGCCATTGGGATCGTAGAACATCAATTGCCAGAGCCCGAAGTCTGCGATGACATTGCCGCACCACGGCAGGCCAAGACTTTCAAGCTGACCTCGCGCGCGTTCAAAGTCGGTGGCATGAAGGGCGATGTGGTCCACGGTCGAACGTGCAGTGGTGCCTGAAGGCTCCCGGCCAGTGACTTCCAGAACATGGACAATCGCCTGGTCCTGCCCCCTGCCCTTGAGCCAGATGCCCGGCACCCCGAGGTCCGGACGCGGCGCCAGCTCCAGCCCGACAACTTCGGTATAGAACCGCTCGGTCGCCGCGATATTGCCGGTGTTGATCGTTACATGGTCAAGTCCCGCGATCATCTGCACCTCCCTTTTATTATCTGCTGCCCGAACAGCCTGGGTCGGAAACCCGGACTTGTCAAACCCTCAAACCGTTCTAGTATCACCCTCAAAGAAATTCACCCGAACCCGAAGGCCTGCACCTTGCTCCATCTTTACTACACGCCCGGCACCTGCTCCCTTGCCACCCATATCGCCCTTGAAGAAGCCGGCGCACAATACGAGGCGACGCTGGTCGACTTCCGCAGCGCCGAGCAAACCAAACCGGAATACCACGCCATCAATCCGAACGGCCGCGTCCCGGCTCTGGTGACGGAAGAAGGCATCCTCACCGAAAGCCCGGCCATCCTGCTTTTTATCGCCGCCCAATTCCCCGATGCCAGACTGGCCCCCTTTGATGATCCCTTTTTGCTTGGGAAAGTTCAGGAGATGAACGCTTACCTTTCCTCAACGCTCCACGTCGCCCATGCCCACCGCTTCCGTGGCTATCGCTGGGCCGACGACGAGGCGGCCATAAAGGAAATGAGCCGCAAGGCGTTTGAGGTGGTCGAGACTTGCTTCGTCCATGTGGAAGAGAACCTGTTTGCGGGGCCTTTCGCCGTTGGTGACAGCTACACCATCGCCGACTGCTACCTTTTTAATTTCACAACATGGATGGAGGCTGACGAAGTCGATCTCACCCGCGTGCCAAAACTCCATGAATATCGCGAACGCCTGAAAGAGCGCCCGGCGATCCAGCGCGCGCTTGCCGCCCAGAAGGTTTGAACGAATGTCTGTCAAAGCAAGCTGCCATTGTGGCCAGGTAAAATTCACCCTCTCCCGCCCACCGGTTGATCTGGGCTCCTGCAACTGCTCCATTTGCCGCCGGCTCGGAGCGCTCTGGGGCTATTATACGGAAAGCGAGGTCGAACAGCATTTCGATGAGAGTGCCACCTCGACCTATATCCAGGGTGACAAGTGTCTGGCTATGCACACCTGTCGGACCTGTGGCTGCACCACTCATTGGAGCGGCGTTCGGGGGAGCGGCGTTCGGGGGAGCGGCGTTCGGGGGAGCGGAGTGGGTGACACGAGCGACGACCCGCGCATGGCGGTCAATTGCCGATTGATGGACCCTGACGACCTGAAAGATATTCCGATCCGCAAGATTGATGGCACAAGTTGGTAGCCAAATGGCAGCCTGTCACTTGCGCCTGCCCGAGCGAACCAATAGAACGTCTGAAAAACAATGACCCAGGGAAGGATACACCAATGCCATTACAACTGCGCACAGAAGTAAAATCCAACAATACAATCGAATTATCACTTGCCGACGTACCGATGCCGGAGCCCAAAGACGACGAGGTTGTCATCAAAATCGAGGCTTCTCCGATCAACCCGTCCGATCTCGGCCTTCTCTTTGCGCTGGCGGACGTAACAAAGGCCGAGGCCTCCGGCACTGCCGATGCGCCGGTGATCACCGCTCCAATCCCCGAACGGTTTATGCCGAGCCTCAAGGCGCGTACCGATCTGTCACTCCCCGCTGGCAATGAAGGCGCCGGCGTCGTCGTTGCTGCGGGCAGCTCTGATGCAGCACAGGCTTTGATGGGCAAGGTCGTCGGTGTGGCCGGCGGTGAAATGTATTCCCAATACCGCGCGGTGAAAGCAGCCATGTGTCTCGCCATGCCGGACGGCACAACGCCGGCCGAAGCAGCCTCCTGCTTCGTCAATCCACTCACCGCCCTTTCCTTTCCAATCACTATGGAAATGGAAGGCCACACGGCGCTGGTTCACACGGCTGCGGCGTCGAACCTCGGACAAATGTTGGTCAAAATCTGCAAGGACGACGGTATTCCTCTGGTCAACATCGTGCGCAAGGAAGAGCAGGAAAAGATCCTGCGGAACCTTGGCGCCAAATATGTCGTCAACATGTCGAAAGACAGCTTCAAGGACGACCTCGTTGAGGCCCTCGTCGAAACTGGCGCAACCATCGCCTTCGACGCCACGGGCGGCGGCACGCTGGCCAGTGACATCCTCGCGGCCATGGAAATCGCTTCCAACAAGACCGCAAAAGAGTACAGCCGCTACGGCTCAACGACCCACAAACAGGTCTATATCTATGGCGGTCTCGAGCGCTCCGCGACCACTCTCAACCGCGCCTACGGCATGGCCTGGAGCCTCGGCGGCTATCTCCTGACGCCTTTCCTGCAAAAAGTCGGCATGGAAAAAATGATGGAAATGCAAAACCGCGTCGCCGCTGAAATCAAGACGACGTTTGGGTCAAACTACACCGCCGAAGTCTCCCTCAAGGAAGCGCTCACCCTCAAAGCCATTACCACATACGGCAAACAGGCCACCGGCGAGAAATACCTTATTAATCCGAACAAGGATTAAAGCGCCTTCGCTCACAGTCATCTTCGGGCCACCAGAAATGCGGGCCCGGGGATGATTGTAGCTTGCAGGATCGCCGCGCCTGGCGCTCAACTCCCCCCTTTTGACTACTTGTGAAAAGTGGCCTAGTCTTTTTGGAACCATAATAAAGTCCAAGAGACTCAGGGGAGAAAAGTCTATGTATGATCTCATTATTCGCGGCGGCACCGTCATTGACGGCTCCGGCGACGCGCGTTTTGTTGCTGATGTCGGCGTCAAGGCTGGCAAGATCGCCAAAATTGGAGACATCGCCGAGACTGCGCCGCAGGAAATCGACGCCTCGGGCAAGCTGGTCACCCCCGGCTGGGTCGACATCCACACCCACTATGACGGTCAGGCCACCTGGGACCCGATCCTGGCACCGTCGAGCTGGCACGGTGTGACCACTGTCGTCATGGGCAATTGCGGCGTCGGCTTCGCACCGGTCAAGCCCGAGGACCGCGACTTCCTGATTGAGCTGATGGAAGGCGTCGAGGATATTCCCGGCGCGGCGCTGTCAGAAGGCATCGACTGGACGTGGGAGAGCTTCCCGGAATATATGGACGCGCTGGACGCCATGCCGCGCGCTATCGATGTGGCGACACAAGTGCCCCACGGCGCCATCCGCGCCTATGTCATGGGCGAGCGCTGCAGCACCGATTATGCTCCGAGCAAGGAGGAAGTAGATGCAATGGCCGCCCTCGTGCGCGAGGGCGTCGAGGCAGGCGCACTCGGGTTTTCGGCTTCCAAGACCCTGCTCCACAAAGACATTCATGGAAAATACTCACCCGGCACGTTTTCCGGCAATGAGGAAATGCTGGCGCTCGGCCTTGGCATGAAGGACCTCAACAACGCCGTCTTCGAGCTGGTCTCCGATCACCTCGGCGAGGATGCCGAATGGGAATGGGTTACCGAATTCCAGAAACAAACCGGCCTGACCGTGACGCTGATCGCCACCACGGCGCCAGCCTACGAGAACGGCAAGATGTATAATCTGGCCGAACAGGCCCGCAAGGAAGGCCGCGAGATCCGCCCGCAGGCCGCAGGCCGCCCGACCGGCGTGCTACACGGCCTGCAGTCGAGCTTCCACGCCTTTGTCGGCCATCCGACCTGGCGCGCCGAGCTGGCGGATCTTGACCACGAAGCACTTGTGGAGCGGCTGCTCGACCCGAAAATCAAGGCCCTCATCCTGTCAGAAGAAAGCGTCATCAAAAGCGGCCCGATGCAGGACCTTGCCCGCCTCATGGGACAGGTCTTCCCGCTTGGGGAAAACCCCAACTATGAGCCAGACGCTGAAGACAGCATTGCCGGCATCGCCGAGGCCAGAGGCGTGGACCCGATGGAGGTCATGTATGACCTCCTCGCGGCCAATGGCGGCAAGGAACTGTTCTATCAACCGCTCGGTGGTTACCAGAACTACTCACTCAACGGTCAAAAGAAACTGCTTGAGCATCCTAACGTGCTCTTTGGTCTCAGCGACGGCGGCGCCCATTGCGGCGTCATCGCAGATGCCGGCATGCCGACGTTCATCATGACCCATTGGGGACGCGACAGAACCAAAGGCGATAAGATGGAACTTGAATTCATCGTCAACGCCCTGACTGCCAAGACCGCAGAGGTCTACGGTATGTTTGATCGCGGGCTGATCCGCGAAGGCCTGATCGCTGATTTCAATATCATCGACTTTGAAGCGCTGCGCCTCTACCGTCCCGAAGCGATCTTCGATCTGCCGACCGGCGGGCGCCGTCTGGTGCAACGCGCCGAAGGCTATGAGGTTACCATCAAGGCTGGCGAGGTCATCTTCCGAAACGGCGAACACACCGGCGCCCTGCCCGGCAAGCTGGTGCGGCGGTCCAATATAGAGGCACCTGTTGCAATAGCGGCGGAGTAGGCTCCCGCTCACACTTTCTTCTTTTCCACCGCAAACGGGCTGAGGCCGAGCCAGGTTTGCATGTGTTTGGCCAGGCCGGTATCGCCTTCAAGGTGGAGCGTCTTGCTCTGCCGTTCTGCCTTGACCTTCGACAGGCCCATCCAGATCGAAGTCATGGTTCGCAGGTCCGTGGTGGCAAAAAGGTCGACCTCGAACCCCGGATCAACCGAACACAGATCGACATGGCCGTCGGCCTCGACGATCAACCACCAGGATCGCCTTGAGGTCGGTTGATCCTCGTAGTGGAACTCGATAACGCTTCGCCTGTCCGGCAAGGGATCGACATTGAGACTGCGGCGCATGTCCCACATCAAGAGCGAGGCATCCAGATTGTCCAGCGACAGGTCCGCCTCGACCCAGCGCTGGCCCCACACGCCGATCGCCTCGACGACGCCGCGCAAGTCCTGGCCGGCCTTTGTCAGGTGATATTCGGCGTGGGCCTTGCCATTCCCCCTGCGCTCAAGGACTCCGGCGGCTTCCAGCTCCTTCAGGCGGCGCGACAGCAGCGCCGGTGACATGCGCGGCACGCCCCGGCGCAGATCATTGAAGCGGTTCGACCCGGCGACCAGCTCGCGCAGCAGAACAATCGTCCACCGCGTACACAGGACTTCAGACGCCATCGCGACGGGACAAAACTGCTTGTATCCGGCTTGCATAAAATACCTTTCAAGTCAGAGGGTTATTCCCCCAGTTTAGAGTGATTCACTTTCTGAACTGGAACAATTCCGAACATTCGGCTAGAAGCACAGCAGCAACACTGTAGAAAGGACTAAAATGAGTACTTCACTTTATGAACGCCTCGGCGGCACGCCCGGTATCGAGGCCATTGCCAAAGACCTCGTCGCCAATCATCTCGCCAATGACGCGGTCAAGGCGCGCTATACCTCCGATCCGGCAGAGATCGCCAACGGCGCAGCAACCTTCTTCATTCAGGGCACAGGGGGCCCGGAGGTCTATAAGGGCGACGACATGCGAGGCGTCCATAAGGCCATGAACATCAGCGGCGAAGAATTCCTCGCTGTGCTGGACGACGCCATGGGGGCCCTCGACAAAAACAACATCGGCCAGCGCGAAAAAGAGGAAGTCCTCTTTGTCCTCTACTCCATGAAGAACGACATCGTCGGGCTTTAGAGCAGACGACTCATCTTTCAATTATTGTCATCCTCGGGCAGAAGGCTCGACCTGTGGTCGCCCGAGGATGACAATGAATTTGATAGTATCCACGGCACAGGACAGCCGGATTTCATCAACCGCACCTTTCAGCCACTATTGCGAGTAATTTGCAATAAACCCGCAGTTATGCCAGGATCGCCTCAGGGTAGATGGGTAAAGGGGCGTACACATGAAAAATATATCGCGGGCAGGATTTCTCCTGGCGGTCGGGCTGGCACTGTCAGCCTTGCAAACCCCCTCATCAGAAGCCGGCGTCATCATCCAAAATGCCGCCTTCAAACAGGTTGTTGCCCTCCGCGGTGTCGGCCTGGCACTCTTGAATAATCCGGGTATCTTTCCACCCGCTGCCAATGACACCATCGTGAAATTCAACACAGGCTATGGTGACCTTCAAAGCGTGGACATCACTATAACCGGCACGGTGTCCGTCTCGGCCAATGCATTTTTCGTCTTTGGTGGCCCGGGGACGCCGCAAAATGCTACTCTGACCCTGACCTCTCACGATGTTTTGTTTACCCTCGCTGGCCTGCCAACAGGGAGCAATAATCTATCCGGCCGAACAGCCAGTTGCGGCGGAGTATTTTCGTGTAGGGCAATAATGCCTGCCGCACCACGTATCATATATGCAGACAAAACCTACACCGGCCCGACCGCAAACCCGTTTAAACACGACATCAATTTGGACATCACCAGCCTGGGGACTCTCCTGACCAGCTATCCTGGCACTATTGCCGGTCGCCTCGTCATCGAGGGCAATATCGAGATCAAATATCACTACGCCAGCGTGGACCCCGGAACCGGTGCCGGGGGAGAAACCGGAAACAAAGTCCCCGAACCGGCACCGCTCGGCATGCTCGCGCTCGGCCTCATGGGGCTCTGCGCCACACGCCGCCGAAAACAACACCACTGAGCTCCCCTGTTCTTTCCCTCTCCTCCCAGGAGAGGGTGGGCTGCAAAGCAGCTCGGGTGAGGGACCGTCCCCTCGAAACTTTCGGTTCGCGGCAACATCGCCCCTCATCCGTCTCGGCTGCGCCGAGCCACCTTCTCCCGGGAGGAGAAGGACTAAACCTCTTACCCCTTCGTCTGGTGCCGCCCGCGCTCAATAACCTTGAGGCGGCGCTGCTCCAGCTCCTCGTGGGACGGGCGCTTGTGGGCGCGGCCAACCGTTTGTTCCAGCGCCATCGCCTCACCCAGGGCCAAATCAAAGCCGTCATCGAGCAGGCGCTTGTATGTGCGCATGGTCGCCGGATCGCAGCTCTGAATATTGCGCGCCAGCTCGAGACAGGTGGCAAGCAAGTCATCTGATGGAACCACACGGTTGACCAGACCCCACGCGCAGGCCTCCTCCGCACCAAGATAATTGCCCGTCAGCGACAGCTCCTTGGCGCGGTTAATGCCGATCAGTCGCGGCAGGCGCTGGGACAATCCCCAGCCCGGCAGAATGCCCATCCGCGCGTGGGTGTCGGCGAAGCGTGCCTCAGGCGAGGCGATCAGAAAATCGCACGAGGTGGCAATCTCGAACCCGCCGGTGATGGCAACACCGTTCACCGCGCCGATCACCGGCTGCGGCAGCGCACGGATCTGCGCCGGCGGGTCAAACAGATCCGTCCGCGGCGACCCCGGGTCGGCCAACTCCTTCAGATCAAGCCCGGCACAAAACCCGCGCCCCGCCCCGGTCAGGATGACCACATCGGTGTCCGCATCCCCCTTCAGCGCATCAAACGCGGCGGCCAGCGCCTCGCGCAGCGCCGTGTTGAGCGCATTCATGGCTTCAGGCCGGTTCATGGTCACGACAGCGATGCCATCCTTCTTTTCGACCCGCAAAACCTGGTCACTCATTGGCGCCTCCGGAATGATTTTTCTTTTGAAAGGCACAGTGTCCCGGGCCGGACGCGAAATCAAGCCCCACGCCTCACCCCTTTTTGTCGTCCTCGGCGGCGCAGCCGACCTCTTGCCCGGCAAGGTGCGCAAAGCACACCTGAGAGGGGGGATCTTCTTGAGGCGGCTCGCACCGCCCCCGTGCGACAATGCACCCTGTGGCATTGATCCCGGTCTTCGCCATAATTGGCTCCTCGATTTCAATTTCGCAGGAGCCACCTTATGAGCGCCAGATTTCACCACGCGGGCCTTGTTGTGCCCGACCTGGAAAAAGCCGCCGACTTCTATAAACATCTGCTGGGCCTCGAGGAGGTCCGCCGCTTCTCCTGGGACCCTTCTGTCAGCGAGATCGTGGCATCTGTCATTGATCTGAAAGACAGCACCGCCGACGTCATCATGCTAAAGGGTGACGGGTTCCATTTTGAGCTCTTCAAATATTCCGCACCGGAACAAGTTGGCACCCCCGCTTCCATGCGGCCCTGCGACCCGGGCATCCGCCACATCGCCTTTGAATTCGATGACGTGGCCGCCGCCTGTGACCGCTTCAGGGCAAAGGGCGGAACGCTGCACGGCGACCCGGTAAGTCTGGGCCACACATGGGCGATCTATGGCCGCGATCCCTTCGGCAATATTATTGAACTGATGCAGCCGATTGCCGAGTGACGACCTGCTCCCCGCAAAAGGCGCAACAATCAATTCTCGATCTGTTTCATCTGAACGGCCGTGATGAGTTGCTTTCCATCGGAGATAAAATCGGCAGTGTCGTAATTGGTGAAATCATAAAGGACGGTGGACACACGCCTGCAGGCGCCGTTGCCGTCAAAGAGCCCGGCGGTCAGTCCCGAGCGAAGTCCTCGTCCGCTGGGCGACAGCGTTTCCAGTCCAATAAACAGGTACAATCTGGATGTCTCGTCCCAGCCGGGATAACCTTCATTCTTTGAGAAGTCGGGCAATCGGAGATCATCGCAGCCGGGGCTGTTTTCTTCTCCTCTCAGGAAGTCGTTGGTCCTCGATAACAGCCCGCGAACCGTCGGGCCCAGCAATTTTCCTTCCTCTTCATTCAGCCCTTCGAACCCCTCCTCAAATTCGCCATATCCGATAACCTGATATCCGCCTTCCTCTAGCACTTTGCTCAAGGCTGCATGCGCCTCGGCAAAGTTGACCATGGCGCCGTAGCCAATGCGCCCAGGATTAAACTCGGGGGTTTCGGAATTGTAAAATCCGATAATGGATATGGCCGCGCGTGGTGTTTCGGTCTCAAATCCCGCCGCCTGCGTCGAGGCGAGGACAACGATGCCCAGACCCGCAATCAGTTTTCTCATCTTCACACTCCCCTCAGTTCTATCCCGCAGGATAAAGGGTACAATCAGAGGCAGGAAGAATACAACTGCAAACTACCTTCGGCCTGCGTGCCGAAAATCGCGCTACGCGCCCAGGGCGATCCGCTCCTGCGTCGACACATGGCGAGGCAGCCCAGGAGTCAGATCGTGATCAGGACCCCCGTGCCAGCCAGCAGAAGCGCCGCCGGTCCGCTGCCTATTCCAGACGCGAGACCGGGGGAATTATTCTTGCGATGGGCCCGCTTTTCGGGAACGGCGCGACGAGAATACGCCGCAGACCATGCCAGGCACCGCCGAGCAGAACCATAGCGCCGCCAAGGACCACCAGGGTCGTCGCGGTACTCCACAGGCCGGTAAGCCCGGCCGCGCCGGAAATCTGTCCGATGGACCAAGCCGCCGTCAGCAGGCCCGAAACCAGCAGCGCGCGCCGATTGATCAGCAGCGACACCAGCGCAAAGACACCGACAATGCCAAGCGCCAGTTCAGGTGAGCCCCCGCCACCAAACCTGCTCATCATGCCGGTAAACAGAACCGGCGCGGCAAACAGGTGCAGCCAGAAGCCGTTGTCTGAAAAGCGCGTGCGACGCTCCGGGTCAAGAGCATCGAAGTAGAGCCCGAGCAAAAACAGAACGCCCCCGGACAAGATCCACAGCGCATTAAAGGTCGGGTTGAACCCGCCGGCACTCTCACCCAGCGTCCAGCCGTGGCGATAGATAAACACCGAAAAAACAAAGCTGGCCAGACCGGCACCCACCGCCCCCATGGCCAAAGGCAATTTCATGCGCAGATAAAACACCAGCGACGCACCCGTCATGACCGTGGACAGATAAAGCGGAAAGCCGCGCAGGGTTTTCACGGCTGCCTGAATATCCTCAAGCCCCTGAACATCCACCTTGACGCCCAGATAAGCCACGGCGGCGGCAAAAAAGATGAACCAGCTCCATGCCGAAAAAAGCACCATCGAGGGCAGCGTCAGTCGCCGGGTCCGCGCGAAGATTTCGGCAAGCCCCCAGCTCAACGCCGCCAGCGCGCCAAAGACAACCGCCCGAAACAGAAAATGACTGCTCGCGCTCTTCAGCGGCGAGGCGCTGGCCAGCAGATTTGGCAGGGCGACCATGATCTCGGTGACCAGATAGAGACCGGAGAGGAGTATGATGAGCCCGATTGAGAGGAACACATCATGGAAGTTGCGAATAAACCGCAAGTCCTCCTCGCCCGCATAAGCGACACCGCCCTCGCTCTCCTTATCACGCGCCATAACATCCTCCCCCTGTCAGCCCAGGCCCCTCGCCTGGCTACCACCATAGTGGCAAACATGGCGAGAAAAGGGAATATCGGGAAATTTGGTGGCGGGCGGTGGGGAGGTCAAACCAACCGCACCAGTCCCTCTCCCGCCGGGAGAGGGTGGCAGGCGGAGCCTGACGGGTGAGGGACCGCGCTTTCAACACATTTCAGTTTGCCGCAACATCGCCCCTCATCCGAGCGGCTGCGCCGCCCACCTTCTCCCGATGGAGAAGGACAAGGTGTGCCATTCACAAAAAACCCCGCTGGATCACTCCAACGGGGTTCTTCATGTCTCGCCTTTTACACTGCGGGTCAGTGACCGCCAGCCAGAACAGCCAGCAGCAGCAGCGCCACGATGATTGTGATTTTGATCATCGGGTTAACCGCAGGACCGGCAGTGTCCTTGTAGGGGTCGCCGACGGTGTCTCCTGTGACGGAGGCCTTGTGGGCTTCGGAGCCCTTGCCGCCGTGGGCACCGTCTTCGAT
>JAUWTJ010000137.1 GCA_030614785.1 Alphaproteobacteria bacterium | reverse complement strand
GTGCAGGCCAAGCTGCTGAGGGTGCTGGAACAAGGCCGGTTTGAGCGCTTGGGATCCACCAAGCCGCTGCAGGTGGACGTGCGCATTATCGCGGCCACCAACCAGGTTCTCTTGCGAGAAGTAGCCGAAGGCAGATTCAGAAAGGACCTGTATTACCGGCTGAACGTATTCCCCATTGCCCTGCCGCCCTTGCGGGAACGACCGGAGGACATTCCCCTGCTCGTCTGGGCTTTTGTCAGACAGTACGAAAAAAATATGGGCAAGCGGATCGATCACATCCCCCGCAAAAGCATGGAAGACCTGCAGCGTTGCTCGTGGCCGGGCAACGCCCGGGAGCTAAGAAATGTGGTCGAACACGCAATGATTGTGAGCAGCGGCAAAACCCTGGATGTGCGCGTACCCCAGAGGGTATCTTTTGAAATCCCGGCGGATCTCAGCTTGGAGGATGCCGAACGCAAACATATCCTGGACATTCTTCAGCGAACCGGTTGGCGCCTTGCCGGCCAGGGTGGTGCCGCCGCGATTCTAGGGCTTAAGCGCACCACGCTGCAGTCGAAGATGAAGAAGCTGGCCATCCAGCGCCCACCCAAATAATGCCTAAATAACGGCACGTCGCCGTAATATCGGCAGAAAGCCGCTTTTATCTTCTTTCTCTTTCCCCTGTGCCACTTCGAATTAAATTAATAAGTAGAGCAGCTTATCCAGCCAATAGCCTATTCTCATCAGTCTGGCACGCATTTCGCTCCTAATGTTCCAAACCGCCAAAACTCTAGCGACCTATTGCGATGGTTTTGAGATTTTATCAATTGCCTTTGTAAACTGCCGGGTAATATCCCAAAGGCACGTGCACAACCTTTGACTTGAAGGACCAAGAAGAGACAGAAATGGTACGTTCCACCATCAGGATGGTCATTCCTTTAAACAGGCAAAGCGAGGCACTCGAAATCCTGGGTTCGACGACTGAACAGGTCCAGTTCGAGCCGGGTTGTATCAGCTCCCGGTTTTACCGGGGCATGGAAGACGGGCGCGAAATCATGGTCGAGGAACTTTGGGAGAGCGATGAGGATATGCAGCGTCATCTGCGTTCGGACAAATACCACAGGGTTCTTCTGGTGATCGAGATGGCCGAAGAACCCCCGGAAATCCGGTTCGACACGATCTCCCACTCGAGCGGCGTTGAGACCATAGAGAAGGCCAGAAGCCAACACTGAGCAAAAAAATTAATCTTAAGACCTGAAGCGTTTGGACAAGGGTGACCGTTAATGGTGCGGTTCTTCCCTTAACGACAAATGCAAATCGACAAACGAGGAGGACGACGAAATGGGTGCGACAGCCTATCGGGCGATGAAGGTAATATCGCTGTTCGCCATGGCGCTATTTTTACTTAATGCGCTTTCCCCGGCGGCTCTGGCAGCAGATCACGCAGACAAACTGACTTTTACCATAGAGCCGTACATATGGTTACCAACAATAGATGCCGAGATGAAGTTTACAACTCCGGGCGGTTCAACCGGAGAGCCTGAAGTCAGCGTGGATCCTGATGATTATTTCAAGGATCTGGAAATAGCGGCCCTTTTAACGACGGAATTCCAAAAGGGAAAATGGTCGCTGACGGCGGATTTTGTTTATATGGATGTCTCATCTTCGGACAGCAGCGTAAAAAGCATCGATTTTGGTGGAAGTGTGGTCAGTACATCGCGGGATATTGGATCGGAAGTTGACCTTAAGAGTTTTATCGCGACCTTCGGTGGCGGATATCAAATCATTGATCAGGGACGACTGAAGATGGAAATAGTTGCAGGGCTTCGCTACCTGTGGCTTGAGGCCGAGTTGGACTGGAACCTTTCCGCCACCGTTTCAGGGCCTCTGGCAGGCCATACCTTTGCTAGGACCGGCAACCATACTGAAGACGAAGACATCTGGAATGGGATCGTCGGTGTCAGAGGCCAGGTCAAGCTGGGGGAGAGCCATTGGTTTATCCCCTATTATCTGGATATTGGCACCGGGGATTCGGACCTCACTTGGCAGGCTTTTTCTGCGCTGGCCTACTCGTTCGGATCATGGGACGTTGCTCTGGGTTACCGCTATCTGGAATTTGATTCCGATGAGGATGAGCTTATTCAGGAGTTGAGTTTAAGCGGCCCAGTCATTGGTGCCCGGTTCAGCTTCTGAAACGGCTCTGGGAAATAGCAGAAAAAATGAAAAGGAGGAGAACCCAATGAGAAAACCAATCTTCACGACCATTAGCGCAATTGTTCTGATGCTGGCTGGTTTTGCCGTCGCTGTATCCGCTCGGAAGACCGTCGATCGCACAGTGCTGCCGATCCCGGAACCTCAAAACCCTTACAGTGCGGTGCTCGATGTTCGGAACGCCACCCCGCCGCCGCGCTTCGAGGTCAAGGCGCCCAAAGACGCGCCGAACGTCCTGGTTGTGCTAATCGACGACCTCGGCTTCGCGGGCACCAGCGCGTTCGGCGGACCTGTCGGCACGCCCACTTTTGACCGGATCGCCGATGAGGGTATTAGATACAACAACTTCCACACCACTGCCGTCTGCTCGCCGACACGCGCAGCGCTCAAGAGCGGACGCAATCACCACGTAAACAACATGGGCGGGATCATCGAGACCGGCACGGCGTTTCCCGGAAACACCGGCCAGATCCCCAACAGCGTCGCCCCGGTTGCCGAGATGCTGCGCCTCAACGGTTACAGCACCGGGGCCTTCGGCAAGTGGCACGAGACCGCCGCATGGGAAGCAAGCATCTCGGGTCCGCTTGACCGCTGGCCGACCCATCAGGGCTTCGACAAATTCTACGGGTTTCTCGGCGGTGACACTAACCAATGGGCGCCCTATATCTATGACGGGACCCATCCGGTCGAGTTGCCGGAGGACCCGAAATATCATTTCCTGACCGACATGACCGACCAGGCAGTCGCCTGGATCAAGTACCAGAAGGCACTGACGCCGGACAGACCGTTTTTCGCCTATTTCGCCCCAGGTGCCGTGCACGCGCCGCACCATGTTCCAAAGGAATGGATCAAGCGATGGAAAGGCAAATTCGACCAGGGCTGGGACAAGCTGCGCGAGCAGATCCTGGCGCGGCAGATCGAAAATGGTACCGTGCCCAAAGGAACGAAACTCGCGCCCAAGCCCAAGGCGATCCCGGACTGGGACAAACTGAGCGCGGACGAAAAGAAGCTCTTCACCCACCAGGTCGAGGTATTTGCCGCTTACATCGAGATGACCGACCATGAGATCGGCCGGGTCATCAAAGCCGTCGAGGAGACCGGCCAACTCGACAACACGTTGATCTTCCTCGTTTACGGTGACAACGGCACCAGCGCCGAAGGCGGCCGAAACGGTATGTTCAGTGAGATGACCTATTTTAACGGCGTGCACGAGACGGTCCCGGACATGCTCAAGGTCATGGACAAGTGGGGCGGGCCCGAGACCTATCCGCACATGGCCGCG
>JAUWTJ010000092.1 GCA_030614785.1 Alphaproteobacteria bacterium | reverse complement strand
CGCGCGCTTGCCGCTTTCCTGCTCACAACCTTCTGATACAACAATTGACGTCAGACGTTGGCAGACACTTGGCCGTGACAATGTTTAAATTTCTTGCCAGATCCGCATGGGCACGCCGCATTGCGCTGGGTCTTGCCCCAGGTTGAAGGGTCGTCCGGGTTCAGCGCCACATTGTGGCGACGCGCAGAGTGAGGCGCGCCAGAGGGACCAGTGCCGGAATTTGCACCTAGTTCATTTTGTCCGGTCAAGGGATCAATGTGGGTTTCTTTCAGGCCAGCTGGCATTTGCGGCGGCGGCGCAGGATCGAAATTGACCTCGATGAACATCAGGGTGCGTGTCACCTTTTCGCGCAAGGTGGTCAAAAGGTTCTCAAACAGCGAAAAACTTTCGGTCTTGTATTCATTGAGCGGATTGCGCTGGGCATAGCTTCGCAGACCAACCGCCTGACGCAAGTGGTCGAGATGCACCAGATGGTCGCGCCACTCGTGATCAAGGATTTCGAGCAACATTCTTTTTTCAATGTCGCGCATCAGTTCCGGCCCGATCCGCACAGCCTTTTCGGCCATCTTGCGGTCAGCTGCATCGATCAGTCGTGCCTTGATTTCCTCGTCCGCAATACCTTCTTCAGCCGCCCACTCCTTGACCGGAACATCAAGGCCAAAGGTTTCCGCAACCGCATTATGAAGGCCTTCGACGTCCCATTGCTCCGCATAGGCCTTTTCAGGAATGTGCAGATCAACAACGTTATTCACCGTGTCATGACGCATATCCTGAATGACGTCATTGAGGTCATCGGCTTCCATCATTTCAATGCGTTGCTCGAAAATCGCCTTGCGTTGATCGTTCATCACATCGTCGTATTTCAGGAGGTTCTTGCGAATGTCGAAGTTGCGCGCTTCAACCTTCTGTTGGGCCTTTTCAAGCGCCTTGTTGATCCACGGATGGACGATCGCCTCGCCTTCTTCAAGACCAAGACGCTGCAACATCGAATCCATACGCTCTGACCCGAAGATCCGCATCAAATCATCCTCAAGGCTGAGGTAGAATTTCGACGCGCCAACGTCGCCCTGACGGCCGGTCCGCCCGCGCAGCTGGTTGTCAATGCGGCGGCTTTCATGACGTTCCGTCCCGATCACAAACAGACCGCCAGCCTCCATTGCCCGGGCCTTGTTCTCTCTTATCTCCTCCGTGATCTTTTCCATCAACGTGTTGCGTTCGGCTTCGTCCTCGATGCCTGCAGTCTCATCTGCAATGCGCATGTCGAGATTGCCGCCGAGCTGAATGTCGGTGCCTCGCCCGGCCATATTGGTCGCAATCGTCACGGCCGCTGCACGCCCGGCCTGTCCGATGATCTGGGCTTCCTGTTCGTGATAACGGGCATTAAGAACCTGATGCTTGATTTTTTTCTTCTTCAGAATGTCGGCGAGATCTTCAGATTTTTCAATACTTGTCGTGCCAACAAGGATCGGTTGGCCGCGCTCCTGGCAATCCAGGATCTGCTCAAGGATCGCCTCATATTTCTCCGCTGTCGTGCGATAGACTTCGTCGTGATGGTCTTCGCGCAGGACGAGAACGTTGGTCGGCATTTCGATGACGTTAAGCTTGTAGATATCGCCAAACTCTTCGGCTTCGGTCTGGGCCGTTCCGGTCATGCCTGCAAGCTTTTCGTAGAGGCGGAAATAATTCTGGAACGTGACCGAGGCCAGCGTCTGGTTTTCCGGTTGAATTTTCGCTCTTTCCTTGGCTTCAAGGGCTTGATGAAGGCCTTCGGAATAGCGCCGCCCTTCCATCATCCGTCCGGTAAACTCGTCGATGATAACGACAGCGTTGTCCTTGACGATATAGTCCTTGTCGCGCTGAAACAGCTTGTGGGCCTTGAGGGCCTGATTGACGTGGTGAACGATCGAAACATTTTCGATGTCGTAGAGCGTTTCACCTTCCAGAAGGCCGTCCTCGCGCAGAATATTTTCAAGAAACTCATTGCCTTCTTCGGTGATCGTGACCTGGCGTGATTTTTCATCAAGCTCAAAGTGCTCGTCTGACAGTTTTGGAATATAGGCGTCGAGGGTTACATAGAGCTCTGAATTATCTTCCGTGGGGCCTGAAATAATCAGCGGCGTGCGGGCCTCGTCGACAAGGATGGAGTCCACTTCATCGACGATGGCGAAATAGTGCCCGCGCTGAACCATTTGCGAGGTTTCATACTTCATGTTGTCGCGCAGATAGTCGAAGCCCAATTCATTGTTGGTGCCATGCGTCACGTCGGCGGCGTAGGCTTCGCGTCGTTCATTGTCATCAAGTCCGTGGATGACACAGCCAACCTGAAGTCCGAGAAAACGGTATATTTGGCCCATCCAGTCCGCATCACGCTTTGCCAGGTAATCGTTCACTGTAACGACGTGGACACCGCGGCCGGTAAGAGCATTGAGATAAACTGGCAAGGTTGCAACCAGGGTCTTGCCCTCGCCGGTCTTCATCTCGGCAATATTACCCTTGTGGAGGACAATGCCGCCGGCAATCTGGACGTCAAAGTGGCGCTGACCAAGGGTGCGCTTGGCAGCCTCGCGAACCGTGGCAAAGGCTTCCGGCAGGAGATCATCGAGGCTCTCACCCTCTTTCAGGCGGGCGCGAAATTCTTCTGTCTTCGCTCTGAGTTGGCCATTGTCGAGTTTCTCGAACTCCGGCTCAAGCGCGTTGACCTTTTCCACGATTTTGAAATACGGCTTTAACACACGATCATTCGCGGAGCCAAAAACGCGTCGAGCCAGACTACCTAACATGCGGGAAATTCCTCAATAAACGCCGGATCTGATACTATTTACATTAACCAAAACCTGCCAGAACTGCAGCTGCTCAAAGCCGTAACGAGGCTAAATCGAGCGATTCAGGACAGATAAGCGCCCGACATGCGATTGTCAACGCACGCAGGCAAGCCAATGTGCCGCGTTAGGGTTAATTTCCATGCAGGCTTGATACGGGTCCAGGCGCGGGGCAAAATGCCGCTTGAATGTGGGTCCACGTGGAGAAAAGTCCGCGACATGTTAAAAAATGATAATAAAATCAATGAACTACAGAGTTTCATCGTTACGGCGATGATCTGTGTCGGGGCTTTGTTTCTTGGCACAGGGATCTATTTTGGCGTCAGGGAAATCGAACAACCGCGCCTTGCGACACAATTACCAGGCTTCCGGGGCGGTAACGATCTGGTTATCGCGCGGGTCAATGGTCAGGAAATTCGTTTGTCAGATGTTGTTATGGCGCGCTCTGAATTGCCTCCCGAGGCCGCCGGACTGCCCGATGCCCTGGTGCTGGAGGCGGTTATCAATGAGCTGATTGATCGCCGCCTTTTTGCCGAGGCCGGATGGAAGGCAGGGCTGATGCGTGATGGTGTCATGCAGGGCCGCCTGCGCTTTGAGCAGGAAAAGCTGCTGCGCGATCAATACATCGCCGGGATGGTCGAGACGACTATTTCGCAACGGGATATCAAGCAACTCTACGAGGCGCGTTATCTCAACGAAGACCAGCTTCGCGAGGCACACCTGTGGCAAATTCTTGTCCGCACCCGGGAGGAAGCCGAGGAGGTGTTGCAAAGGTATCAAGACGGAGAGCTCTTCGAAGACCTTGCCAGACAATATTCCCTCGACAGTTTTGCGGTCGTTGGTGGTGACATGGGATACCAAAGCGTCGATGCGCTTCTGCCGGAAGTTTCTGACCGGGCTTTTTCCATGGCTGAGAACGAGGTCTCGCTCCCTTTTACGTCGCGCTTCGGTTGGCATGTGATCTGGCTGGAGGACGTCCGTCATCGGAAACCGCCTGCCCTGATCACGGTGCACAATGAGCTCAAACACGAGTTGATTGAAGATGCACTGTATCGTGACCTTGCCAAATTGCGTGCCGGAGCACGTATCGAGCGGGTTGATCTGCCCCACAAGGCGGAGCTTGACAGGGCCCTCGTTGCATCACAATAAGGAAGGGTACGGTCCTTTCAGATGGTGGCTTTCGATGGCGGAAAACAGGAAAAAATCGGGACCCGGAAAACCTCGTGCGTCCCGGGCAGCCCCTTCACTCAAAAAGACAAAAGCATCACCCGATGTCTCGCCTCTTGCTCCGGATCAGTTCCCGAGTTTACGGGCAATAGAAGGCGTTGAAGCGATAACCGCCCGGACCGGCGAGCGCTACAAGGGCCGCACGGATCTGACGATATTCAAGCTGGCACCCGGAACAACAGTCGCCGGGGTTTTCACAAAGTCGGCCACAGCTTCCTCCGTCGTCGAGTGGTGCCGCGCCAATCTGAAAAAGGGCAAGTCGCCGTCTGCCAGGCTTCTTGTTGTCAATGCGGGCAATGCCAACGCCTTTACCGGTAAAGATGGCCGCGATGCGGTCAAGGCAATATCGACTGCAGCGGCGCAAGCCTACGGGTGTAAACAGAGCGAGGTTTTTCTGGCGTCGACCGGAGTGATCGGAGAACCGCTCAATTACCACAAGATCCTGCCAGCCTTCAGGCTTGCGCCGCGCCCGTTGACACCGGCAGGCTGGAAAAAGGCGGCCAGCGCCATCATGACAACGGACACCTATCCCAAAGCCTCAACCCGGCAGGCTGAAATTGACGGTGTGCCGGTGACGATTTCCGGCATCACAAAGGGATCCGGCATGATTGCCCCGGACATGGCAACGATGCTTGGGTTTATTTTCACCGATGCCAAAGTGCCGGCGGAAATCCTGCAGGGCGTGCTTAAATCTGCTGTCGGCGGTACCTTCAATGCCATCACCGTGGATAGCGATACATCGACCAGCGATACAGTTTTGCTTTTCGCAACGGGCAAGGCCGGCGTGGCACCGGGAGCCTCTGCGCACTTCACCGGGCCCGGAGATCGCCGGCTCGCCGACTTCCGCGCCAGGCTCCATGAGGTTATGGAGGATCTGGCTCATCAGATCGTGCGCGACGGGGAAGGCGCAACAAAGTTCATCACGGTCCGTGTGAAAGGCGGGGTCACCCCGGCTTCGGCGCGAAAAATTGCGTTCTCGGTTGCCAACTCTCCGCTGGTTAAAACGGCTGTGGCCGGTGAGGATGCAAATTGGGGCCGGGTTGTCATGGCGGTCGGAAAGGCGGGAGAACCTGCCGATCGCGACAGATTGGCGATCTCTTTCGGGCCGCATCTTCTGGCCGACAAGGGTATTCGCCACCCGGATTATGACGAGGCGGTGGTTTCGGACTATATGAAAGGCAACGAAATAGAAATCACTGTCGACGTAGGATTGAACAAGGGCGAGGCGCGGGTCTGGACATGTGATCTCACTCACGGCTACATTTCAATCAATGCGGACTATCGCAGTTGATCGCGGTTGGTCGTTTTTGCGGCTGAAAAAAGGCAAGCCGAAGTGGAAAAGGCGGAGAAATACTGGAGTGTGAAAGCCGCTGCGCAGCCAGGTGCGGCGCCGCGCGCGATTGCGTTCTCCGGCGCCATTAATACCGATCGCCTGCGGCTGCGCCGCCTTGGCGAAAGTGACGCCCACACGATCACCCGCCTGGTTTCCGACTGGGAGGTTTCCAAACAGACCATCTCGATAGCCAATCCCTATACGCTGAATGAGGCACACAAATTTATTCGCAACGGGGAAACAGACTGGCAGGATGGAACTCAATATGTCCTTTGCATCGAGCGGCGCACCGATAACTGTCTGATCGGAACCATTTCTATACAGATTTATCGTAAGTGGGGGCGCAGATACGGAGAGATCGGCTATTGGGCCGGGCGCGAATATTGGGGCAAGGGTTATACCGGCGAAGCAATTGAACCCTTTCTGGTTTTTTGCCGGTCGACGCTGGGCCTCAAGACGATCGACGCCAAAGTCTTTGCTGAAAACGAGGCCTCGCTGCGGCTTCTGAAGCGGGCTGGATTTCGCGAAGTCACGAGAAAAACCGAGCATCTGCCGCACCGCGGTGGCAGGCGCAAAGTCGTTCACCTGCGGCATAAGTCAAAATGATCAGGCGCCGTCTGCTATCCTGGTGCTTCAGGCGGTCGATGGGCTCGAGCTCTCCTCGAAACAAACGTGTAAAGGACCTGGTCACGTGGAAATGATACTCGTCAGTGCCTGTGTGCTGGTAGATGTGGATGGACGGGTCCTGCTGGCCAGACGACCTGAGGGCAAAGCCATGGCGGGTCTGTGGGAGTTTCCCGGCGGCAAGCTCGAGCCAGGTGAGACGCCGGAAGAGTGCCTCATCCGCGAGCTTGGCGAGGAACTGGGCATTAATGTTACCAAATCGTGTCTTGCGCCGCTCACATTTGCCTCACACACTTATCCCGATTTTCACCTTTTGATGCCACTCTTTGTCTGTCGCCGGTGGGACGGCGTAGTCAGACCGCTTGAACACAGCGAGCTTCGCTGGGTCAAACCGGCTGATTTGAGGACGTTTGACATGCCGCCCGCAGACGAGCCGGTCGCGTCGTTCTTGCAGGATTATTTGTAGGGTCCCATTGGGGCGTGGGTCACGGGTAACAAGAGGTTGGTATGAAACGCAATGAGATCGGGGCCACAATCAAAGCTTTTTTCCGCTCCACATCGGGTGCGACTGCAATTGAATACGCGATGATTGCAGGGGGGCTCTCGATCCTGATCGCCGGAGGCGTCGGCCTGATCGGCGGCAAGCTGACCGGTATCTTTACGGCAGTCGCGGCCTTGTTCTAGAATTTCATTTACCAAAATCTGATTCAGGACCCTGATCTAAAAGTCCTGACCACTGGTCTTCTCCTCGGGCGCCCACGCGGTGCCAAAGAGGATATGGAAGCTTGCCGGAATCTCCTCTTCAAACCCGAACTCGTCCATATAAATGCGCTCAAGCGCTGCGAGAGTGGCGCGTCTCAGCGGAGACTTGCGACGCTCGACCATGGGATTGGCAAGGCCCATGCCGCGTAAATCGCGCATCAGGGCGCGCACGCCTTTATAGGTCACGGTGACCTTGTCAACATCGGCCACCGGCTCGGAGAAATTCACTCGCTGCAGCAGCGCGCCGAAATCCTTTATATCCGCAAACGGAATAACCCGTGGACTGAGCCCGCCTTCCATCTCGATTTCAGCGCGGGCAAACGCGTCGCGCAGTTCCGTCAGGGTTTCGCCGCCAAAAAGCGAGGTGAGAAAAAGCCCGCCTGGCCGCAGGCAGCGCCGGATTTGAACCAGCGCGCCGGGCAGGTCGTTGACGAAATGCAGCGTCAGCGGCGCCAGGATAAGATCAAAACTTTTATCGGCAAAGGGCAGCAGTTCATCACTGCCGACAACATTGTGCCCGGTTTCGATCCTGTGACCTGAAAGACCGCAATGAACCAGCAGTGAAGGATTGATATCCGGCGCACCGTCCAGCACCCGCAGGGCCGAGCCCGGGTGAGAGCCAAGGTCAAGCACGCGCTGGAAACCACCCTCGAGCCGTGCCGGTGCAACGCTTGCCAGCCGGTCAGCGAACTCCTCGTCGCAGCGCCTGACGAGGAAGTCGAAGCCCTCAAAGCCTTTCGCCGCGCGGGTCCGGCGTGCCCGCACAAGCTTTCGGTCGAACATCTCTCTGACGCCGGGCGGCGGCGGGCTGGTCATTGGTGATTTCATTTGGCAGACTGAAACGCAGGTTAAGGGCTGGATGGGAAGGCGCCCCCGTATTTAGGGCGCCCCCGTATTTAAGGCGGCGGTTCGTGCAGGGCAATGGAAAAGCCGAATTTAATGGTGGATGACAGCGAACAGCGGATGCCTGCAGAGGGCGCGCCCCGGCCCGGCCTTGCCGCCGGCGTCTTGAACCTGCTCCTGCCGCATCGCTGCCTTGCCTGCGACGATGGTCTGGGCGAGGGCCCGCGACTTTGTCCGGCCTGCTGGTCGAAGGTCCGCTTCGTCGAGGCGCCTTTCTGCGAGTGCTGCGGGCGCCCGTTCGAGATTGATCCGCAGGACGGGCTGCTCTGCGCCGCCTGTATTGCCGCCCCGCCGCTGTTCGACCGGGCGCGGGCCGCGATGATCTACGACGAGGCCAGCCGTCCGCTGGTGACCGGGTTCAAATATGCCGATCGCACCGACTTTGGCCGGGCCTTTGGCGGCTGGTTGACGCGGGCAGGGCGCGATGTGCTTGAAACGGCCGACTATCTCGTGCCGGTGCCGCTGCACCCCTGGCGGCTGTGGATGCGGCGCTATAATCAGGCCGGGATCCTGGCCGCAGCGGTCTCGCGCGAGACCCTGGTCCCGGTGCTCTACGACGGGCTCTTGCGGGTGCGCCATACCCGCCAGCAGGTCGGGCTCACCGCCGCCAAACGCCGCCGCAATGTCGCCGGGGCCTTCCAGGTCAACCCGAAGCGCGCCGAGATCCTGAAGGGGGCTCACATTGTGCTGATCGATGATGTGATCACCTCCGGCGCAACGGTAACCGCCTGTCTCAAGGCCATGGCGCGCCAGAAACCTGCGACACTTGGCGTTCTGTCCCTCGCCCGGACCATGCGCTAGAAGGCAGATATGAGTCCGGCATCACAGTCTTGTTAATTGAAAACGGACCGTAATTGAATATATAGAACGGGTGAAAGATCCCTGCAGCTAGCAGTTAGAGTGCCCCCGGAGATGCCAAAAGCGAAAATGCCAAAAGTCACCGTCTACACCAAAATGCTCTGCGGTTATTGCTACCGCGCCAAATCCTTGCTCGCGTCAAAGGACGTCGAGATCGAGGAGATCGACATCACCATGAACGGCAAGGCGCGCGACGAAATGCTCGCCCGCGCCCATGGCGGATATACCGTGCCACAGATCTTCATTGGTGATACACATGTTGGCGGCTGCAACGAACTCTACGCCCTTGAGCGCGAAGGCGGCCTTGATCCCCTGCTTGAAGGATAAACGCCCCCATTATGAGTCCCCATCATGAGTGACCAGACGTTCAAGGCTGCGGTTATCCAGATGTGCACCGGCGTCGAGGTCGCGCCCAATATCGCCGCCGCCTGCGAGATGATCCGTGAAGCCCATGCCGCCGGCGCCGACTTCATCGCCACCCCCGAGAACACCGCCTCCATTTCCATCCGCAAGGCCGACATTCAGGGTCAGGAAGCGCGTCAGGAGTTTCACCCCGCAGTTTCGGCCTTTGGGTCCCTGGCCGATGAATTGAACACCTGGCTCATGATCGGCTCTATTGGTATTGATGTGGAGGCACCGGATGGCGCGCCTGCCAGATACGCCAATCGCTCGTTCCTGTTTGGTCCGGACGGCGCGATCAAAGCTACCTACGACAAGATCCACATGTTCGATGTCGATGTGTCGGAGACCGAAAGCTGGCGCGAATCAGAGACCTTCGAGGCCGGCAAAAAGGCCGTCGGCGCCAATCTGCCGTGGGGCGGCCTCGGCATGACGATCTGCTATGACATGCGCTTTGCCCATCTCTACCGCACGCTGGCCAGGGCCGGCGCGGATTTTTTCACCGTGCCCTCCGCCTTCACCGTGCCGACGGGACAGGCCCACTGGCACGTCCTGCTGCGCGCCAGGGCCATAGAATGCGGCGCTTACGTCTTTGCCCCGGCCCAGGGCGGCACCCATGAGACCGGCCGTCAGACCTGGGGGCACTCGCTGATCATCGGCCCCTGGGGCGAGATCATCGCCGAAGCCGGCGGCACCGGCCCCGAGATTATCTACGGCGTTATCGATACCGCCGAGGTCGCCAAAGCCCGCGCCCGTCTGCCCAGCCTGACCCACGATCGCCCCTTCGATCTCGACGCACCTGAATAGGCTGTTTTTCGAATTGAGATACTCGCTCATCTTCGTTCCTCATCCTGAGGGATTTCCCTGAAGATCTTCAGGGAAATTGTCTCGAAGGACGAAAGGCCCGGATATCTGCCCTGAGTGCCTGCATGGCCTCCTTCGAGACGCATCTGACGATGCTCCTCAGGATGAGGACAGAATTTGTTTCAGGTGAATCAATCCGAATAGTGGCCTCGAGGGCCAGCCAGCCCCACCGGATATTTTCATCAATTGCCCCGGCGTTTGCGCTCTGTTAACTATTTCCCTGAAGACTGTCCCTATGAACAAGGGACACGACCATACATCCGGCGAGGAAGACCACGGGCGCAAGCCGGTTTCCGCCTCTGCATCAAGGACGCGTAACGTGATTGTTTTTGGTTTGATCTGCGGTGAAGGACATGAGTTTGAGGGCTGGTTCCGCTCAAACCAGGACTTCGACGATCAATCCTCCGCCCGCGCCGTCGCCTGTCCTGCCTGCCATTCGACGCAGGTCCACAAGGGCATCATGGCCCCGAACCTCAATCTTTCCGGCACCCGTTCTGTCAGCCGCCCCGATCAGCCCGAGCGCCCTCCCGAGCGCCCTTACGGCGATGCAACGGACCTCACCGTATCTGACGCGCCCGACAACAGCGAAACCATCGCCGCCCTCGAAGCCGAAATTTCCGACATGCGCCGTCAAATTAAAGACGAGCTGCGCAGCTACGTCGAAACCAATTTTGATTATGTCGGCCAGGACTTTCCCGAAGAAGCCCGCCGCCGCCACTACGACACGGAAGTCGCGACGGCCTCCCCGGGCGCTTATGGCGAAGCCAGTGTCGAAGACATGGTTGCCCTCATCGACGAAGGCATCACCGTCGCGCCGCTGCCGCAAGACCCCAAGAAGCTGAACTAGAAATTCGGATTTCCCGTTAGAACTCAACATCCTCATCCTGAGGGATTGCAAAGCAATCGTCTCGAAGGATGCAAGGCCTGGATGTCCGCGCGCCTCCTTCGAGGCTCGCTCCGCTCGCACCTCAGGATGAGGTAGGAGTGGGTATGGAGTTCCGGGGACCCAAAGCAATAATATCCGTATACATATATAATATCTGTCATCCTCGGCAAAGCGATAGCTTTGACCGGGGATCTTCTGTCAGTACAGGCAATCTATCGACAAGATCCCCGGCTCCATGCTGCGCATGGCCCGAGGACGACACTGTTGTGGTGGGCGCAGCGAACCGCTACCCGACTAGCGCCTTCACATCCCCGGCAATCTCTTCCGGCGTCACCAGCGGCTCAAACCGTTTCACCACCGCGCCCGACCCATCAACCAGGAACTTCGTAAAGTTCCATTTGATCTCGTCTTCACCCCCAGACTCACTTGAGACCTCTTTCGCCTCCGCCCGCAAATGCTGCCACAGCGGCGCGGCGCCGTCGCCGTTGACCTCGAGTTTGGCAAACAGCGGAAACGTCACGCCGAACGAAGTCTCGCAAAACGTCGCGATCTCATCTTCCGTGCCCGGTTCCTGCGCACCAAACTGATTGCACGGGAACCCCAGCACCGCAAAGCCCTTGCCCCCATAGTCCTTCTGCAAAGCCTCCAGCCCCTCATACTGCGGCGTCAACCCGCACGCACTCGCCACATTGACGATAAGCAGCGCCTTGCCGGAATAGTCACCAAGCGAGATCTCGTCGCCAGTGATAGATTTGGCCGTGAAGTCGTGAACGGTTTTGGTCATGGGGGTATCCTGATTCTTCGGCGGGTTTT
>JAUWTJ010000002.1 GCA_030614785.1 Alphaproteobacteria bacterium | reverse complement strand
CTAAAGTCGAACCTCGCACTTGCAAGAGCCAGGCTCACAGTTTTACCGGCTTCACGGCCCCTGTCGTCCAATCGGGTAAATGACCTGAGGTGATTTCGCGACTGTGCATTGCTGCCTGCGGATTGATACACCCTGTGAGTAATTTCATGCATATCCCGGTAAGATGCCGTTGTTCTTTCAATATCGCTGCCCGCAAAGGCCATGGTGATATATTCAACAGCCTTGTCGGTTTTCGCTCTGGCCAGGGCAATGTCGGCTTTGACGCCCCAGACAAACTTCGTCCAGTTGGTATCGTCTGCCTTCCCGTCCCCACCGGGAAATCCGTGAGAAATTCGTGCAACCTGGCATGCTCGATACGGTCAGCGATAACCACAAAAGTGCCTGTGATATCGAAGCCATCAAACTGGCGAAGGCCGAACTGGCGGAGGTTGCGGGCCCTATGGTCTCCTGAGTCTTTGACGACTGGCTGAGGGCAGCGTTAAGCTATGTGGGCGGTACTCGCCATCAGGAGCGCACCTATGTCCATCTCGCAGTTTGATACCCACGAAATATTCAATCAACCCCGTCCCTTCGAGGACGTCAACTTGTTTGAAGGCGACATTGGCTTGCGGGACGCCGTCACGCGCGAAGGTGCCGCGTCACACGCCGCCGAACTGGATGCTTTCGGATCGCAGATTGGAACCAGTGAAATCTTCGAACTGGGCCGTCAGGCCAATGTTCACAAACCTGACCTCAACACTCTGGACCGGATCGGTCAGCGCAGCGACACGGTCGAGTTTCATCCCGCGTATCACGACCTCATGAGGCTGAGCATCAAGGCCGGTATCCACGCGCAGAGCTTTGAAGAGGGCGCGGGGATTGGGACTGCGGTCGCTCGCGGCGCCAAACATTTCATGATGTCCCAGGTCGAAAGCGGTCACATCTGCCCGATCACCATGACCCATGCGGTGATCCCGACACTGAAAATCCAGCCCTCCATTGCCGAAACCTGGTTACCAAAGGTCCTGACGCGTGAGTATGACGAAAGCTTCCGGCCGATGACAGAAAAGTCCGGCGTCACGCTCGGCATGGGTATGACCGAGGCACAGGGCGGCACCGACGTGCGCTCCAACACAACGCGCGCCGGGCCGGTCGGCGACGGCGGTCCGGGCCAAGCCTACCACATCCACGGTCACAAATGGTTCATGTCGGCTCCCATGTGCGATGCTTTCCTGATTCTGGCCCAGGCTGCGGGCGGCCTGTCGGTGTTCCTCGTTCCGCGATTCAAACCGTCGGGCGAGGTCAATGCCATCCACTTCATGCGCCTGAAAGACAAGCTCGGCAATTCATCCAATGCCTCCTCCGAAGTACAATTCCACGACGCATACGGCGAACTCATTGGCGAGGAAGGCCGCGGTATCGCCAACATCATGGTCATGGCCAACCTGACCCGGATCGACTGCGCGCTGGGCTCTGCAGGCCTGATGCGCCAGGCCCTCGCTCAGGCTGTCAATCATGCGCGCGGCCGCCGCGTCTATCAAAAAACCCTCGTTGATCAACCCGCCATGACTGCTGTCCTTGCCGACCTTGCACTGGAATCCGAAGCCGCCACAGCGCTCGCCATCCGTCTGACCGGTGCCCATGACCGCCAGGCGACAAGCGAGCGCGAGGCGGCGTACCTGCGCCTCATGACACCGGTGATCAAGTACTGGGTCACCAAGCGCGGTCCGGGATTCTCCTATGAAGCCATGGAAGTTTTCGGTGGCAACGGCTATGTCGAGACCGGTATGATGGGCCGTATCTATCGCGACATGCCTGTCAATGCGATCTGGGAAGGCTCCGGCACGGTCATGTGCCTGGATGTTCTGCGCGTCCTGGCTCGCGATCCGGATGCTGCGCGGTTGGTGATGGAGGAGTTTGCTGAACTCAAAGGCGTGAACCCGGACTACGATACGATGTTGGCAAAAGTGGCCGACGACCTGGCCCATGCCAGCGAGGCAACTTGCCGCCGCCTCACAGAAGATCTCGCAAAGCTGGCCGCAGCTGCAATCTTCCTGAAATCTGGCCCGGACTTCGTGGCGGAGGCCTACATCGCCAGCCGCCTGACGGGCCGCAGTGGCGATTGCTACGGCACTTTGCCTGAGGGCATTGATACGAGGGCATTGGTTGAGCGTGCGCTGCCAATCTGATCATCCTCCATTGTCATCCTCGGCCGCCCACAGGAAGGAGTCGGGGATCTTCTCACAACTCGGGAAAACTCGAGATTGATCCAGGTCTCTTCGACAATGCTGGCCAGGTTCTCGAAGGGGCGCGGCGTACGCCTTGTGTTGGCCTGTACTTGTAGTTGTGCTTCATGAAAGGTAACATCATAGCCATACTCAACCTCGGAGGTGGTTATGGGATGGCTTCAAAAGTGGCTCGTGCCGTCTGCAATGCAGACAATGCCTGGGTCAGAGCGGAATGTGAATTCCGACTCCGAAATACTGGCGCTGACGAAGGTGGTTGGCGTATCCCGAGAAAACGAGAACGGGACTAGCCGTCAGAAGATAGCCTCGAAGTTGCGAAGAGGTGATCTCCTGATGCTTGTGCATGAGAGAGACAATCCTGCTGACGCAAACGCGCTGAAGGTGTTGGCCAGCAAGGGAAGGCAGGTCGGTTACCTCACGCTAGAACGGGCGGAGGAGTTTGTGAATCTTGCCGATGAGCGAGATGGACTCCTTGCTGTGGTGACAGAGATTACGGGTGGGGACGCAAGGGGTGGTAAGCCGAGTTACGGGATCAACATCGCAATCGTTGACGAGTGAAGCGATTTGGGTCCGTGATGTTTCCCCTGGCGTGGATTTGCGCGAATGATGTAGCCGCATTTTAGTCGGGCGCACGGCTTGAAAAAAAACGGCCGGTGATTTCTCACCGGCCGTGTCAATATCAGAATGAAAATTCGACTTAGCTGTTGATCTCGAACAGACCCGCTGCGCCCATGCCGCCGCCGATGCACATCGTCACGACGCCGTATTTTGCCTTGCGGCGACGCCCTTCGATGAGGAGGTGGCCGGTCATGCGTGAGCCGGACATGCCGAACGGGTGACCGATGGAGATCGAGCCGCCGTTGACGTTGAGTTTTTCCTGGTCGATGCCCAGTTGATCGCGCGAGTAAAGAACCTGTGAAGCAAAGGCTTCATTCAGCTCCCACAGATCGATGTCATCAATGGTGAGACCGTTTGCCTTGAGAAGTTTCGGCACGGCATAAACCGGACCAATACCCATTTCATCAGGCTCGCAGCCGCCAACAGCAAAGCCGCGGAACGTGCCCAGGATATCAAGACCGCGTTTTTCGGCTTCCTTGCGTTCCATGACGACTTGTGCGGAGGCGCCATCAGAAAGCTGTGAAGCGTTACCAGCGGTGATCCACTTGTCTTCGCCCATGATTGGCTTCAGACCGGCAAGACCTTCAAGGGTCGTGCCCGGACGATTACAGTCGTCTTTTTCGGCGACGGCGGCGTGCTCGGTAACTTCGCCGGTTTCCTTGTTCTTCATGACCATAGTGGTCTTCATGGCAACAATTTCATCGTCGAAGTAGCCGGCTTGTTGAGCCGCGTGGGTACGCTGTTGTGACATCAGCGAATATTCGTCCTGAGCTTCGCGCGAGACATTGTAGCGCTCCGCAACGATGTCAGCGGTTTTGATCATCGGGAACCACAGACCAGGATATTTGGCAAAGAGTTCCGGCTCAACGGACTGGGCCGGATCACCCTTGGCAGGAATCGAAATGCTTTCCACACCGCCTGCAATCATGACGTCGACGCCTTCGACGACGACACGGCCGGCGGCCATGGCGATGGCCTGAAGACCCGAAGAACAAAACCGGTTGATGGTAGTGCCGGATGTTGTCACCGGACAACCGGCCGAAAGCGCTGCGTTGCGCGCAACGTTCATGCCGGTGGTGCCCGCCGAGGCGGCATTGCCGAAGATCACATCATCGACTTCTGCCGGATCGATTTTGGCACGTTCGATGGCGTGTCTGATCGGGTGGGCGGCAAGCTTGATGCCGTGGGTGTTATTAAAGGCGCCGCGGGCCGCTTTGGTAAGCGCGGTACGGGCGGTTGAAACGATGACTGCTTCTCTCATAATGGTCCCTCTCTGGAAGGTTATTGAATTATTGTTTTTTGGTTCCTGATTTCACGGGGGCAGATTATCGACCAAAAGCCGGGCTGGCCAGCCCGGAATCGCGATTCCGTCATCAAGAGTGCGCTTTGAGCAAAAGTACGGCCTCCAGGCAGGCAAAATCAGCAATTGATCCTCGCTCACAGGGCGATTAGGATGCCTCATACTTTCCGTTTCAATAAGAACAAAATTAAAGTCCTTGAGGAGGGAACAAATGGATTTAGCTGGAAAAGTCGCGGTCATCACTGGCGGTGCATCAGGAATGGGCCGGGCCACAGTCCGCCGTTTTGTTGAAAAAGGCGCAAAATGCGCAATTTTTGACTTCAACGAGGAAAAGGCCAACAAGGTCATCGCCGAAGTCGGCAGCGAAAACGCCATTTTCTGCAATGTCGACGTCACCAAGACAGAAACCGTTGCAGCGGGCATTGCCGCTACCATGGAAGCCTTTGGTGCCATTCATGTTTGCTGCAACTACGCCGGGACAGGCAACGCCGCCCGGACCATGGGCAAGAAGGGGCCGTTCCCGCTTGATGCCTTTAAAAGGATCATCGACATCAACCTGATCGGTACTTTTGATGTGACGCGCCTCTGCGCCGAGCAAATGTCGAAAAATGAGCCCTACGACAATTACGGCGGGCGCGGTGTGATCATCAACACGGCCTCTGTTGCGGCCTACGAAGGCCAAATCGGCCAGGCAGCCTATTCGGCCTCCAAGGGCGGTGTTGTTGGCATGACCCTGCCAATCGCCCGTGACCTCGCGGTTCTCGGTATTCGCTGCAACACAATCGTTCCAGGTCTCATTGCAACACCGCTTCTGATGGGCGGTGCAGAAGAAATGACACCGGAAATTGAAGGTTTCCTGAAGCCGCTGGCAAGCCAGGTCCTCTATCCGCAGCGCCTTGGCCTTGCTGAAGAGATTACCAGCCTCGCCGAGCACATTGTTTCGAACGATTACATCAACGGCGAGTGCATCCGCATGGATGGCGGCATTCGTATGCAGCCGAAGTAAGAAAAACAAAAAGAGGAAACAACATGACAGAAGCATGGATTATTGATGTCTGCCGGACTCCGCGCGGCATCGGCAAGATTGGCAAGGGCTCGCTGGCGGAAATTCACCCTCAACGTCTCGGTTCAACCGTTTTGGCGGCGCTCCAGAAGCGCAATGACATTAACACCGCAGAAGTTGACGATATCGTCTGGGGCACCAGTTCCCAGCGCGGTCAGCAAGGCGGGGATTTGGGGCGCATGGCTGCTCTTGACGCAGGCTACGACGTGCGTTCCAGCGGCATGACCCTCGACCGGTTCTGCGGATCGGGCATCACCACAGCCAACATCGCAGCCGCCAATATCATGTCCGGCATGGAAGACATGGTCATCGCCGGTGGCACCGAGATGATGTCGCAATTTGGCAAGATGGGGCAGGGCGGGTCGCCGTTCATGGACAACGGCAATGAGCACTTGCGCGATCTGCATCCGCAGCCCCACCAGGGCGTATGCGGCGATGCCATCGCCACGCTGGAGAACATCCCGCGTGAAGCGCTTGATGACCTGGCCTATGTCAGCCAGCAACGCGCCGATGCGGCCATCAAGGGCGGTCACTTCGACAAGTCTCTTGTCCCCGTCTTTCACGACGATGGAACACTGGCGCTGGATCACGAAGAGTTCCCGCGTCCGCAAACCACACGCGAAGGCCTTGCAGCACTGAACGCCTCCTTTGGCGCTATTGCCGACTACGAGCTCGACGAGAAGGGCACGACGTTCCGCAAGCTGGTCGCCCAGGTTTATCCGGATCTGGAAATCAACCACGTTCACCACGCCGGTAACTCGTCCGGTGTTGTTGATGGTGCAGCAGCCATTTTGATGATGTCACCGGACTACGCAAAGGCCCACGGCTATAAGCCGCGCGCCCGCGTTGTGGCCATGGCGAATATGGGTGACAGCCCGACACTGATGCTCAATGCACCGGTTCCGGCTGCCAAAAAGGTTCTCGCCAAAGCTGGTATGACCCTCGATCAGATTGATCTCTTTGAAATCAACGAGGCGTTCTCCGTTGTTGCTGAGAAGTTCATCCGTGATCTCGACCTTGACCGTGAAAAGGTCAACGTCAATGGCGGCGCCATGGCTCTGGGTCACCCGATCGGCGCGACCGGCGCGATCCTCATTGGCACAATGGTCGATGAGCTTGAACGCGCGGACAAGCAGTTTGGTTTGGTTACCATGTGCGCTGCGGGCGGCATGGCCCCGGCGATCATCATTGAGCGGATGTAGATTCCGACACGATCAAAATCAATTGAGCCCCGAGGGAAACTTCGGGGCTTTTTTCTTTTTCGCAGAGAAAAAGCGCGCGAATTACCCGGCGGCTTTCTTGCTCTCAAGCTCGTCCTGAAGGTTCTTCAGGGGCGCGGCGCTCGGCTGTTCCCTGGGCATCCGGTTCCAGGCATCAAGCGCTGCGATCTTGTAACCCTCGGCCAGCGTGGGGTAATTGAACGTGTTCTCAACAAAATACTCAAGAGTGCCCTTAAGATTGAGCACCGCTTGACCAATATGGATAAGCTCGGTGGCCCCCTCACCGACGATGTGAACACCCAGAAGCCGCCGCGATTCCAGTGAGAATATCATCTTCAGGAAACCGGACTTGAGCCCCATAATATGCCCGCGTGACGTCTCGCGAAACCGGGCGATGCCACATTCGTAAGGAATGTTTCGCTCCACCACTTCTTCTTCTGTCATGCCGATGGTTGAAATCTCCGGAACAGCATAGATGCCGTAGGGGAAAAATGCCGGTGGCTCGTGCGCTTCGATCCCAAAGGCGTGACACGCCGCAATCCGGCCCTGTTCCATGGAGGTCGAGGCCAGACTTGGAAAGCCGATCACATCGCCGACCGCATAAATGTGCGGGACGCTGGTTTGAAAACTCTTCTGGTCAACCGAAATCTTGCCGCGTTCAATGGCTTCAAGACCGCAATTCTCCAGGCCGAGATCATCGGTCGAGCCCGTGCGACCCGCTGCATAAAGCGCCATGTCGGTGCGGATGGAGCGCTTGTTTGCAAGCGTTGTAAGAACCTGGCCGCCTTCCGTGACCTCTACCTTGTCGACCGCGCATCCAAGGCGCATCTGAATGCCCCGGTCCCGCAGTTCATGGACAAACTCGTCAATAAGCTCCCGGTCGACAAAGGGCAGGATTTCACGACCCGGATCGACAAGTGTGACGCTGACATCCAGCGCACTGAAGATCGTCGCATATTCGGTCCCGATGACACCTGCGCCAATGACCGTCAGAGAATGTGGCAAGGTCTTCAATCCGAGAATTTCATCACTGTCGAGAATATTGACCCCGTCAAACGGGATATAATCAGGGCGCCAGGGCCGTGTCCCGACGCAGATGATGAAACGGTCCGCAGTAAAATGCGTGATACTCAAATGCTCATCAACGACTTCGATAGCGTTCGGCGAGATAAAGGCCGCCTGACCGCAGAACGTCTTGACCTGATTGCGGGCGAATTGATGTTCAAGAATTTCAACTTCGTGGTTCAAAGTTTTATGGAGGCGGTCCAGCAGGTCATCAGCCGTGATATTATTCTTGGCGCGCCAGGACTGACCGTAAAATCCGCGCTCGCGCCAGCCGGACAGATTGAGAACCGTTTCGCGCAGAGTTTTGGAGGGGATTGTCCCGGTGTGAACCGAGACGCCGCCAACCCTCTGGCCTTTTTCCACCACCAGCACGGTTTTGCGCGCCTTGGCCGCCTGCACCGCAGCACGGCGCCCGGCTGGACCGCTGCCGATCACGATCAGCTCAAAGTGGGTTTCTTCGGGGTTCAAAATGCTCGGTTCCTTGCAAGGACTTACCTGGCGCCAAGTCTATCTGACAGGGGCTCTCAATTTGGTTAATACCGTCGCAAGTCCCGGGGAATTGGGCAGTTTAGTTGCCATTTGCATCAGGCTCGCACTTTCGATAGAAGTGCGCGTTCAGTTGCCCCAAGGAGAACAAAGCCCCATGGCTGCCCAGTACATCTATCACATGCAAAGCCTCTCGAAGACTTTCACCGGAGGCAAACAGATCCTCAAAGACATCCATTTGTCTTTCTATCCGGATGCAAAGATCGGCATTGTCGGGGTTAACGGTTCGGGAAAATCGACACTTCTGAAGATCATGGCTGGCCTCGACAAGGAGTTTAACGGCGAAGCCTGGCCTGCCGAAGGGGCAAAAGTCGGGTATCTGGCACAGGAGCCTCAGCTTGATCCGACCAAGGATGTCCTGGGCAATGTTCTGGAAGGCGCCGGTGAGGTCAAGGAATGGCTTGATCGGTTTGAAGAAATTTCTCTCAAATTCGCAGAGCCCATGGATGACGATGAAATGAATGCCGTCATCATGGAGCAGGCGGACATCCAGGAAAAGATCGACGCAGCCAATGGCTGGGATCTGGAATCGAAAATTGAAATGGCGATGGATGCACTGCGCTGTCCTCCGGGCGACGCCGATGTCACAAAGCTTTCGGGAGGCGAAGCGCGCCGTGTAGCCTTGTGCAAACTTCTGCTTCAGGGGCCGGACTTGCTCCTGCTTGATGAACCGACCAACCACCTTGATGCCGAGTCAGTAGCCTGGCTTGAGCATTACCTGCGCGACTATCAAGGCGCTGTCATCCTTGTTACTCATGACCGCTATTTCCTCGACAATGTCACCGGCTGGATCCTTGAACTCGACCGGGGACAGGGCATTCCGTATCAGGGCAATTACTCCAGCTGGCTTGAACAAAAGGCAAAGCGCCTTGAACAGGAGAGCAAGCAGGAAGACGGCCGCAAGCGCACTCTGGCGCGCGAAGTGGAATGGATCAAGGCGTCGCCTCGCGCGCGTCAGGCCAAGTCCAAGGCCCGTATCAGCTCTTATGATGATCTACTTAATCAGGACATCGCTGCAAAAATAAATTCAGCCCAGATTGTCATTCCGCCGGGGCCGCGCCTTGGCGGTGATGTTGTTAAAGCCACAGATCTCAATAAGGGTTTTGGCGACGAACTTCTGATGGACGGCCTGTCGTTCACTCTGCCGCCAGGCGGCATTGTTGGTGTTATCGGCCCCAACGGGGCGGGTAAGACGACACTTTTCAGGATGTTAATTGGCCAGGAAACGCCCGATAGCGGTGAGTTGAAAATTGGTGACACCGTTGTCATGGGTTACGTGGATCAAAGCCGCGATGATCTGGATGAAAACAAGACCGTTTGGGAGGAGATTTCCGACGGTCTTGATGTCATCGAACTTGGCAAGCGAGAGGTCTCCAGCCGTGCCTATGTCGGCAACTTCAATTTCAAGGGTGGCGATCAGCAAAAGAAGATGGGTCAGCTTTCTGGCGGGGAGCGCAACCGCGTCCACCTGGCCAAGATGCTGAAATCCGGCGTCAACCTGCTGCTCCTTGATGAACCGACCAATGATCTGGATGTGGATACACTTCGGGCGCTCGAAGATGGCCTCTCGGATTTTGCCGGCTGCGCCATTGTCATCAGCCATGACCGCTGGTTTCTTGACCGGATCGCCACGCATATCCTGGCCTTTGAAGGCGACAGCCATGTCGAATGGTTCGAAGGCAACTTCGAGGAATACGAGGAAGACAAGAAGCGCCGCCTCGGACCCGCCGCAGATATCCCGCACCGGATCAAGTTCAAGAAGTTCTCGCGGTGATCAGGAAAACATCGATCAGATCGTCCCGAGAAACTCGAGCACCGCATCGGTGACAGCATTCGGCTGATCCATGGATGCGTTGTGGCCGGCGTCCTTGATAACAACGCTCGTCGCCTTCGGGATCTTGATGCTCATGTATTCTGCGGCATTCTTGAAGGCGTGATCCTGGTCGCCGACAAGGACGAGAGCGGGGACCGCAATATGGGGCAGGGTCTCGATGACCTTTGCGTCATCCTGAGGAAGAATGCCGCGCGCAGCCCGGGCCACGCCCATAAGCGAGCGGTGACTGCCCTTGCGGCGCTCACTTTCGGGCAATGCCATTTGTTCCTCATGGCGCTTTTCGAATTTCTCGGCATCCTTTTCACACTGCGCATTCCATCCATCGCGTGCCTCGTCCTTTCTAAAGCCCGGACCGGTATTGAGAAGCAGCAGTGATTTGAAGATCTCTGGATGACGCCGGTAGGCCTCAATAGAAAGATAGCCGCCAAGAGAATGCCCGCCGATATGAGCCTCGCTGGCGCCGACCTCTTCAAGCAGGGCAAGCATGTCGCCAATCGTGGCGTCACGGGTATAGAGACTTGCGTCGTCCGGTGCATCACTTTGCCCGTGGCCGCGCATGTCCCAGACGATCACCTGGTACTTTTTCGACAGAGGTCCAATCTGTCCCGCCCAGGTTTGGGTCGAGCCGGAAAATCCGTTGGAAAGCAGGACCGTTTGGCCAGTTCCGTGAACTTCGTAGTAGATTGATATGCCGTCGCGGCTGAGTATGGCCATTGGTCGCTCCCTCGCTCATTGTTGCGAGGGTCAGATATCTCTGCCGGAGCATTCTCCGGTTAGCTAGAGATCAGCCGTCGCACCGCTATGCTTTTGCAGGATTTCGGTAAGCGCGGCAACACTTCCTTTTTGCTGCGCAATGATCGAGGAAAACTGGGCGCGCTGCTCCATTGCCATCCAGATGCCGACAACCTGAACATCCACAACCTGATAATGGCCATCTCTGGCAAAAACTCGCCAATTGACCTCCCACGGCGCGGAACCGTCTGCGAAGGCAACCTCGCTGTGGACAATCACTTCCCTGGCTGTTTCTGATTCCCGGCGAAGTGTGGAGCCAGTGACAACGAGGTGTTCACCGGAATACTCTCCGAGCCGCGATTGGTAGATGTTGATGGCATAGTTCTCAAAGACCTGGAGGAAGGTTGCGACCTCATCATGGCTTGCCTGGCGGCGATGTTTTGAGAGCGCAAACATGCCAATGCGCTGAAAGTCGAAGGATGCTTTTACCAGACCGCGAAAGGCCTTTGCCTTTTGGTCGACGTCGAGGTCCTCTTGATTGAGAATTTCGTACCCCTTGTCGGACATTTGTTGCACGTAGGCCATTGCAGCAGCGTCGCCACCGGCGGCTTGTGCAGTCGTGGAGATCGCCAGCGCCATTATTCCGCAAAGGAATGTCCGGGAAAATACAGTTTTCAGAATTGAAGAAAAAGGGCTCCTCAGTGATTGAATTAACATAGCTGGCCTCACGCGTCCTGGGTACAAGGAGCGGGTCGCCCCACATTACTGACAGAGCAATCCCGGCATCACAAATCGGATTTTGGCGAGCTTAGGAGCTGTGTCTCAATGTCAGGTTAATATAATTGTTCGGATTGAAGGTATCGGTAGCACTTTGTTTGAAATGCAACAAAGACCATAAAAATCAAGGCATTGACGGTGCGTCTTCCTGGTCGGCTTTAAACATGTATTCGTCGTCGCCCAGTTCAAATATGCCTTCGTCGGCGTCCGGTTCGAACATCTTCTCGTCCTCTCCCAGGCTGAACGCATCTTCTTCAGAGTCGAAATCCTCTTCTAGATCGAAGTCGTCGTCGAGCTCGAATTCAAAGTCCGGCATATCGTCAAAATCGCGCCCGTTGGCGATTTCTGAATTCCGATCTTGCCGATAAATACTGCGGACCGTCGCGTAGTAGTCCAGCGAAGTCCGTTCAAGATTCTCTATTGTTTCTATATTCTCGGCGCGGTCGTTTACCATATCAAACGCGGAAAGGCTCGTGCGTATGATCCACGTATCTTCGTCTTTTGTATAGTTCAGCGGATTAACGGCAGCGTCAACAAGTTGACCAAACAGGTCGCGCGGCGGGGCGGGGCCGAGCAATGGTGCCATAAAGTAGAACCCTTCGCCAAACCCGTAGACGGCCAGCGTCTGCCCGAAATCTTCCTTGTGCCCTTCGATACCCATATGCCGAGCAGGATCGAACAGGCCGCCCACGCCAATAGTCGTGTTGATCAAAAGGCGGGTGAACGTCGCAGAACCTCTGCTGAACTCAAATTGCAGCAGGTCGTTCGCAAAAGTTGTCGGGGACGTGAGATTGTCCATGAAGTTGGAAATGGAGCGCCTGACAGGCTTTGGAAAAACAGCCGTATAGCCAACGGCCACGGGTTTAACGACTACCTCATCGGCGAGCATATTTAGGGCAAAGAGCGGTCGGTTCCATTCTTCAAAAGGGTCGTTGACCTCATAGCGGGCAAGCGCCGCCGGGTCATCCGGATCGTTCATGCTGGCGCACGCCCCAAGCGAAAAAATGACACCGACAAGGGCGCAGTGCCGCAGAACCACGTGGTAATGGCCAAGGATCTTCTTCATATTTTCGCAGACCCCCCCTTTATTCCCAATTCCCTCAGTGCTCGTAATCGCAGCAACCTCTAACATCGTGACCCTTGTTCACAGGTTAACGCGCGAATAGACCAATATCATAGCTGATGTTGCTCAACCAGAATTTGATCGCTGGTAAAAGGACAGCTGGCAAAAAACCTGGGGATTGTTGCCGATTTGGCTCAAAACGTCAGTTCTTCAACAATTCCGAGATTTGCATCTTAATCGTTGAATAATAACATAAAGATATGTTTATATGAATAGCAGCAACTATTGCTGAAGAAACGGGAGTTTTCTGTGAATTCGGAACACATTGTAGCTGGTTTGAAGGCGGCAGGAGAGCCCACGCGGCTCAGATTGCTGGTCGTTCTGGCTCACACCGAGCTCACGGTAAGTGAACTGACGAGGGTCCTCGGACAAAGCCAGCCGCGCATATCAAGGCATCTAAAGCTGCTTTGCGATGCTGATTTGCTTGAGCGGTTTCAGGAGGGGGCGTGGGTTTTCTATCGGTTGACCCGCTCGCGTGACGGCGTGCCAAATGTTGCTGAAGCTGTCCTGTCCTTTGTGGATGCAGACGATCCGGCCATGACCAGAGATCTTGAAAGGCTTGAAAGCGTCAAAGGTACAAGGCGTGAGGAGGCAGCAAATTACTTCGCAAATGTCGCCGGGGCCTGGGAAAAACTAAGATCACTACACACCTCGGATCGGCAAGTTGAAGAAACAATGCTTCAGCTTGTGGGCGGCAGCAAGGTTGCGAACTATCTTGATATGGGAACCGGCACCGGACGGATGCTGGAAGTTTTTGGACCGCAAGCGGAAAAGGGGATCGGCGTCGATCTGAGCCATGAAATGCTGGCAATCGCCCGCACCAGAATTGAAGCCGCTGGCCTTGATCACTGTCAGGTCAGGCAGGGCGACCTGTTTGCGCTCGATCTTGCCAACGGATCTGGAGCCACCAATGGTCATATGGACAATGCAGACCTCATCACGATTCATCTGGTTCTGCATTACCTGACCGACCCGGCTGCAGCAGTCGCGGAGGCGGTCAGAGCCCTGAAGCCGACAGGAAAGCTTCTCATCGCCGATTTTGCACCGCATGATCTGGAGGAATTGCGCGAGGAACATTCTCATCGCCGTCTCGGATTTTCCGATGCTGAAGTAGCTGGCTGGTGTAAGGCCGCAGGCCTTGATCACATCAAGGTTTCCCATCTTCCGCCCCCGGACGAAAATGGTCGGAAACTCACAGTAACGCTCTGGCTTGCCCAAGCCAGTGCTCAACCCGGACATTAGGTGGAGACCCATGAGCACATTGAACTGGATTGAGCGAGGACATCGGGACATTTCTGTCTCGTTTGAATTCTCTCCACCCAAGACGCCTGAGAGCGAGGTCAAACTGTGGGAGGCGATCAAACGCCTCGAACCGCTCGCGCCTGAGTTCATGTCGGTGACCTACGGGGCAGGGGGCTCGACCCGCGATCGCACGCACGCAACGGTGAAACGTATTCACGATGAAACCAATATCAAACCGGCAGCGCACCTGACCTGTGTCGGCGCGACAAAGGAAGAGGTGGATGAAGTCATCCGCTCTTATTGGGACGCCGGCATTCGCGACATTGTGGCCCTGCGCGGCGATCCTCCTGGCGGTCTCGACCAGAAATATGAGGCCCACCCCGGCGGCTACGCCAATGCGGCTGAACTGGCGCGTGGTATCAGGGACATCGCCGATTTTGGCGTGATGGTTTCTGCCTATCCGGAAAAGCACCCCGACAGCCGCGATGTGGAAGATGATATCGACAATCTGCGGCGGAAAATTGACAATGGGGCGACGCGCGCTATCTCCCAGTTCTTCGTCGATCCGGAAAATTTCCTGCGTTATCTCGACCGCGTGAGAGCCGCCGGCATCACAATTCCCATCGAACCCGGCATTATGCCCGTGACGAATTTTGAGGGTTACAAGCGCATGGCAGCAGGCTGCGGCGCCGATATTCCGGATTGGCTTCAATACCGGTTTGAAGGTATTGGTGATGATCTGCGTACCCGTCAGCTTGTTGGTGCTACCATCGCCGCCGACCAGTGTGCCGCACTCTACCAACGCGGCATCGATATGTTCCATTTCTACACCCTGAACCGCGCCGATCTCGCTTACGCCATATGTCATATTCTGGGCGTTCGCCCGAAAGGAGAGGTCGATGCCTGACTTCGAAAAAAATCAAAAGTATCTGAAGGCTGAATTTGAAAAGCGCATTCTCATTATTGACGGCGCTATGGGCAGCATGATTCAGACTTACGAGCTCACAGAGGAAGATTTTCGCGGCGAGCGGTTCAAGGATTGGAATATTCTGATCAAGGGTAACAATGAAGCGCTTAATCTCATTCGCCCCGACATCGTTGAGGATATTCATACCCAATATCTTGAGGCTGGCGCGGATTTCATCGGGACCAACACGTTCAACGGGACATCGATAAGTCAGGCCGACTACGCGATGGAAGACCTTGCCTATGAGTTCAATCTTGAGGGCGCAAGAATCGCGCGCGTCGCGGCCGACAAGATGACCGCAAAAACGCCTGATCGCCCGCGCTTTGTCATTGGTGCACTGGGACCAATGAACAAGATGCTGTCGATGTCCATCGACGTTAACGATCCAGGTGCAAGGGCCTCCACCTTTGATGAGGTGCGCGAGTCCTACAAAGTTGCAGCGCGGGGACTTCTCGAAGGCGGTTCAGATATTCTGGCCGTTGAAACGATATTCGATACATTGAATTGCAAAGCCGCCATTGTCAGTTTGCATGAATTGCGGGACGAGCTGCAGCTCGACTTCCCAATCATGATTTCCGGGACAATTACCGACCGTTCCGGCCGCACACTGTCCGGGCAGACTGTCGAGGCCTTCTGGAATTCTGTAGCTCATATCGAGCCCATGAGTGTCGGTCTCAATTGCTCGCTTGGCGCCGAGCTTATGCGTCCGCATGTTGCGGATTTCTCACGCATCGCTGACACACTGGTCAGCGCCTACCCCAATGCCGGGTTGCCCAATGCTTTCGGTGGATTTGACGAAACACCTGAATCCATGGCCGCTCAACTGAAGGAATGGGCTGACGCAGGCTTTCTCAATTTGGTTGGCGGGTGTTGTGGTTCGACGCCGGCGCATATCAAGGCTATCGCTGAAGCCGTTGCCAATGTCCCGCCGCGCCGCGTGCCAGCCATTGAACGCGCCATGCGTCTGTCGGGCCTTGAAGCTCTCAACGTCGCCTGAACAAGAAGAAAAACACTATGACCTCTATAGCAACTTTCATCAACATCGGTGAACGGACCAATGTCACCGGTTCGGCAAAATTTAAAAAACTCATTCTGGGTGACGATTATGAGGCGGCATTGGCTGTCGCACGTCAGCAAGTTGAAAGCGGCGCGCAGATTATTGACGTCAACATGGATGAGGCCATGCTGGACTCCAAAGCGGCCATGGGAACCTTCCTGCGCCTGATCGCCTCGGAGCCGGACATTTCCCGCGTGCCGGTGATGATCGACTCGTCCAAATGGGAGGTCATCGAAGAGGGCCTCAAGAATGTGCAGGGCAAGGCCATCGTCAATTCCATCAGCATGAAGGAAGGCGAGGAGAAATTCATTGAACAGGCCAGGATTATTCGCCGATATGGCGCGGCCGCAGTTGTCATGGCATTTGATGAGAAAGGTCAGGCTGATACTGAGGATCGCAAGGTCGAGATTTGCACGAAGTCCTATCAGGTCCTCACTAAAAAAGTTGGTTTTGCCCCGCAGGACATCATCTTTGATCCCAATATTTTCGCCGTCGCAACCGGTATCGAAGAGCACAGCAATTACGCGGTCGACTTCATCAATGCCTGCAAGCGTATTAAAGAGACCTTGCCGCATGCCTCCATCTCCGGCGGTCTGTCGAATGTTTCCTTCTCCTTCCGCGGTAACGACATCGTTCGCGAGGCGATGCATTCGGTCTTTTTGTTCTACGCCATCAAGGCCGGGCTCGACATGGCGATCGTCAATGCGGGCCAGCTTGCGGTCTATGATGATATTCCAAAAGGCCTGCTCGAGGCCGTCGAGGACGTCATTCTCAATCGCCGCGCGGATGCCACCGACCGGCTTCTCGATGTTGCTGAAGGGTTCAGGGGCATAAAGGCCGCCGAACGCAAGGCCGACTTGTCCTGGCGCGAGGCTCCGGTTGGAAAGCGCCTTGAACATGCGCTGGTCAATGGCATCACTGAATTCATTGTTGAAGATACCGAAGAAGCACGCCTCGAAGCAACGAAACCGCTTGATGTAATCGAGGGACCGTTGATGGACGGCATGAACGTTGTCGGTGATCTCTTCGGATCAGGGAAAATGTTCCTGCCGCAGGTTGTTAAGTCAGCCCGCGTCATGAAGGCGGCTGTTGCGCATCTCAACCCTTTCATTGAAGCCGAAAAAGCCAAAGGTGGCGGCAGCGCTCGGGGCAAGATCCTCATGGCAACGGTCAAGGGCGATGTCCATGACATCGGCAAGAATATTGTCGGTGTGGTTCTGCAGTGTAACAATTATGAGATCATCGACATCGGCGTCATGGTGCCAGCCGAGGATATCCTCAAGGCGGCGAAGGAACACAATGTCGATATCATTGGGCTGTCGGGGCTCATTACCCCGAGCCTTGACGAAATGACCTATGTGGCGAGTGAAATGGAGCGCGAGGGGTTCGACCTGCCGCTCCTCATCGGCGGGGCGACCACGTCAAAGGTCCACACGGCGGTCAAGATCGCGCCAAACTACCTCAAAAACCAGGCGATCTATGTCACGGATGCCTCTCGCGCCGTCGGCATTGCCTCAAGCCTGATTTCCAAAGAACTGCGCGGCGATCTGATCGAGAAAACCCGCACCGAATACGCTGAAGTTCAGCAGCGTCACGCTGCGGGCCAGACGGCGCGCAAGAGCTTGACCATCAAGGGTGCTCGCGCCAACAGGTTCGCGAATGAGTGGCAAGGTTACACACCGCCAAAACCAACCTTCACCGGCCTCAAGACGTTCGAGACTTACGACCTTGCGGAACTGGCCGAGTACATCGACTGGTCACCGTTCTTCCAGACCTGGGAGCTTGCGGGTAAATATCCAAAAATCCTGACCGATGAAAAGGTGGGCGAGGCGGCAACAAATCTCTTCAACGACGCACAGGATATGTTGAAGAAGATAATTTCGGAAAAATGGTTTGCGCCCAAGGCCGTCATCGGGTTCTGGCCAGCCAATAGCAGAGTAGACGACATCGAAACTTATACGGACGAAGATCGCTCCGAAGTCGGAACGACCTTCCACACCCTGCGCCAGCAAATGGCGCGTCAGGGTGACCGCGCCAATTTCGCCCTTGCGGATTTTGTTGCGCCAAAAGAAACCGGCGCCGCAGATTATCTCGGTGGGTTCGTCGTCACGGCAGGAGAGGGCGTTGATGCGCGCGCCAAAGCCTTCAAGGAAGCTCACGACGATTATTCCGCCATCATGGTTCAGGCGCTCGCCGACCGGCTGGCCGAAGCCTTCGCCGAACGTATGCACGAGCGGGTGCGCAAGGAATTCTGGGCCTATGCCTCGGATGAGACGCTGGAAAATGAAGCCCTCATCAAGGAAAAATACCAGGGCATCCGCCCCGCGCCAGGCTATCCCGCATGCCCCGATCACACCGAAAAGCGCACGCTCTTTATCGCCCTCGAAGCCGAGGCCCGCACCGGCGTTTCGCTCACCGAAAGCTGCGCCATGTGGCCAGCGGCCAGTGTGTCAGGCTTTTACTTCTCCCATCCGGACAGCCAGTATTTCGGCCTCGGCAAAATCCAGCAGGATCAGGTCGACGACTACGCAAAGCGCAAGGGCTGGGATGAGCGCGAAGCCAAAAGATGGCTCGCGCCAAATTTGGGATGAGCGCGGTTGCAGTAGAATATGCAATCACCTAAGGTAATCTTGGGTAGTTTAAATGGATACCGGTGGTTACTTGTCAGAAGAAATTTCCCTGAAAGATTACGGTCTTTTTCTAGTCGGGCAAAAAGAGGCGATACGAAAGGTCTGTTCAGCAAAACAACTGCTGGAGATCGGAGGTTTCATGGTCGTATCTGCGGGGATTGCAAGGACCGCATGGCTTGAAGTAACCGCAGGCGGCTTCCTATTTAATCTTTTCACCCCTTTCCTTGCTTCGATCGTAAGCGCTTCAATACTGTATGCGTTCATTGTTTCTGCTTCCAGGAGGCGGTGGGGCAATGGAAGCAGTCGTACTATTCCATTTCGTTCTTACTTGGGTATTTACTGGCTCACGGCGCCTCTTGCCTGGTTCTATGGATTTCCGGCGGAGCCTCTATGGGGTGCAAAGGGTGCGTTCACAGCGAACATGGTCTTGCTACTGATTGTTGCTTTATGGCGTGTAGCCTTGATCATGAGAATTCTCTCCGTTATGGGCGGTTGGAGTGGATGGCAGTCATTCTTGATCATCTTTCGAGGGTTGCTTGTTATCCTGCTGCCATTGAGTTTGTGGGGTGGGTTGGTTGTTGTGGTCTTCGTGGGTATGGCCGGCAATCCTCAGCTAGCGACTGATGGTTTTGACGCTATGATGGTGATGACAATTGCCTCTATCATGGTCCCGGTCACGCTGATTGCTGTATGGTTGTTATACTTCAAGTACATTCGTCCTGATGCACCTGATAAGGAATCGGTAGAATCGGAAAGTAGGCCGATTCAGAGCATTTCAGATGAAAAGGCGACACCCGGCAATGGTATGTATATTGTGACAGTCTTGGCCTGTTTCGCGTTCTTTGTGGCGATCAATTTTGCGGCCGATAGCGGGTAATACTCTACCACGGCAGTTCTTCACCATCATACTGAAAGAACCGCCCACTCTCTGCCAAGGTCAGTCCTGCAATCACCTTGCGCAGTCCGGCCGCGCTTTCTTCTGCCGAGATCCGCGCGCCGGGTCCGCCCATATCGGTGCGCACCCATTCGGGATGCAGCGGCACGGCGATGATGCCGTCGTCGCGGAAGCGATTTGCGAGGATTTTGGTGACCATATTGACCGCAGACTTGGACGACGAATAGGCGATGGCGCCGCCATAGTAGACATTGCCGACCGAACCCATCTTGCTCGAGATAGTGACGATTTTCTTGTCCTTGCCCGCCTTCACATTGTCAATCAGAGCCTGAACCACGCGGAACGGGCCGATGGAATTGACCCGGAAGGTTTCTTCCCATTTGTCAAAGTCCATCTCTTCAAAACTCTGCGGCTCAAGATTGATACCGGCATTGTTGATCAGAATATCGACGGGCATATCGCCAAGATCTGCCTTGAGGGCTTTGACCGAAGCGCCGTCCGTGACATCAAGCTGGAAAACTTTGACGCCTTCGAGCGCCTTGAGATCTGTGGCCTCTTGCGGGTTTCTGCAACAGGCGAGCACCTTGTCGCCATCGCTGGCATACCGCCTGGCAAGTTCGAGGCCAATGCCGCGATTGGCTCCGGTGATGAGGATTGTTTTCATGTGTGTTCCTTTCTCGTCCTTCTCCTCGTGGGAGAAGGTGGCGCGAAGCGCCGGATGAGGGGCGATGTTGCAACCGCCCGAATGCTTTGTGAGGCCAGTCCCTCACCCGTCATCGCTTCGCGATGCCACCCTCTCCCGGAGGGAGAGGGACTTGCTCACCATACCCGCCGCCGCCAGGTGTTGAAATCTCGATGGCATCGCCTTCGTTCATATGCGTCGCATCCGAACCCCTCAAGGCTTCTATGGAACCATCGCACCGTATCACCCGGTTCACACCAGCCGCACCATCGCCGCCACCGGCAAGGCCTCTGGGACCATGTTCGCGGTTGATCGACAGAATGGAAAGATCCATCTCCTCCAAAAACTTCATCCGCCGCACCGTGCCGTCGCCGCCGCGATAGTGGCCCGCGCCGCCAGAGCCTCGGCGAATGTGGAAATCCTCGAGCAAAACAGGAAAGCGCCATTCAAGCACTTCGGGATCTGTCAGCCGCGAGTTGGTCATGTGGGTGTGGATCGCGTCCGCCCCGTCAAATCCGTTGCCCGCGCCTGCGCCGCCGCAAATGGTCTCGTAATATTGATGGGTCTCATTGCCAAAAGTGAGATTGTTCATCGTGCCCTGCGCCCCGGCCAGCGCGCCCACCGCATAAAACAGCGCATCGACCATGGCCTGGCTGGTCTCAACGTTTCCGGCAACGACTGCAGCGGGGTAGGCGGGGCAAACCAGAGAACCTTCCGGCAGTATAATATTGAGCGGCTTGAGGCACCCGGCATTGAGCGGAATGTCATCGTCGACAAGGCAGCGGAAGACATAGAGGACAGCGGCGCGGGCAATGGCCGACGGCGCATTGAAATTGTTCGCCTGTTGCGGCGAGGTCCCGGTGAAATCGATGGTCGCCTCGCGCGCCGCCCGATCTACACGAATATCAATATGGATTTCCATGCCGCCGTCCATCCGGTGGGTGGTGCTCACAGGTTCCAGCACATCAATGACCCGGCGCACCGCTTCTTCGGCATTGTCCTGAACATGCCTCATGTAGGCGCGGACCACATCGAGTCCGAACTGATCCACCATTTTCAGAAGTTCCTGCGCACCCTTTTCGCAAGCCGCGATCTGCGCCTTGAGGTCGGCAATGTTCTGCTCCGGATTGCGTGCTGGCCAGGGACCACTTGTCAGCAGCGCCCGGATTTCCTCCTCGCGGAAATGACCTGAATCAACCAGCTTGAAATTGTCGATGAGAACGCCTTCTTCCCCGACCAGCTTTGAGTGCGCCGGCATGGAGCCAGGAGAGATGCCGCCGATGTCCGCATGATGGCCGCGCGAGGCCGTGAAAACAGGAGATCCGTACCCGCTGCATTAAAAACCGGCGTGACAACAGTAATATCGGGAAGGTGTGTTCCCCCGTTGTAGGGTGCATTGAGAACGAAAACGTCACCCTTCGAAATTGCGCCCGCATTTTGCTTGATGACTGCGGCAACACTGGCTCCCATGGAGCCCAGGTGCACCGGCATGTGAGGCGCATTGGCGACAAGCGCGCCCTCTGTATTGAAAACCGCGCAGGAAAAGTCGAGCCGCTCCTTGATATTGACCGAGCTCGCAGTCTTTTCGAGGGTAAAGCCCATCTGCTCGGCGATGCTCATGAAGAGATTGTTGAAAATCTCGAGCATGATCGGGTCAGCCTCGGTGCCGATGGCTTTCACCCGGGCAAGTTTTTCGGCGCGTGTCAAAAGGAGGTGATCAAGTCTGGTCACGTCAAGACACCAGCCAGGTTCCAGAGCGATTGTCGAGTTGGGTTCTGTGATAATCGCCGGGCCGGTAACCTTGTGACCAGGTTTCAAATCCTGTCGGTCAAGAACGGGCGCCTCGGTCCAGGCGCCTGATACGAACATCCTTGTTTGGCCCCGGGGCTGGGGCGCGCCCTCTGTGAGCGCGTATTCGGGTTCCTCCGGATCTGCGCCCGGACCAACGCTTTCCAGCTCGACGGCCTCAAGGATCATGGCCTTGCTCTCGGGGAGAAACCCGAACCGCGCCTGATGAGCCTTGCGGAAATCAGCCAGCACCGAGGTCAGCGCGCCGAACGGAACGGGAAGGGACGTATCGGTTCCCTCAAAGCGTATGTGCAGGCGGCGGTGATGGCGGACATCCCCGACGTCTACCTTTTGGCTCTCCAGTTCGCCGGCCGTCTCGCTTTCCAGGCCCGTGAAGATCCGATCGCTTTGCGCGAGCGCGCCTTCATTCAACCGCGACTCAATGGCACGCTCCCGTGTCGCGCGGATTTCCGCAAGCCCCATCCCGTAGGCAGAAAGAACGCCGGCAAGCGGGTGCAGGAGAACCTTTTCCATGCCAAGACTGTCCGCCACGAGGCAGGCATGCTGTCCACCGCCGCCGCCGAAGCTGGTCAGCACGTAACCCGTCACATCATAGCCGCGCGCTACGGAGATTTTCTTGATCGCCTGCGCCATGTTTTCGACAGCAATTTTGATGAAGCCTTCTGCGAGTTCTTCCGGCGACAGGCCGCCAATCTCGCCGGCAAGTTCTGCGAACTTCTCCTCGACCACGGCCCGGTCGATGGTCTCATTGGCATCAGGTCCGAAGACATGCGGGAAGAATTCCGGTGCAAGTTTGCCCAGCATGACGTTGGCGTCGGTAACCGTTAGCGGCCCACCCTTGCGATAGCAGGTGGGGCCCGGGTCCGCGCCCGCGCTCTGCGGCCCGACGCGCAGCCGTGCGCCGTCCCATGAGAGGATCGACCCGCCGCCAGCCGCTACCGTGTTGATCTGCATCATCGGCGCGCGCATCCGCACGCCCGCAACCTCGGTTTCGAAAGCTCGTTCGAATTCGCCCGCGTAGTGAGAAACATCTGTCGATGTACCGCCCATGTCAAAACCGATGACGCGGGTAAAACCTGCAAGCTCGGAGGTCTTGACCATACCAACAACGCCGCCTGCGGGGCCGGAAAGAATGGCGTCCTTGCCCTGCAACAGCTCTGCCGCCGTCAGTCCGCCATTGGAGCGCATGAACATGAGCGAGCAGTCGGTCCCCTCGCGTTCCAGGTTGTCATCGACCCGGGCAACATAGGCGCGCAGGATGGGGGACAGATAGGCGTCAACCACTGTTGTATCGCCGCGTGAGACGAACTTCATCAGGGGGCTGACCTCATGCGAAGTGGAGACTTGCGCAAAACCGATGTCACGCGCCAGGGCCGCAAGGGCTTCTTCGTGGGCGGTGTAGCGATAGCCGTGCATCAGGAGAATGGCGATGGCACGGTAGCCCGAATTAAAGGCTGCCGCGAGCCCCGCCCTGGCGCCATCAAGATCAAGTGGTTCAAGCATCTCGCCCTGGGCCGAGACGCGTTCATCAACCTCAATAATGTGCGATGCAAGTAATTCCGGCTTTTCGATCTTGAGCTTGAAAAGGTGCGGGCGGTGCTGATAGCCGATGGCCAGCGCATCGCGAAACCCGCGCGTCGTGACCAGAACCGTCGGCGCGCCCTTGCGTTCCAGCAGCGCATTGGTCGCGACGGTCGTCCCCATCTTGACCGAATGAATGAGATCTGTCGGGATCGGGTCCGCGGGTGCCAGCGCCATGCTCCGCCTGATCCCCTCAATCGCCGCATCGCCGTAATGCGCCGGGTCTTCGGAAAGCAGCTTCAGGGCCTCAATCGACCCGCCAGGCGAGCGCACTACGACATCGGTAAACGTGCCACCACGGTCGATCCAGATCTGATATTTGTCATTTTCCTTAGACATTTCTGAGTCTTATCGGGCAGTGACCCGGGGTGCAATGACATTGGTGACATGCCGTGAGGAGCCCGTGTAAGGTTCGCCGATGAAGGATTTCGGGAAAAAAGAGGACAAGGCGAAAGAGCGCGAGAAGCGCCCTGTCACCGCGCGCTATCTTGAGAACGCCGCCACATACTATCTGGGACGTTATGCGTCCTGCGCCGAAAATCTGGGACGCGTTCTTGAGCGCAAGGTCCGCAGGCGCAATGAGGGACATGCGGCACCATCCCCGGAGCAGACAGACTGGATCGAGGCAACGGTCGCTAAATGCGTCCGCCTCGGGCTCGTCAATGATACGGAATACGCTCTGACACGAACGTTCTCCCTGCACAGGTCCGGCAAATCAGAGCGCGTGATTCGCGGCACCCTGAAACAAAAGGGGGTTGGGGACGCCGATATCAATGCGGCGCTTGACGCGCTGAGGGAAGAAAAAGGCGACAGCCTGGAACTCGAGGCAGCGATTGCTTACGCCCGTCGCCGCCGCTTTGGCCCCTACAGAACCTCAAAGCCCGATGAGGACAAGGCAAGGCGGGAACTTGCTTCGTTTGCGAGGGCGGGGTTCAGTTATCAATTGGCCCGGATGATCGTGGAGGCAGCAGATATTGAACGGCTCAGCGCGCTCGTGACTGCAGATCACGCCCGTTGAAAAGGGTTTCTTTAGGGGCGGGTGTGGGGCAAGGTAATTCAACTCAGATTCTGGAAAGATAATTAATCCTGATTAACCTTTTGAGCATAATTGCGGGTATAACTTTGCCTGAGTCGGACCGGCCTTGCAGAGGCGAGGAAGCGTGAAAGGACAAATTCAAATGCTGCGAAATATCAGAGACTGGAAAGGGGTGGTCTTCACCCTCATTATTGCAACGATCCAGATGAGTCTGTTTTTTCTGGTTGAGAACCTCTTCATAGTCATTGTTGCGGTTGCGGCCCTTGTCCCGTTTCAATTCTCCGCCAGCGCGCTCAATCACAATCATCATCATTGCATGACATTCCGTAGCGCCTGGCTCAATCGGATCTATGAATGCGTCCTGTTCCTGCAAACCGGCACGACGCCTTTCACATGGACCCTGCATCACAATATTGGCCACCACGAAAGGTTTATGGATCAATCCACGGACACCTCACCGTGGAAGAAGCGCAATGGTGACGTTATGGGCCGCACCTGGTATTGCTTGCGCAATACAGTAATGATTTACCCTGAAGCTTTCCGGGTTGGCCTTACGCACAGGCCGATCTTCTACAGGTTTTTGGCTTTCCTTGGTGTCTCCAGTCTTTTGCTCACGGCCTTTATATTGGGATCACCTCTGAAGGCGTGTCTGATCTTTGTTCTGCCAATGACGATAGCGCTGTTCTTCCTGGTTGATACGACCTATGGGCATCATGCCGGGCTCGACACCGAAGACCCCTACAAGGCGACCCACAATATTCTCGATCCGTTATACAACGCATTCTCCTGGAACCTGGGGTTCCATACAGCCCATCACCTGCGTCCAGGACTTCACTGGACCAGCCTGCCTGAATTTCACGAGAAAATTCGTGAGAAGATTCCTGACTCCCTGGTGAGAGAAGAATGGAACACCAAACGGCTAGTGAGAGAATTTCTGGGCAGGGGCTGAGTTGAGCCTGCTTCGCATATGTCCCTGGCCTCGTTATCCTTGGGGAAATACTTGCCAGATCTCACATTCCCTGAACATCAGATCAATAAAAAGGGTGGCCTGGGCCACCCTCATCGAAATCGCAATTTAATTGCAGCTCACGGCTTCCTGCGCCGTCCTGCAAGGTAGATCCCCACAAGACCCATTCCAAGTAACCCGAGGATGCCAGGCTCCGGCACGGAGCTGCAACCATCTGCCCCGGTGCGTCCAACTTCCTGCAGGGTCTGCCCCTCTGTTTCGCAACCCGAAGTAACCGCCTGGGAGGGAGTGGAACCCAGAAGGATAATCGCAAGCGCCGCTCCGGCGGCAGTTCGGCCAAATGATGAAATACGCATAATCGATACCCTACTCGTGTTATTTCGACTCAACCAAACGAAGCAATTTTGAGGCCATAAAAATTATAGCGGAAAATCAAGGGCTTGCGCGTTAACTATAATTGAGATGTAAAGAATTCTGACACTTTGATAGGACGTAGACGGATGTTATGGTAAATAAAGATGGTTAACGGAAATAGCGGAGGTGCCAAATGAGTGACCATCAAGAGGGATTATGGTAAATATTTTAATTGATGCTGATGCCTGCCCGGTGAAGGAAGAGGTTTTCAGAGTTGCAGAAAGATACAATCTCGAGGTCTATCTTGTCTCCAATCAATGGCTGCGGCTGGATGTGGGTCCTAAGGTCCACAAGATCGTCGTATCAGACGGATTTGACGCGGCTGACGACTGGATCGCCGAACGTGCGGAAGAAAACGACGTTGTGATTACTGCCGACATTCCGCTCGCCGCGCGATGTCTGGAAAAGGGAGCAAGCGTTCTGGGCCACAATGGCAAGCCCTTTTCCGATGATAACATCGGCATGTCCATGGCCATGCGTACTCTCAATCAGGATCTCCGGGACATGGGAACCATCAAAGGCACCAACAAGCCCTTCGACAAAAAGGACAGGTCACGCTTCCTGTCGGTGCTTGACGAGATAGTGCGTAAGGCGGTCCGCACCTCCGGTGATCAGTGATACGCCCTTAGCGCGACCCGCTTGATTGCGATCCAGACGAGAGCGAAGATCATGAAATCGAGAATGACATAATAGAGATCAGGTGCAATGCGGTCATCAAACGGCCCGAAGAAATACAGCTTGTTGTACCAGGCGTAATAGTTTGCGATTTCTGCTTCAGAGCCCGGGAATATTAGCCCGTGCCAGTGAGCTGAGTATTCGATCCCCAGCATCACAAGTCCAACAACAAGGGCAACCCACTTCACATAACGAAAACGTATGAAATCAAGCAGATAGATGGCGGGAAATGCCAGCCAAATGAGGACAGAGAGCAGGAACCAACCCCCCATGTCGGGACGCAGCGCAGTGACCAGCCCCCTGACACCGCAAAAGGACAGGCCCATCCACACCGTCAGGGCAAGAGCAAGGCCTTGAAGGGTGGACATAAAATGCGGTCGCCGCCACCTCATCCCGTTTCCCCCTCAACCTGCATTATTCTCGATCATCGCTCGTCAGAGGCATTTGACCAACCGAATTTGACCACAACAAGGCGCAGGTTGCCATGGCGTAAAGGTTGTATCCATGATATCCCGCCGGGAGTTCGCATTCGGCGCACATGGAAGTGGTTCAAGCGTGTGGCTCGCACTGTGCAGCTTTTGAATTATTATTTGACGCGCACCTTGCAAGAACACACATGGAGCCTTACGTCATTCCGGGTGTGACGAGTGCACAATTGAAGTGACTTGTTCTGCGAGGGTGGCTCGAAGGGGCCTTGTGCCTCATTTTGGTCAAGTTTTCGCGGCGGACTGAGAGCTATGTCTATTTTTGGAAAAATTGCCGGGGCGGGCATCGGGCTTGCGATTGGCGGCCCCATAGGTGCGTTGCTGGGTGCCGTCGCCGGACACTACGGCTATGACGAAGACATTCTGAGCATTCGCGAACGGGCTACGGAACATACGCGGCAAGTCGCCTTTACCATGGGGGTTATTGCCCTTTCGGCCAAAATGGCAAAGGCCGATGGTGTCGTGACTCAAGACGAAGTTCGGGCCTTCAACAAGGTCTTTGACGTCAGCCAGGATGAACACGCCAATGTTCAAAAGATCTTTCAGCTGGCTCATCAGGATGTTGCCGGGTATGAGCTCTACGCCGCCCAACTGGTAAAGCTGTTCGGCGAGCGCGCCCAGACCCTCGAAGATGTGCTCGACGGGCTGTTCTATATCGCCATGGCAGACGGGGTCATGCATCCAGATGAGATGGCCTATCTGGAACATGTGGCGGCAATCTTTGGGTTTGACGAGTTTGGCTTTGCCCATATCCGTGAACGCCATTTGGGTAAGGACAAGGCCGACCCCTACGTCATTCTGGGCGTCGAACGCACAATCTCTGACGCTGAGCTGAAGTCGGCATACCGCAAGCTGGTGGTCGAAAACCACCCCGACCGGGCCATTGCCCGCGGCGTACCGGAAGAAATGGTTGCCCTTGCCAATGAGCGCCTTGCGACCATAAATGCTGCCTGGGACCGGATCGCCGATCAGCGCGGTCTCTAGCTTCCCTTGCGGTCCGCCGGGTGATGACCTTTATTGCCAAATCCCGCACTTTGTCGTAAAGCCCTGGGTGACTCTCAATAAATCAGGGACTGTTCGGGAAGGGGCGCGCTGATGCCGTTGCGTCATATCGGGCTGCTGTTGGCAATCTCCCTGTTTTGGGGAACGAATTTCGCTGTGGCAAAATTCGCCCTCATGGAAATGCCGCCTTTCCTGTTGACCGGACTGCGGTTTGCATTTGTGATCGCGATCCTGTTTCCCTTCATTAAACGCCATCCAGGTCAGATGCGCCTTGTCCTGCTTGTGGGGTTGACGGGCGGCGCCCTGAATTTTGGCCTATTTTTTCTTGGATTGAAATTCGCGCCCGCATCGGCCGCAGCCGTTTTTATTCAACTCAACGCGCCCTTTGCAGTCATCCTGTCCATTGTTTTTCTTGGTGAGCGTTTGTCGCCACATTATCTTGTCGGGCTGGTTCTGGCCTTCGGTGGTGTCATGGTGCTTTCCTTTGACCCGGGTATATTCCAATACATCGGCGGTTTGATCATCGTGGCGACCTGCGCCTTCTTTGTTGCTACGTCCAATGTCCTGATGAAAAAGCTGAGGGGCATCGGTGTGATGGATCTTCAAGTCTGGATTGCGATTGTCAGTTGTCCAGGTCTTTTGTTGGCTTCACTTCTCTTCGAGTCAGGCCAGATTGAGGCGATCCGCTCGTCCTCATGGATCCCCTGGGCGGCAATTCTCTTCATGGTTTTTGGTGCCAATTTTATCGGCCATGGCGGCGTCTACTATCTGCTTCAGCGCTATGATGTGTCCCGCATATCCACCATGTTGCTGCTTGCGCCTTGCATCGGGATCTTGAGCGGTGTCTTCTTCCTTGGTGAGCCGATGACCTTGCGTATTGCCATTGGGGCTCTTATTACGCTCACAGGCGTTGCCGTCATTGCCATGAAGCCGGCAGACAAGAGCGCTCCTGAGCCGGAAGAAGCACTATGAAGAAACAGCACTTCGCAGCACTGGTGTTTTTCAATCTGGTCTTCGCCGGGTCGATGGGTATGACCAAGTTTGGCATGGACTATATGCCGCCGCTGCTCTTCACTGGTGTGCGTTTCTTCTTCTATGCGATGATCCTGATCCCGTTCCTGAAGTGGCACGAGGGGCGCATGCCGATGCTCTTTGCCATCGCCATGACGACTGGAGCTGTCAGCTTCGGGCTCATATATGTCGGCGTCAATATCGCGGGTGATCTTTCATCCATCGTTGTGACGCTGCAACTCGGTCTTCCGTTTACTACCATTTTTGCCATGATCTTCCTCGGCGAGGAAATCCACTGGCGGCGCTGGCTCGGCATGGCGCTGGCTTTTGGCGGGGTTATGGTGATCAGTTTCGACCCGCGCGTCTTCTCCTATATCAACGGCATGATGATCGGTCTTCTTGGCGCGCTCGTCGGCTCCACATCGACGATCCTGATGCGGAAGTCAAAAGACATTGACGTCTTTCAGATGCAGGCCTGGATCGCCATGTTCTCCTGGCCTGTCTTGATGTTGGCCTCGTTGCCGCTCGAAGGCAATCCGGTGCCGCTTATTCTGAATGCCGACTGGCGCGCCTGGATTGCCATCGCCTTCACCGTGTTCGGTTCCAATTTGATTGCCCACGCCGGCATGTACTGGCTGCTGCAGAAATATGAAGCCAGCTTCATCGCGCCCTTTGGCATGATGGGGACGCTTTTCACCGTTGGCATCGGCGTTCTGTTTTTGGGCGATGTGATCACCTTCCGCATGGGGCTCGGCTCTGTCATCTGCCTGACCGGTGTGCTCATCATATCGATCAGGACAGCTCAGTCAAAAGACACCAGGGTTCAGCCGGCGCCCGGGATACTGCCGGAAATGGAACCCCTGTCTGCGAACCGTTTGACTGAAGACCCAAACACTGAGACAAAGTCGGATGCTGAAAATACTGAAACGCCCGTCACCAAACTTTGACACCCGCGGCGGCGCTGACATTGACATTCTTCTGATGCATTACACCGGCATGGAAACCGGTGCGGAAGCCATCGAGCGCCTATGCAGCGCCGAAGCCGGCGTCAGTTCTCATTATGTGGTCGAGGAAGATGGCCGCATTTTCCAGCTGGTCGAGGAAGCCGAGCGGGCCTGGCATGCGGGGGCTTCCTGGTGGGCAGGCGACGAGAACATCAATGCCAGATCCATCGGTATCGAGATCGTCAATCCGGGTCATGAATTTGGATACCGTGAGTTTCCCAAAGAACAGATCGATGCGGTGATCGAACTCTCGCGCGACATTCTTTCCCGCCATTCCATCCCGGCGGCCCGTGTCATCGGTCACTCCGATGTTGCCCCGACGCGCAAGCAGGATCCGGGCGAGCTCTTTCCCTGGCAACGCCTCGCGCTCAAGGGAGTAGGGCGCTTCATCGATCCGGGCTCCGTCGAACCGGTCGCCGGGCAGGACATTCGTCCGGGTGACACGGGCTGGCAGGTCCAGGAATTCCAGAACAATCTCAGGGCCTTTGGCTACGCGGTGGAGATAACCAGCGCCTTCGATGAAGCCACCGTGATCACAACGCTCGCCTTCCAGCGCCACTTCCGCCCCGAAGCCATGAATGGCCTTGGTGACCTCCACACCCAGGAACTCCTGCGCACGTATCTCAATTTTCGGTAGATACCATGCAAGGGGTGCAAGGGGGTCAGACCCTATTATTGCCACATTCTGGAAGATCATTGCAATAATAGGGTCTGACCCCCTTGCATGGTATCGCTTGACGTGAGGCAGCAGGAGTGCTTATTGATCCTTCGCCAGATGGCTGGATGATCGCGGGTCTCGCAAGAGGTTCGAGGAAAGTCCGGGCTCCACGGAAACACGGTGCCGGGTAACGCCCGGCGGGGGTGACCCCAGGGAAAGTGCCACAGAAAGCAAACCGCCTGACGCTTCGGCCAAAGGTAAGGGTGAAAGGGTGCGGTAAGAGCGCACCGCGTCGCTGGTAACAGGGACGGCACGGTAAACCCCACCGGGAGCAAGACCAAATAGGGATGGCTTATGGCTTGTTTTCGAGCTGCCGTCCGGGTCGGTCGCACCAGGTGCCTGGTAACAGGCATCGCAGATGAATGATCATACATGTGCGCGAGCACAGGACAGAACCCGGCTTACAGGCCATCTGGCGTTTTCAATCTCAAAGCCGTTTCAGCATATAGAGCATCGGGTTATTATCACCGTGGGGGCGCAGTTCAAACAGTGGTTTGAAACCCATAGCGGCGTAATATTCCCGGGTGCGCGCGTACCCGGGATCGGGGTCGCTGTCACTGAGTGTTTCAACTGTCATCGTTTCACAGCCGAGCTCTTTGGCACGCCCGAGCGCTGCTTCGAAGAGTGCCTTTCCGATGCCCTTTCGATGATGCTCGGGACGAACGCCCATCCAGTAAATATCAACATTCGACGGGTAGGGATGGTTGAGTGACAGCAGACCGAGAGCCGTGCCGTCGCCGCCGCGAACCACAAAGGCGTCTTTCGTCGCGACGCCTTCCACATAGGATGCGTTTGCCTCCGGCCGGCCAAACCAGTCAGGCAAGGTCTCTGTGATCGCGGCGCAGATCTGCCGTCGTTCATCTGGTTTGGTGATCTTTTCAATGGTCCACATGGTGCGGGAAGCTATCGCGGTCGCGATGGAGAGTAAAGTTTATGACTGAGGCGGTGGCTCCGAGAGACGCGCCTTAGGCAACGGCCGCGGTGTTCCACCTTTGTCCCAGGATCCGCCAAAATCAGCCACATTAACCCAATTGAAACCATTGAAAGGCAGTCTCAGACCATTGACGCCCATATGAGCCCATGCTATCCCATTTAGATCCATTATATGGAAAGCGTGAGCCCAAACCGGGGTCGACTGGAGTGGCGCAGGACCTTTTTGCATGTTTCTGCCTGCCAGGGTGATCAGTCTAGAGGAATAAAGGCGAGCAATGAAGCCGTTTTTGTCAACAGTGGTCAACAAGATCGATGCCAAGGGACGGGTCTCCGTTCCGGCCGGCTTCCGCGCCGCTGTCAAGGATTCCAGCCTGAACGGAATTATCTGTTTTCCCTCTTTCAGCGAAAATTCCATCGAGGGTTGCTCTCTGGAGCAACTTGAGGCCCTGAGCGACATGATCGATCAGATGCCGCCTTTCAGTGAGAAACGCGACGCGCTGGCTGCCTCGATCCTTGGTAATGCTCATGAGCTCTCGTTTGACAAGGAAGGCCGTATCAAGCTGCCGGAATTGCTGATTTCCCACGCTGGCATGAACGGCGAGGTGATGTTCATGGGGCTTGGCCGCAAGTTCAAGATCTGGAACCCGGAAACCTACGCGCTCCAGGAAGATCGTCTTGCTGCCATGGCCCGCGAAAGTCGTGACGGCCTGCGCTTTGGAGGGACGTCATGAGCGATGCTCGCACTCATATCCCGGTCATGCTGGCAGAAGTTATCGACGTCTTGAACCCATGCGACGGCGGCGTCTATGTCGATGGAACCTTTGGTGCCGGCGGATATTCTCGCGCCATTCTTGAAGCTGCCGACTGCGCCGTCCTCGGGATAGACCGCGACCCGACGGCAATTGCGGCAGGCCGTGCGATGGAAGAAGAATTCTCCGGCCGCCTGACCCTTATTCAGGGCCGTTTCGGGGACATGCGCGAACTTCTGGCCGCGCATGACGTTACAGAAGTTGACGGCATCGCCCTCGATGTAGGTGTCTCGTCCATGCAGCTTGATCAGGCGGAGCGCGGATTTTCCTTCTCGTCCGATGGCCCCCTCGATATGCGCATGGCGGCGGACGGCGAGAGTGCCGCCGAAGTCGTCAATACCATGAGTGCCCAGGATCTGCGCCGCATCATCAACGTCTATGGTGAAGAAAAGCAGGCCCGCAGGGTAGCTGAAGCGATTGTTGCACGCCGCAATGAAAAGCCGTTCACGCGAACCGGCGAACTGGCGGACCTCCTGGAAAAGACCGTACACGTCAAACCGGGCGGACGGCGTATTCATCCCGCGACCCGGACCTTCCAGGCGTTGCGGATATTCATCAACGATGAGCTCGGCGAATTGGCCCGGGCGTTGATGGCTGCGGAGGTTCTCTTGCGCCCCACTGGCCGCCTCGCCGTTGTATCCTTTCACTCCCTTGAAGATCGACTGGTCAAACGCTTCCTCTCGCAAAGAGCGGGGCGAACCAGCCAGGGCTCGCGTCATGCACCGGAATTACCCGATGTGCCAGACGCCTCTTTCGAACTGGTGACCACGCGGGTGCGCCGTCCGGAAGAAACCGAAGCCACAGACAACCCGCGCGCCCGATCGGCGAGACTTCGCGCTGCGCAGCGCACCGCCGCGAAAGCCTGGTCCACTTCGTTCGAGCCACCCAACAGAGTAGAGGTTCACATCCAATGATACGTGTCTTTAGTTCCCTTTCCCTTGCCCTTTTGATTGCGCTCTATTTCGGCGCCAGTGATTTAAAATATGAAACTCAGGAGGCGCGTGAGGAGTTGCGGCAAATTGACCGCGCCATTGATCGCGAAAAGGAAGCCATCAATGTCCTGAGTGCCGAGTGGAGCCATCTCACGCGTCCGAGTAATTTGAGGAAACTTGCCGAGGCACACCTGGGACTTGATACGGTTCGTGCTGAACAAATTGCGGCCATCGAAGACGTGCCATGGCTGGGGTACAATCTGTTTGACAAGGACATGGACGGCGTGCCCGTGCGCTATAACGCCGTGCCCCACGCGAAGCCTGCTATCGTTTTGCCGGCACGTAACGAATTTGTCGGATCGGAGTCGCACTTCATTACCGTTGCGCAAATTGAGATGGATCGGGACGAAAGGTGGGGCGACTGATGAATGAGGTGAGACGCCGTTCCGCTGTGCATGTCCCGCAAGGGTTTGGCGCGCCTCACAGGCCCGGGCAATCCGGACCGACGTTTCTCGACAGCCGCCAATATCATGCCTTGGCAACTCGTCGCCAGCGCCTCATGGTACTGGGCGGTCTGTTTGGTCTGGCCTGGCTGGTCCTGGTTTTCCAACTCTTCAATCTTGCAGTGTTCAACGGTGACCGCGCAAGCGGGGCGTCCACTCGCATTGTCTCGGTAGACAAGACTCTGCGCCGCGACATCGTTGACCGCAATGCTCAGCTCCTCGCAACCAGCTTGAAGACTGTAACGCTCTACGCCGACGCCCGTGACATTGCGGATGCAGACGAAGCCGCCCGTGGGTTGATGTCGGTTTTTCCGGAGTTTGACTATGCGGACTTAAAGAAAAAACTGGAGTCGGAGCGCGCATGGGTCGTGCTGCGCCATGATCTTACGCCGCGTCAGCATGCCAGCGTTCACGCCCTTGGATTTCCCGGGTTTCGGTTTGAGGAACGCCCGCGCCGGATCTATCCCAAGGGCTCTCTCGCCTCGCACGTGGTTGGATTTGTTGGTTCCGAAAACAAGGGTCTCATCGGCCTCGAAAGAACTCTGAACGACGCGCTGGCCTCCGATTCTGCCGACGGGCCGGTCGAGCTGTCACTGGACTTGCGTGTCCAGTATATCATGCGTGATGAGCTCATTCGTTCGATGCTGGAATTCAAGGCAAAGGCGGCAACCGGCCTGGTGCTGGATGTCACAACAGGAGAGATCCTGGCGCTGGTTTCCCTGCCGGACTTCGATCCCAATGACATTGGCGCGGCCTCAAACAATCAATTGTTCAACCGGGCCACTATGGGCGTCTATGAAATGGGCTCGACGTTCAAGGCCTTCAATACGGCGATGGCCCTGGACGGCGGCAAGATCGATATCGATGACCAGTTTGACGCATCTGCACCCTACAAGGTGGCTAATCGAACGATCCACGACTTCCACCCGGAAAACCGCTGGCTCTCTGTCGCAGAGGTTTTCATGGTGTCATCGAATATTGGCTCGGCTCGCATTGCCCATCAGGTTGGCGCTGAAAGGCAGTCTGAATTTCTTGAACGACTGGGTCTGTTTGATCGTGCTGAAGTGGAGATCCCGGAAATTGGCAGACCGCTTCTGCCGGTGAAATGGGGTCCGACCGAAACGGCGACAGTCTCCTATGGTCACGGCATTTCCGTCAGTCCCTTGAGCATCGCAGTTGCCATGGCCTCTCTGGTCAACGGTGGCTACAAGGTTGAACCGACGATCCTCAGGCAAAGGGATTACGATCCCGGTACACGAACGCGTGTCGTGCGAGAAGAAACCTCCCGCCAGATGCGCCGTCTTATGCGTCAGGTGGTGACTCAGGGAACTGCCAGTCAGGCAGACGTGCCGGGTTATTCCGTCGGCGGAAAAACCGGAACAGCTGACAAGCCTTCGGCTGGCGGTTATGACCGACGCGCGCTCATAACATCCTTTGCCGGGATCTTTCCGTCGGACAAGCCCAGGTATCTCGTATTGGCCTTGCTTGATGAGCCCAAGGGGACCCCAAAGACACACAACTACCGGACGGCAGGCTGGAATGCAGCGCCGACGGTTGGCGCCGTTGTCCGCCGTGTTGCGCCGGCTCTTGGCGTGCGGCCCACGGCCGAAGTTTCACCCTTCGCCGAAACCGCACAACTTGCATCCACACAAAGATGAGGAAGGTCATGCAACTTGCAGAGTTGATATCGCTTTCCGGACGCCCGGACCTTGTCCCGAGTGACATCTCCATAAGGGGCCTCACGGCAGACAGCCGTGCGGTGAAGCCCGGGTATCTTTTTGCGGCGCTGCCAGGGACCGAGGTTGATGGTGCGAAATATATCAGCGATGCGCTTGACAGAGGCGCCGCTGCAGTTATGACCCATGCCGGGTGGCAAAGCGAAGCGGGTGAGGTTGCCGGAAGCGATCAGCAAGAGATCCCGGTGCTTGATTATCGCAACCCCCGCAAGGAACTCGCCCTTGCTGCAGCTAGATATTATGCGCGGCAACCCGAGATCATCTGCGCTGTGACTGGAACCAACGGCAAGACGTCCATTGCCAGTTTCACACGCCAGATCTGGTCCCTGTTGGGACACAGGGCCGCGAGCATGGGAACCCTGGGCATCCAGAGTCCCGTGGCTTATATCCCGCTTGGTCATACAACCCCCGATCCGGTGGAGATCCACCGTGCACTGAACGGTTTGGCGCTGTCCGGGGTCGATCATCTCGCCATGGAAGCCTCAAGTCATGGTCTTGCACAATATCGCCTCGACGGCGTCAACATTGCCGCTGCAGCCTTCACCAACCTGACCCGTGATCATCTCGACTACCATGAGGACTTCGACGATTATCTGTTTGCCAAAATGCGTCTCATCGGCGAGGTCCTGAAGCCCGGTTCCGTTGCAGTGCTAAACGCTGATGCCGATTTCCGTGACGAGGCGGATCAGCTTTGCTGGAGCCGCGGCATCCGCGTGGTGTCTGTGGGCGAAAGCGAAAACTCGGATCTGCGATTGTTGTCGCGCACACCGGCGCAGTCGGGCCAGGAACTTCTGGTCAGATGGAAGGACAGGGAATACGCCATAGATCTGCCGCTCATCGGCGCATTTCAGGCATCCAACGCAATGATTGCTGCTGCGCTGGTCATCTCGACAGGCGGCCGCGCAGATGAAGTTTTTGCTGCCCTGAGCAAATTGACCACCGTTGCGGGACGCATGCAATTGGCCGGCAAGACCAAAAACGGCGCGACAATCCTCGTTGATTACGCTCACACGCCCGATGCCCTGGAAACGGTTCTGAACGCCGTGAGGCCTCATGCGAAATCAAAGCTGCATGTTATTGTTGGTTGCGGCGGCGACCGTGATCGCGGCAAGCGACCCCTGATGGGCGAAATTGCGGCGCGCCTCGCGGACGTTGCAATCATTACCGACGACAATCCACGCAGCGAGGATCCTGCCACCATAAGGGCTGAAGTCCTTGGCGGCGTGGAAAAGAGTGCCGGCAAGGTATACGAGATTGGTGATCGCAGGCAGGCCATCCGAACTGCGATTGACGGCCTGAAATCCGGCGATCTCCTTATTGTTGCCGGAAAGGGCCATGAAACCGGCCAAATTACAGGTGATAAAGTTCTGCCATTCAGCGATATCGAAGAAGTAGAGGCGGCGCTGGCCGACAAAAACGAGACATGACACAACCACTTTGGACATCGCAGGCGGCTAAAGAGGCTACGGACGGCGAACTTACCGGCGGCCCATGGGCCGCGACAGGAATATCGATCGACACGCGCACGCTTCAGCCCGGCGATCTGTTTGTTGCCATTGAAGGACTTGATCGTGACGGGCATGAGTTTATCGCCGCTGCCGAGAAAGCTGGCGCCGCCGCCGTCCTGGTTTCAAGGCCTGCCGGGGCGAAAGGCCCGTGCCTTGTCGTTGCAGACACGCTTGAGGGCCTCAACGCCCTGGCCCGCGCAGCGCGCGCCCGGTGCCAGGCTAAAGTCGTTGCGATCACTGGCAGTGTTGGCAAGACCAGCACCAAGGAAGCCCTGCTCAAGGCGCTTCAGCCTTCGGGTAAGGTTCATGCGTCGGAGCTCAGTTACAATAATCTCTGGGGAGTTCCACTTTCGCTCGCCCGTATGCCTGAGGATACGCAGTATGGTGTCTTTGAAATTGGCATGAACCATCCAGGTGAAATCATTCCACTGACCGCCATGGTCGAACCCGATGTAGCAATTGTCACAACCGTTGCATCCGTTCACCTGGAATTTTTCAAGGACGAAACGGAAATCGCCGAAGCCAAAGCCGAGATTTTTTCGGGCCTGAAGGCGGGCGGCATAGCTATCATCAATCGCGATAGTGTTCATTTTGATTTGTTGAAGACAAGGGCCGATGAAGCGGGTGCTGGCAAGATCATCGGATTTGGGGAGCATGCCGAGGCCGAGACGAGACTGACACGGGTCAAGCTTCACGAAACCTGCACCTGTGTCGCGGCGACGATCAATGGGACCGACGCGGCCTACGGGATTGGTGCCGCCGGAAAACACTGGGCGCTGAATTCCCTTGCCGTCCTGAGTGCTGTTGACGCTGTGGGGGCCGACCTTGCCAAAGCCGCACTGGCCATGCGCGATGTAGCGCCGCCAAAGGGACGCGGCGAGCGCCAGGATGTGAGACTGGCTTCGGGCGGCGGTTTTACGCTGATTGATGAAAGCTACAACGCCAACCCGGCCTCCATGCGGGCGGCTCTGTCTACGCTCGGGGCTATCAAGCCAGCGGGCGAGGGGCGCCGTATTGCCATTCTCGGTGATATGCGCGAACTCGGAGAAACAAGTCAGGCCTTGCACATCGCCCTTGCGCCGGATCTCAAAGCAACCCATCCAGATCTTCTTTTTTGTTGCGGCCCTCGTATGGCTGCCTTGTGGAATGAAATGAGAGATATGGTCGACGGGGCCCATGCTGCTGTTTCGACAGATTTAATTGATCCTGTTATTAGCGCAATTCGGAACGGCGACGTTGTGACCATCAAGGGATCGCTTGGAACCAATATGGCACCGATTGTCTCGGCGCTGCTTGATCTTGACTGCAAACAATCGCAAAACACCGCAAAAGGGGCCTGACTTTATGCTTTATCACTTTCTTGTCCCCTACAGCGATCAGCTCCAGTTTCTGAACGTGTTTCGCTACCTGACGTTCCGAACCGGCGGTTCAATTGTTACTGCCATGGTGGTTTGTTTTGTCTTTGGCCCCGCCTTTATTCGTGGGCTCAAGAACAAACAGGCCGAAGGGCAACCGATTCGCGAAGATGGCCCTCAGAGCCATATCATTGAGAAACAGGGCACGCCGACAATGGGTGGGTTTCTCATATTGATATCCATGTTTATTGCCACGCTTCTTTGGGCCGACCTTTCCAACCAATATGTCTGGGTTGTTCTCCTTGTGACCGGCGGCTTCGGTATGATTGGTTTTGCTGATGACTATCAAAAGGTGACAAGTCGGTCCACAAAGGGAGTGTCAGGCAAAGCCAGACTTTTAATGGAATTTGCAATCGCCGGCATTGCGACCTGGTGGATTACGCAAATCTCCCCGAGTGATGCAGCTGGCACGCTCGCCATTCCTTTCATCAAGGACTTTCTCGTCGACCTGGGATGGTTTTTCGTTCCCTTTGGCGCCTTTGTCATCGTCGGAGCGTCAAACGCTGTCAATCTGACCGATGGTCTGGACGGCCTGGCGATTGTCCCCGTAATGATCGCCGCCGCAAGTTTTGCGCTGATTGCCTATCTGGTAGGTAACGCTGTCTTTGCCGACTATCTTCAGGTGAATTTCGTCAGGGGTACCGGCGAGCTCACCGTCTTCTGCGGTGCGCTGATCGGAGCCGGCCTTGGCTTTCTCTGGTTCAATGCTCCACCTGCCATGGTTTTCATGGGCGACACAGGCTCTTTGTCGCTTGGCGGCGCTATCGGGGCGATCAGCGGTGCAACCAAGCACGAACTTGTTCTGGCCATCATCGGCGGGCTTTTTGTGCTCGAGGCGGTTTCGGTTATTGTCCAGGTTGCTTCTTTCAAAATGACAGGTAAAAGAGTGTTCAGAATGGCACCGATTCACCACCACTATGAGGAGCTTGGCTGGGCTGAATCGACCATTGTTATCAGGTTTTGGATTATTGCATTTATTCTGGCGTTGATTGGGCTATCGACTTTGAAGTTGAGGTGAGACGCACAAATTGAGGGCGGGCGTTCCGGGTGATTGTTGTTAATGAATTTGCAGGCAGGCAGGTTGCGGTCTTTGGGCTCGGTCGCACCGGGCAAAGCGTGATTGCATCTCTGCAGGCAGGCGGCGCATCTGTCGTTGCGTGGGACGATACCGAGGACGCGCGCGAGGCTGCCAGAGAAGTTGGTGCACTGATTATGGACCCTTCGGGATGGAACTGGCTTGGCATTGATGCACTGGTGCTCAGTCCGGGCATCCCGCTGACCCATCCCGAGCCACATAAGATTGTCATCCAGGCAAGACACGCTGATGTTCCCATTGTGGGGGATTTGGAGTTGTTTGCTCGGGCCATCAATACCAGTGGCAAGGACGTGAAAATTGTCGCCGTAACGGGCACGAACGGTAAATCCACGACGACCGCCCTCATCGGACATCTTCTGTCGCGAACCGGCATCGAAGCCCAGGTTGGCGGCAATATCGGCGTCCCGGTGCTTGACCTGGAGCCACCTGTTGATGGAACCGTTTATGTGCTTGAGGTTTCTTCCTATCAGGCCGACCTGGTAGAGAGTTTAAGGCTCGATATTGTCATCTTCCTCAATCTGACACGCGATCATCTGGATCGACATGGTGACATGGCGGGATACATGAAAGCCAAGATGCGTCTTGTCGATCGATTAACAAGCAGCGGCAAGGTTGTTGTCGGCGCAAGCTCAAGGCCGACACAGGAACTGTGCACCCAGTTTACGCTCACCAGAAAAGAAGCGCTGGTCGCCGTCAGCGCCGAGCAAGTGCTCGGTGAAGGTGTTTTCGTCGTTGGCGGCTATCTTTATGACGGGACGTTGCCCAACGCTGAAAAGATTGCAGACCTGAGCGCGATTACGTCCCTTGCCGGTTGTCACAATTGGGAAAACGCGGCTGCCGCCTATGCAGTGGCGCATGAACTTGGAATGGAGCGAAATCGTTTCCAGTCGGCTTTCGAAAGTTTTGAGGGCCTTCCGCACCGAACCCAGGCCGTTGCCAAAGTTGGCAAGGTGCTTTTTGTCAACGATTCCAAGGCGACCAATCTTGAGGCAGCTTCAAAGGCCATCAGCGCTTTCAACGATGTCTACTGGATTGCCGGCGGGCAGGGGAAAGATGAGGACTTCGGCAGGTTGAAAAATCTGTTCCCCAAAATTCGCCGTGCCTATCTCATCGGGGAAGCCGCAGGTGAAATCGCCGCCGCGCTTGCCGGCGAGGTCGACTGCGTCGAGGCGGAAACCCTGGAGCGGGCGATTGCGCTGGCCGCCAAAGAGGCGAAAGTCTCGAAGGCAGAGCGACCGGTGGTCCTCTTGTCCCCGGCCTGCGCTTCCTTCGATCAATACGCGAACTTTGAAGAGCGCGGCGAGGTCTTTTCCCGGCTCGCGCAGGATCTTGTCGAGACCCAGTCGAATGTTATTGAATTGCCGATCAACACCGATGACGGAGGCGAAGTCGCATGATGAAGCTTGCTCGAACTGACCGCAGCGCCTGGACCGAACTCATGTTCACTGTCGACAAGGGTATATTGCTCTGTGTTTTTCTACTCATGGCAGCAGGTCTTCTTGTCGGTCTTGTGGCCAGTCCCGCCGTCGCCGAACGTCTGCACCTCGAACCGCTGCATTTCTTTATTCGTCAATTCACATTCATGCTTGTCGCCATTCCGCTCATCCTCGGCATTGCGCTGCTTGATGCCACTGCAATTCGCCGTCTCGGATTTGTCATATTTGCGGTAGCCTTTGTCGGGCTTCTCATCCTTCCCTTTGTGGGTATGGATATCAAGGGAGCGACTCGCTGGATTTCCCTCGGCAGTTTTTCCCTGCAGCCGTCCGAGTTCCTGAAGCCCGGGTTCATTGTGGTGCTGGCCGCGATCTTTGCGTCAGTTACCGAGCAAAACCGCAAGCAGATCAGCCTGATAGCGGCTGCCATCACGGGTCTTGTCGTTATGATGCTTGTGCGTCAACCGGACTTCGGGCAGACGAGCCTCATAGCGGCCTCCTTTGTCATCATGCTTCTTTTGTCCGGAGCTCCGCGGCGCTGGATTATCACCCTGATGACCATCGGCGCCGGGCTCTCGGTTGCCGCCTACATAACTGTCGATCACGTGCGTACAAGGGTCGAGACATGGCTTCATCCGGGCAGCGGCGACACCTATCAAATTGATCTGTCGCTTGATGCCATTGCCAGGGGCGGTGTAACGGGGCAGGGGCTTGGCGAGGGACGGATCAAGCACGTCCTGCCCGATGCGCATACGGATTTTATTTTTGCGGCGACGGCGGAAGAGTTCGGTCTTTTCGCGTGCCTTGCGCTCATGACCCTGTTTAGCACCATTATCTGGCGCGGCCTTGCTCGGTCGCTTGAAACCATCGACCCGTTTACCCAGCTGGCAACGGCGGGTCTTGTCTCACTCTTCGGCCTTCAGGCCATTGTCAACATTGGCGTCAATATGAAAGTCCTTCCGACCAAAGGGATGACGCTGCCACTGGTGTCATATGGCGGGTCGTCCTTGCTTGCGCTGGCCATCACCTCCGGCATGATCCTCGCGCTGACGCGCAAGCGGGCCGCTTCACGAGCTGTGTCCCATGCTGGTCTCGTCAGAGGCGGCGGCTAATGAGCAAAGCGGGACGGATCGTCATTGCTGCAGGCGGAACGGGCGGACATCTTTTCCCCGCCCAGGCTCTCGCCAACGAACTGATCGCCCGCGGTCACGAGATTACACTCATCACCGACGAGCGAGGCATGCGCTGGCAAGACAGTTTTGAGGGCACCGACATGGTGACATCCAGTTCGGCAACGATCGCGCGGCGAGGGTTGGTCGGTAAAGTTCAGGCCCTCATGACAATCATGTCTGCCGTTTGGTCAAATTATCGCCTTTTGGAGCGGATGAGACCTGCAGCAGTTGTCGGTTTTGGCGGATATCCTTCAATCCCTCCGATGATCGCCGCAGTGCTCAGGCGGTTGCCGCGAGCCATTCACGAGCAAAACGGCGTCATGGGACGCGCCAACCGGGCACTCGCGCCGCACATGACAGCCGTTGGTGTTACGGTTCCCAACCCGGTCGGCATTCCCGCGAAAGCCAGAACTCGCCAGACTCTGGTTGGTAATCCGGTGCGCGTGGAAGTCGTCAAACAGGCTGGTCGCAAATACATCGCTCCGGGTGCAGAAGGCGATATCAACCTTCTGGTTTTCGGAGGATCTCAGGGAGCTGCAATTCTTTCGACTGTGGTGCCCGAAGCCATTGGCCTGTTGAGTGAACCTTTGAGGCAGCGCCTCAAGGTGTGTCAGCAGTCCCGGCCCGAGGACCTGGAGAAGGTGCGGACACTCTACGAGGACATTGGCGTCATGGCTCTGGTTGAGACCTTTTACAATGATATGCCGCAACGCATGCGCGACGCACACCTCGTTATATCTCGTTCGGGCGCATCAACGGTTTGTGAGCTGATGGTCATCGGGCGTCCATCCATTCTTGTCCCGCTGCCGCAGGCGCTGGACGGGGATCAGGCGGCAAATGCCCGATATCTGGTCGAGGCGGGTGGTGCCTGGCTCATGCCGCAAAAAGAGATGAGCGTTGAGGCCGTTCGAAAGCTTCTGACGGATCTCCTTGAGGATTCGTCTGCGCTTCAGGGCGCGGCTGATGCTGCAAAGGAAATGGGCAGGCCCCGCGCCGCACAGGAGCTGGCCGATCTGGTTGAAAGTATCGCCAAAGGGGGTAATAGCAACGAGGCATCGGGTAAAAACGGGGGTCAGACCGCCGCTGAGCTAGCGTCGGCGCCCAAGGGAGAAGGTAAATGAAGGCATCACCGTTTCAGACGGGCAAACTTCACTTTGTCGGCATTGGCGGGATTGGCATGAGCGGTATCGCCGAGTTGATGCACAATCTGAATTACGAGGTACAGGGCTCTGATGCGTCAGAGAGCCCCAATGTTGCGCGGCTCAGGCAACTTGGTATCGATATTAAAGTTGGGCAGCACGAGGATAATCTCGAAAGCGCCCGTGTCGTGGTAATATCGAGTGCCATCAAATCGGACAATCCGGAGCTCATCGCGGCGCGCGAGCGCCACCTGCCGATCGTGCGCCGCGCTGAAATGCTTGCAGAACTGATGCGCCTGAAATGGTGCGTGTCCATCGGCGGGACCCACGGCAAGACCACGACCACGTCCATTATAGCAACGCTTCTTGAAAGCGGCGGGTTTGACCCCACCGTTATCAATGGCGGAATTATCAATGCCTATGGCACCAACGCGCGCCTTGGCGAAGGTGACTGGATGGTCGTGGAAGCGGACGAGTCTGATGGCACTTTCGTCAAACTACCCTCGACCATTGCTGTGGTCACCAATATGGATCCCGAACACCTGGATCACTACGGTGATTTCGAAGCCCTGCGGCGAGCTTTTCGGACTTTTGTTGAAAATGTTCCTTTCTACGGGTTTGCGGTGCTGTGTATCGATCATCCCGAAGTTCAGGCCATGATCGGCCAGATTGAGGATCGCAGGATTATCACATATGGAGAAAGTCCGCAGGCGGACGTCCGGGTGGTTGATGTGAAATTTGCCGAAAGTGGTGCGACCTTTTCTGTCGTCTTCAAGAAAGATGAGGGTGAGGAGATCCTGAAAGACGTTCGGCTTCCCATGCCCGGCAACCACAACATCCTCAATGCCCTTGCGGGCATTACCGTCGCACGGGAAATGGGAATGGCACCCAAAGACATCCGCAAGGCCCTGGCATCCTTTGAGGGCGTCAATCGCCGTTTTACCAGAACCGGGACGGCAAGCGGCGTTACTGTCGTTGACGACTATGGCCACCATCCGGTGGAAATTGCCGCCGCCCTGAAGGCTGCTCGAGGCGCCTTTACCGGCAAGGTTGTTGCTGTTGTCCAGCCGCATCGATATTCGAGGCTAAAGGAACTCTTCGATGAGTTCTGCACCTGTTTTAATGATGCAGATACGGTAATCGTGTCTGACGTCTATGCTGCAGGTGAAGCGCCCGTCGAAGGGGCCAGCCAGCTCGCGCTAATTGACGGCCTCAGGGCCCACGGTCACAAGCATGTCTTGCCACTTGAAGATCCTTCATCCCTGGCCCCCCTTATTGTGCAGGTGACAGAGCCCGGCGACATGGTGATTTGTCTTGGCGCCGGAACCATCACAAATTGGGCGAACGCTCTTCCCGGTGAGCTCAAGGCCTTGAAGGCAGGGAACTGAAGTGGCCAATCTGATAGACAGGTTGCCGAAGGTAGAAGGCAAATATATCAAGGGTCAGCGCCTTGATGCCTTGACCTGGTTTCGCGTCGGCGGCCCGGCAGATGTCTTGTTTTCACCCGAAAATTTCGATGACCTCACCACTTTCCTCCGAGGTTGTCCTGATGATATCCCGGTTCGGGTTATCGGTGTCGGTTCCAATCTTCTGGTACGGGACGGTGGACTGGAAGGCGTCACCATCCGCCTTGCCAGGGGATTTGGCGGGATTGAGGTTGAAGGCGATGTCGTCGAGGCAGGGGCCGCAGCGCTTGATGTCACCGTTGCGCGTCGCGCCCAAAAGGCTGGTCTTACGGGGCTTGAATTTTACCGCGGCATTCCCGGCGCCATTGGTGGCGCATTGCGCATGAATGCCGGTTCTTATGGAACTGAGACAAAAGACGTTTTGATCGATTGCACCGCCATCGATCGAACGGGACACAGCCGAACCTTGAAGGTTGAGGATATGGGCTACTCTTACCGTCATTCCGGCGTTCCCGAAGACTTCATATTTACGTCGGCTCGCTTTCAGGCACGTCGAGATGCCCCTGAAGCCATTCAGGCGCGCATGGATGCGATCACAGAATCCAGAGAGAGCACTCAGCCGATCAAGAGCCGGACCGGTGGCAGTACCTTTAAAAATCCCGATCTCACACTATCAGGCGGGCTCAAGGCGTGGCAGCTCATTGACGCCGCGGGTTGTCGGGGGTTGCAAATAGGTGGGGCTCAGGTCTCCGAACAGCATTGTAACTTCCTGATTAATCTGGGCGAGGCGACGGCTGCCGATCTTGAGAATTTGGGGGAAGAAGTGCGCCGCCGGGTCAAGGAGACGTGCGGCGTCGAACTCGAGTGGGAAATAAGGCGAACAGGCCGGGAACAGGGTGAAAAAAATTAGTATTGCGTTAAGGATCTTTAAGATCCGTTAACCAAACTGGCCGAGAATACGGAAAATCTTGGCTCCGACCGGGGTCGCGGGTCCAGAGTAAGAGTGCAGAATGAGTGAGACAAAGAAACACGTGGCCCTTCTGTGCGGCGGCTGGTCGGCCGAGCGCGAGGTATCGCTTGTCACCGGGCGCGATTGTGCTGCGGGTCTGCGCGAGAGCGGCTACAAGGTCACAGAAATTGATGTAGGTCATGACCTTGCCGAACGTCTCAGGCAAGTCGCTCCCGATGTGGTTTTTAATGCGCTTCACGGTCAATGGGGCGAAGATGGCTGCGTCCAGGGGCTCCTCGAGGTTCTGGAAATTCCTTACACACATTCCGGCGTGCTGGCCTCCGCCATCGCCATGGACAAGGAACGCGCCAAGGCGCTCTTCGAGAAAGTTGGCATTACCTGCGCAATCGGCATGGTGGCAAAGCGCGATGACGTCATGAAGTCTCATCTTATGGAACCACCTTACGTGATCAAACCAGTCAATCAGGGCTCGTCCGTCGGCGTCTTTCTGGTGCGCAAAGGCGACAATCGTCCGCCGGAAGCCCTCGACGACCCTAAAGCCGGTCTGGGCGAGGAGGTCATGCTTGAGCGTTTCATCGCTGGCCGCGAGCTGACGGTGACCGTCATGGGCGGAACTGCTCTTGGGGTTACGGAAATTGATCCCAAAGCAAGTTTTTATGACTACGATTCGAAATATGCCGAGGGTGGATCAGCGCATATATTGCCCGCCGAAGTGCCGGAGGAGATTTTTGTACAGGCCTGCCTGCAGTCTGAAAGAGCTTTTGAGGTCCTTGGTTGCCGCGGTGTCGCTCGCGCCGACTTCAGATATGACGATACGACAAAGAGCCCGGGCGATCTGGTTATGCTGGAGATCAACACCCAGCCAGGCATGACACCGACCTCGCTTGTTCCTGAACAAGCCGCATTCAAGGGGATCTCCTTCCCTGATCTTGTGAGCTGGATGGTGGAGGACGCATCATGTCAGCGATAAGCCAAAGGACACATGCGGCGAGAAAACCGGCTGCTCCCAAATCTCGTTCAAAATCCAGAGCAAAGTCCAAGCCCCGCAAAGGGACACGCCGCAAGAAGCAGAGCTGGTTTGCGAGGCAAAAGCAGAAGGTAACCGATCTGAGGGATCGCATCCTGAGTTATCGCCTGCACGCCTTGATCGGCTCATTCGTTGTTGTGGCAGTTTCGCTCTATGTGGCTTTGGCCGCGGGGGTCGGAGAATGGGTTGCAGATGAAGTCAATGATGCGACACGCCATGTGCTTGTTGCCTCGGGCCTGTCTGTCGAGCAAATCCGCGTTGAGGGGCGCAATCGCGCCGACCTTGAAGAGGTTCGCGAGGCCATTGGCATTGTCCAGGGCGGGTCCATCCTGCATTTTGATGTCGCGGCCGCCCGGGCCCGTCTTGAAGAAATTGAGTGGGTCGAGGACGCCAAGGTCATCCGTCTTCTCCCGCGTACAATCCATGTCGTGATCACGGAGCGTCGCCCTGTCGCCATCTGGCAGATGGATGGCAACCTGCATCTCGTGGATAACAACGGGTTTATCCTGGATGAATTCAGGGATGAATGGGCTATGAACCTGCCACTCGTCGTTGGATCGGGGGCGCCGGGGGAGACCGCCGCACTGCTAACGGCGCTGGCTGCATTTCCCGACATTCGGGAAAACTTCGCTTCCGCCATCCGTGTTGCAGACCGCAGGTGGAATCTGAGACTGATAAACGGGATCGAAATCCGTCTGCCTGCTGAAAATATTCATTTTGCACTGTCGCGAATTGTGAAATACAATAACGAGTATGATTTGTTCAAGCAGGAGATCAAATCTGTTGATCTCAGGCTACCTGACAGAGTGTATCTGAAGTTGACCGACGAGGAAGCCGATCGTTTGTGGTCACCAGGGTCGAAGACGTAAATGCGAAATTTGAGTGAATTGGACCGTGTAGGCTAACTCGGTTTTGACGACGACAACACGATCAGGGAGATGAAGGCGCGCATGAACTTTCTTTCATCCGCCAGAGTAAAGAGAGACCGGCCTGAAGCTACGCGACCGGCAGTTCGCGGGGCTCTGAGGCAGCGCACCTTCGCAGCACTTGATGTTGGTTCAACAAAAATTTCCTGCTTTATCGGTATCAAGGAGACCGGCAAGTCTGGCGCACCATTGCCTGTGCGTGTTATCGGGATTGGTCATCATATCTGTCATGGTCTGAAAAATGGCTCTGTCGTTGACATGGAGCTGGCCGAGCAATCGATCCGGGCTGCGGTCGAGGCGGCCGAGCGCATGGCAGATGTCACAGTTCGTGACGTAGTGGTCAATCTGTCGATGTCGTGTATCGGAAGTCACACCTCCTCAAGTGTCATCAATATCGCTGGCCGTGAAGTCGAGGAGGCAGATGTGAGCCGGGTCCTGAGACAAGGGCTTATGGCACTTGATGGCGGCGAGCATCAGATCGTGCATGCGGTTCCGACCGGCTATCGAATTGATGCCAATCGAAACATCGCTCATCCTGAAGGCATGTATGGCAAGGAATTGGGCGTGGACGTCAATCTGGTGACCGCAGCTCCCGGGCCTTTGCGTAATTTGCGGGTTTGTGTAGAGCGTTGCCATCTGGACGTAACCCGTTTTGTTGCCTCACCTTTTGCATCAGGCCTCGCCTGTCTCGTTGAGGATGAACTGGATCTGGGTGTGACCGTGGTCGATATGGGCGGCGGCACGACATCCGTCGCGGTTTTTGCCAGAGGAATGTTGCAGTTTACAGGTGTTGTTCCATTTGGTGGCAACGCAGTCACCAATGACATCGCGCTTGGCCTCTCGACATCGATGGACAATGCCGAGCGAATGAAAGCGCTTTATGGCAGTGCCTTTGGCGGACCAAATGATGATCGGGACATGATTCGGGTTCCCCAGGTTGGTGAAGATGACGACGCGGAGGGCATGTCCGTCCCGCGCTCAACGCTGACCCAGATTATTCGCCCGCGCCTCGAAGAGACATTTGAACATGTGCGCGATTTGATTGCCGCTAATCCAAAGGCCCAAATTGCAGGTCGCCGCGCTGTCCTGACCGGCGGCGCAAGTCAGATGAACGGGGTCAAGGAGCTTGGTGCCCGTATTCTGGACAAACAGGTGCGTCTTGGTCGGCCAACCAAACTGACCGGTCTGGCAGATGCAACGCGCGGCCCGGCCTTTTCCACCGCCGCAGGTCTCTTGACCTTCGCGACAGATCCTCCGGTCGATGTGGCGTTCAACCCGCAGGAAGTCTCATACGTGCCTTTCGAATCAAAGATCGGGAGGTTGCGTGCGTGGCTTTGGTAGATCGTGCTGAAGAAACAGGTACGGATGCGAAACAATTCCCCAATTCGTTAACGAATATTAACTAATTGGACGAATACTTGATAGATTATGACTAGGCGAATCGTCCACCAGTGGATTATTCGGTGCGTGAATTAGAGAAAGTGGAGAGCAGAACATGAGCATCAATCTGCGAATGCCGGAGACGACGGAACTGAAACCGAGGATTACAGTCTTTGGCGTCGGCGGGGCAGGCGGAAATGCCGTAAACAATATGATCGCGTCCAATCTGCAAGGGGTCGAGTTTGTGGCCGCGAATGCAGACGCTCAGGCGCTGCATAACTCTCGTGCCGAGCGGCGCATTCAGATCGGAACAGCCATTACAGAAGGCCTGGGTGCCGGGTCGCGGCCAGAGGTTGGCCGCGCGGCTGCCGAAGAGAGCCTGGCGGAGATCCTCGACAATCTCGTTAACACGAATATGGTTTTCATTACCGCCGGCATGGGCGGTGGCACCGGGACCGGTGCGGCGCCCGTCATTGCGCAGGCGGCACGCGATCAGGGCATTTTGACGGTGGGTGTTGTCACCAAGCCTTTCCAGTTTGAAGGGGCGCGCCGGATGCGTATCGCTGAAGCCGGGCTCAGAGAGCTTCAACAATATGTTGATACGCTCATTATTATCCCCAATCAAAATCTCTTCCGCGTCGCAAACGAAAAGACCACCTTCGCTGATGCTTTCGCCATGGCGGACGAAGTTCTTCACTCCGGCGTTCGCGGGATTACCGACCTGATGGTTATGCCGGGCCTGATCAATCTCGACTTTGCCGATGTGCGTACCGTCATGGACGAAATGGGCAAAGCCATGATGGGAACTGGCGAGGCGACAGGCGAAAAACGGGCTCTTGAAGCTGCTGAAGCCGCGATCTCCAATCCTCTGCTTGACGAGGTTTCCATGAAGGGCGCACGCGGCGTGCTTATCAATATTACCGGCGGCATGGATCTGACTCTCTTTGAAGTCGATGAAGCGGCAAATCGCATCCGCTCCGAAGTCGATCCGGAAGCCAATATCATTGTCGGCTCGACTTTTGATGAAAACATGGAAGGACCGATGCGGGTCTCGGTTGTTGCAACAGGTATTAATGCCGACGAACTCGAACTCGATCCGTCCGAGCCTGTGTCCAATGTTGCCGTCTTGAAACGCCCCGAGCGCCCGGCATGGAGAACCGCATCAGGGCGTCCGGCGGTAACGCCGCAGGGCGGTACGAGAGCAGTAGGCTCTGCCGCTGTTTCTTCAGACTTTGCAGCCGAGACTGACGTCGACAAGATGGAAGCTCCTGCAGCCCCTGTAACCGATGTGGCTGAAGTATTGGGTTCGGTCGATGCGGAGGCTGTTGCTCCTCCCGAAGCCTCGATGTCGCAGGAAGCTGGATCAACGGCCCAGGATCTCATTCAGCGTGCCTCCGAGTTCGCCACGAGAAATGACAAGCCGGCGGCCCCGACAATGCCCCCTGAAGCCACCCCGGGCACCGAGGTGCGCTCTGCTGCTCAAGCCGAGGAGGAGGAGGCTGCGCCTGTTGTTTCCAGGGAAAGAATGCTGCCCGGATTTGAAGCTCCTGAACCACATGAGCCACGTGTTCGTCGCAAGCGCGGTGGGCTCCTGAGCCGGGTTTCCGGAGGGCGTCAGCGCCTTTTCTCCCAGCCCGAAGCAGCCTCGGCTCAGCGTGTGGAGCCGGCCGCACCGATTATCAGCCAGCCAAAACCGTCCGAGGGTATGGTTGATGCCCCCAAGGTCACGCTCGACCCTGGCAGTCAACTCAACGATCCCTCAATTCCTGAAGACAAACTTGATATTCCTGCCTTTTTGAGGCGCCCTTCCAGCTGAGTGGTCAGTTGAGAGGAGAGGTTGAATTCGTATAAAAACCCCGGGCAGAAATGTCCGGGGTTTTTGCTTGCCATGCAGCAGGAGTGGATTGTTGTATGTGAACCCGCTATAGTTTGGCGTCATAAATTGCTCGAGTGAAATATAAGGATTGGGATCCAGGGGTGTTAAAACAAACAACAATTTTGAAATCGGTTGAATACACCGGCATTGCTCTTCACTCCGGTGCAGAGGTCAAAATGACACTGAAGCCAGCCTTGCCTGACACGGGAGTCCTCTTTCGACGGGTCGATATCACAGATGCGGACAATGAAGTTGCAGCCAGATTCGACAACGTTGGTGAGACAATGCTGGGTACGACGATCATCAATAAGGCGGGCACCAGCGTCGCAACCATCGAACATTTCATGGCAGCGTTCGCCAGCCTGGGCCTCGACAATATCGAAGTGGATATTGATGGCCCGGAAATCCCGATTGCGGATGGCTGCAGCGAGGTCTTCATGGACCTGCTTGTGGACGCCGGGCGCCAGGAGCAGGACAAACCCAGACGCGTCCTGAAGATACTCAAATCAGTCTGCATTGAAGAGGGGTTGAAGAAGGCCGAACTTCATCCGGGCGAGGGCGGTTTCCTGGTCCGCTTTGACATCGATTTTGATAATCCGGTCATCGGTCAGCAAAGCTATGGACTGGATGTTACCGCGCAGACTTTCAGGGAAAACATCGCCCGGGCGAGAACCTTCGGCTTTTTTCACGAGCTGGAACAATTGCAGGCGCTGGGTCTGGCCAAAGGCGCGTCCCTCGACAATACGATCGCGATTGATGGCGAAAGCATCATGAACGAAGGCGGCCTGCGCTTTGAAGACGAATTTGTCCGGCACAAGGTCCTTGACGCTATTGGTGATCTTTCACTCGCCGGAGCGCCAATCATAGGCGAATTCACCGGAGTGCGTTCAGGACATGCCCTCAACAACACACTCTTGCGGGCACTTTTCAAACAGCCCGAGGCCTACCAGTACATCGAAGCCGATGCCCTGGCCTGAATCGCCAGTGCACCGGCCCGAATGAAACCCGGAAATCAGAACTATTTGTGATCGTCCGAGGTGTCTTCCTGATCGCCGGACTTCAATGTGCGAACCAGATTTGAAACCGCAGCCCGAACGGTAGGATCGTCAATTTCCGAGAAGTTTTTCGCCAGTTCAATGGTTGGCCGATTGCGCCCACCGTGCGGCATTTCTACCGTTCCTGCGGTCTCCAGACCTTCGAAAAAGTAGCCAACTTCTACCGAGAGTTCCTGGGAGATCTGAAAGAGCCGTCCGGCACTGACGCGATTCGCGCCAGTCTCGTACTTTTGGACCTGCTGGTACGAGATATTCAGCGTCGAAGCCAGCTGCTCCTGGGTGAGGCCGAGCAATGTCCGCCTTTTTCGTATGCACCCGCCGACATGACTATCGACCCGTTTGGCCAGTCTCGGTTCGTTTTCGTTGACCATTTCTGTTTTCCATCCTTCTATTGACCCCTAAAAATCCTGAAATCCCCAAATTGCGGATTTCAGGCGTCGCATCTAGTAAGATAGGTCGCATTGAGGTAGAAGAAAGTCTTCGCCACGCTGGTACTGCTCTTTTTGTTAAAAAAAGTTGTGAAGTGAACGTGGTGGATACCCCAGGGTCCGAAATCGGGACTTTTGTGTGAAAGGACGAGGAATGTTTGCAGGGCGTATCAAGGGACAGCATTGGCTGGCCGTCGCGATGACAATGAGCTTTTTAGCCGGTTGCGCGGGCGGAAGAGACGATGAACCAGTACATCTGGTCTATGTTGAGCGCCCCGTTGAGTCGATTTACAATCAGGCACTGGACGCATTGACCTCCGGAAGACATCAACAGGCGGCTCTGTTATTTGACGAAGTTGAACGTCAGCACCCTTATTCTACCTGGGCGCGTCGGGCAATGCTGTTCTCCGCCTACGGCTACTATGAAGCTAACAAATACGACGAAGCGATCAACGCGACCGATCGATTTATCAAGCTGCATCCCGGCAACGAACACGTCGCCTATGCCTATTACCTTCAGGCAGTTTGCTATTATGAGCAGATCACCGACGTTGGACGGGATCAGGACACGACGAGAAAGGCCTCCGAGGCGCTTCGCGAAGTGATGCGCCGCTTTCCGAGCAGCGAATATGCCCGCGACGCCAAGCTGAAGTTTGATATGACCCGGGACCATCTGGCAGGCAAGGAGATGGCCGTCGGCCGGTTTTATCAAAGTGACCAGAAGTATGTTGCCGCCATCAACCGGTTCAACAATGTACTTGCAGACTATCAGACGACGTCGCATACACCCGAAGCGCTTTATCGATTGACCGAAACCTACCTGGCCATTGGGGTTGATGATGAGGCGCAGGCGTCCGCTGCGGTCCTGGGATACAATTATCCGGGCAGCAAGTGGTACAGACGCAGTTACAAATTATTGGCAGCGAAGGACCTGAAGCCCAAGGCCGAAGAGAAATCGTGGCTTTCGCGCACCATCGGCAGGGTTCTTTAGGGTTGAAGGACGCAGGAGGTCAATTCACGGTCCATGCTTGCTGAACTCAAAATCCACAATATCGTCTTGATTGACGAATTGCATCTCGAACTCGGTCCCGGCCTCAATGTTCTGACCGGCGAGACCGGCGCCGGTAAGTCCATTCTTCTGGACAGTCTGGGCCTTGCAACAGGCGCTCGCGCCGACAAGGGTCTCATTCGCCACGGACAGACCCGCGGAACGGTCTCCGCACTTTTTGAGGTGGCAACAGATCACCTGGTTGTTGGGCTTTTGAAAGAACACGACATTTCCCTGGAAGAAGGCCGCAGGGCCTCGGTCATCCTTCGCCGGGTGCAAAGTAATGACGGTCGCTCGCGCGCCTATATCAATGACGAACCGGTGAGCATCGGGCTCTTGCGCCTCGTCGGTGACCTCCTTCTCGAAGTCCACGGCCAGCACGATGAACGCGGTCTTCTCAGCGCGTCCAATCACCAAAAAATGCTTGATGTTTTTGGCGGTCTCACCCGGGACGCCAGTGAAGTCGAGGGGCTTTTTACCCGGGTTGAAAAATGCCGCAGCGATCTTGATGAAGCCATAGCCGAGGTCGCGGACGCGCGCGCTCAAGTCGATTATTTCCAGCATGTTCTGGCAGAGCTTGAGGAGCTGGCACCGCAAGGCGATGAAGAAGAGGATCTTGCCGCCCGCCGCAGTCTGATGATGCATGCGGAGAAAATTTCCGAGGAGATCGAAGCCGCGCTTCGCCCCTTCGCTGGAAGTCAGGGCATCGACGGCAGGCTCTCATCTGCCTTGCGCAAGATGGAAGGCGTTTCGCAGAAGGCTGGTGGCAAGCTTGATCCGGCCATTGATGCGCTCGGGCGCGCTTTGAACGAGGTCGATGAAGCCCGTTCGGCCCTGGCCGAGGCGCAAAGGGAAATCTCTTTTGATCCAAATGAACTGGAGCGCGTTGAAGAGCGGCTGTTTGGTCTTCGTGCCGGCGCGCGCAAGCATAATGTCAGGGTCGACGCCCTGCCGGGCCTCATCATTCAATTCCGCCAAAAGCTCGACGATGCGGCCTCAGGCGAGGAAAAGCTCGATGAGCTGGAAAAGGCTCTGGAGCAGGCCAGAGCTGACTATAAGGGAGCCGCCACGACGTTGAGCGCAGCCCGGGCAAAGGCCGCCGGGGAACTCGACAAGGCTGTCGCTAAAGAACTGCCGCCGCTCAAGCTCGAAAAGGCAAGTTTCAGAACGGCCATCGAGACCAGCGAAACCTTCCGCCCGCACGGATTTGACCGGGTTCACTTTGAAATTTCGACCAATCCGGGAACACCCTTTGGTCCACTGGTTGCCATCGCCTCCGGCGGCGAACTGGCGCGCATTGTTCTGGCGTTGAAGGTTTCATTGGCGTCGAAAGGCAGCGCCGGGTCCCTGATCTTTGACGAGGTGGATCAGGGCATCGGCGGCGCGGTTGCCGATGCGGTCGGCGAGCGCCTGGCCAGACTGGCGACGGGCGCGCAGGTCCTCGTTGTGACCCACTCGCCGCAGGTCGCCGCTCGGGCAAGCCATCATTGGCGCATCGAAAAAGGTATTCGCAAAGGCAAAGCCCGAAAAGGGTCATCAAACTCTGGCGATGAAGACGCAACACAGATATCAAGTCTGGGAGAACTCGAGCGCCTTGAGGAAATTGCCCGCATGCTTTCCGGCGCCGAGATTACCGATGAAGCCCGTGCCGCCGCCGACCGTTTGATTGCATCAGGTGCCGGGAAATAAAGCAAATAGTGAACCGCGACATGGCAACCAAAGACGTTGAGGCGCTCAGCGAAGCAGAAGCGAGTGAGGAGCTCGCATTTCTGGCCGAGACCATTGCCGCCCACGACGAACAGTACCATACCAAAGACACGCCGCTCATATCCGATGCCGAATATGACGCCATGCGCCAGCGCAACAGCGCCATCGAGAGGCGCTTTGCCAAACTCATTCGCGGTGACAGCCCGAGTTTCAAGGTCGGGGGCCGCGTTGCCGAGGGCTTTCAGAAGGTCACGCATGCGCGCGCCATGCTATCTCTCGGCAATGCCTTTAGCGATGAAGATGTGAGCGATTTTGTCGATCGCATCCGGCGCTTCCTCTCCATGGAAGAAAGCGACGAACTTGTTCTGACAGCGGAGCCCAAGATCGACGGTCTCTCCGCTTCACTGCGCTATGAAAAAGGCCGTTTTGTTCAAGGTGCAACGCGCGGTGATGGCGAGGTGGGCGAGGATGTGACGCGAAACCTCCTGACCATCGACGACATTCCCCGCACGCTGAAGGGTGAGGGCTGGCCCGATGTTGTTGAGGTGCGCGGCGAGGTCTTTATGGAACATGCCGCGTTTGCTGCGCTCAACGAAAGACAGGAAGCGGCGGGTAAACCACACTTCGCCAATCCGCGCAACGCCGCCGCCGGATCGCTTCGGCAACTTGATGCCCGCATCACGGCGGAGCGACCCTTGCGCTTCTTTGCCTATGCGTGGGGGGAGATAAGCGAGCGGCCTTTCACTACTCAGGTCGAAGCCTTCAAGATCTTTGAGTCCTGGGGCATTAAGCCCAATCCACGAACTCTGGCCACAGCAAGCATCAAGACAATCCTCGACCACTACCGTGAAATAGAAGAACTTCGTTCCGGTCTTGGCTATGACATCGACGGCGTCGTTTACAAGGTCGACCGGCTTGATCTGCAGGAACGTCTGGGCTTTGTCTCGCGTGCGCCGCGCTGGGCCATCGCCCACAAGTTTCCGCCGGAACAGGCGACAACGGTTCTCGAGGACATCGAAATTCAGGTCGGTCGTACCGGAGCCCTCACTCCCGTTGCCAAGCTCAAGCCTGTTACTGTCGGCGGTGTCGTAGTTTCCAATGCGACTTTGCACAATGAAGATGAAATCAAACGCAAGGGCGTTCTCATTGGCGACACAGTCGTCATTCAGCGGGCAGGGGACGTTATTCCCCAGGTCGTCGAGGCAGTGGAGGCGAAACGAACCGGTAGAGAAAAACCCTTCGAGTTTCCAACCCATTGCCCCGTCTGTGGTAGCGAAGCCAATCGCGACGTCAATGAAAAGACCGGCAAGCACGATGTGGTGTTGCGCTGTTCCGGCGGGTTGACCTGTTCAGCGCAAGCGGTCGAGCGGTTGAAACATTTCGTCTCCCGCGATGCATATGACATCGAAGGTCTTGGATCAAAACAGATTGAAGCGTTTTATGAAGACGGGCTGGTCAAAAGCCCTGCGGACATATTCACTCTGGCGACAAGGGATGCGGCGTCCGTTGCGCCCCTCGCCAAAAAGGAAGGCTGGGGCGAAACCTCGGCGACTAATCTCTTCGCCGCCATTGAAGAGCGCCGCACCATCGACTTCGACCGTTTCCTCTTTGCTCTCGGCATCCGTCACATCGGCCAGACCACAGCCCGCCTCATGGCCCGCAACTTTGATAGCCCCGAAGCTCTCATCGAAGCAGTGACCGTGGCAAACGACAAGGACAGCCAGGCCTACGCTGATCTCATCGCCATCGATGGCTTCGGTGACACGGCCATTGAGTCCCTCGTCCAGTTCTTCCACGAACCGCACAACCAGGAAGCCGTCGCCGCACTTTTGGGCGAGGTGAAAGTCATTCCCCTTGAGGCCCAGGATCTCTCCAGCCCGGTCGCAGGAAAAACCGTCGTCTTTACCGGCAAGCTGGAACAAATGAGCCGCTCCGAAGCCAAAGTCCGCGCCGAGAGTCTGGGAGCAAAAGTCTCGGGCTCAGTCTCCGCCAAAACCGACATCCTGGTCGCGGGGCCGGGCGCAGGCTCAAAACTCAAAAAAGCCACAGAGCTCGGTGTTGAAACGCTGACCGAAGAAGAGTGGCTGAAGCTGGTCGAGGGCTACTGAAACAATACCCCGTCATGCCGGATGCGGCGCAGCATGAAATGCTGCTCCGCTGGTCCGGTATCCCGATATTCCAGTGGGCACCAGACCAGCACAGCATCACAGTGTGCTGCAGTGCATCCGGGGTGACAGAGAGGGGAAATACAGCCCTATATCGCCCGCGTCGCCTTTTTAAGCCATGCCTTTGTCTCGCCTTCCACCAGCGGCCCGATCACTTTTCGCACCTCGGCGTGATAGTTGTTGAGCCACGCGATCTCACTATCGGACATGATAGATTTCTCCACCAGATTAAGATCAATCGGCGCCAGGGTGAGGTTTTCAAAACCGTGCATCGGCAGCTCGCCGCCGTCGATGGCCTCGGGCGCTGTCACCAGAATAAGATTTTCGATGCGGATGCCGTAGTGGCCTTCTCTGTAGTACCCCGGCTCATTGGAGACAATCATGCCTTCGGCCAGCGGCGCATCCATCGCCTTCTTGTGAGCGGCGATAGAGTGGGGGCCCTCGTGGACGCCGAGATAGGAGCCGACGCCGTGGCCGGTGCCGTGATTGAAGTTAAGCCCGGCCTGCCACAGGGCATGACGCGCCAGGATATCAAGTTGCCCGCCAGCGGTGCCTTCCGGGAAGCGGCACGACGAAATGCCGATGTGCCCCTTGAGGACGCGGGTGAAGCGATCCTTCATTTCATCCGTAGGGGTTCCAATGACAACGGTGCGGGTGATGTCGGTCGTGCCATCAGGGTATTGTCCACCGGAATCCACCAGATAGATGCCGTTCATCTCCAGCTTGCGATTGGAATTGGTATCAACCGAATAATGCGGGAAGGCGGCATTGGGACCAACTGCCGAAATGGTCGTGAAGGAGATATCTCTCAGGAGAGCATCTTCGCAGCGGAACGCCTCGAGCTGTTTGGCAACCGAAATCTCGTCGTGCTCGCCGGTCGGTCCGGCTGTTTCCAGCCAACAAAGGAATTTGCTCATGGCCACACCGTCACGGATGTGCGCCTGACGGGCGCCTTCGCGCTCCACCGTGTTCTTTTTCGCGCGCGGCAGGACACACGGGTCGGCAAAGCGCTTCACTGTTGCACCGGCTTCCGTCAGCCGTTCAAAGACCCAGGCAGGAGCGGTGCCGGCGTCGGCCTCGACGGTCTTGCCGGCCTTGCCAAGCTCGGCCAGGGCAGCGCCCAGATTGTCTTCGTCACGGATCGTGATTGAATTGCCCAGATGTGTCTTGAGAGCAGGCGTTACCTTGCGTTCATCAACAAAAAGGCCCGCAGTACCATCGCTGTTGAGGACAACGCGGCAGAGCGGCAGCGGTGAATGGGAAACGTCGCCGCCCCTGATGTTGAGGAGCCATGCAATAGAGGCTGGCTGAGCAAGGACGATGGCATCGCCGCCCCGCTTGCCAAGCGCTTCGCCGATTACGAGGCGTTTTTCTTCTGATGATTGCCCGGCATATTGCGTTCCGTGCGGATTGATTTTCGCCAGCGGCTTGTCGGGCCGATCATCCCAGCTCTCATCAATGGGGTTGGCAGGCAAAGAGACAAGCTCAACGCCGGCACGTTTTGCCGCCGCCTTGAACTGGTTCACGGCCTCGATACCGTGGAGCCAGGGGTCGTAGCCCAGCCGCGCGCCAGACGGCACGTTCTTTTCAATCCAGTCGGACGGCGGGGCAGTGACGAGATCTTCAAATTCAAACAACGTATCATCGACCTGGGCGCGAACCTGAATGGTATAACGACCATCAACAAAGATCGCCGCGCTGTCCATCAGAATCACTGCAGCACCGGCGGACCCGGTAAAGCCTGAGATCCATTTCAGCCGCTCGCCGCAATCGGGCAGATATTCGTTCTGGTATTCGTCGGCATGAGGGACAATGAAACCGTCAAGACCAAGCGCCTTCAGCCGCTCGCGAAGAATTGGCACATGTTTGGTGCCGTAGCTCTTGTCACTCTTGATTTCGTAGCTTTGAAACATGGTTTACCTTCCGCCGTTTAATCAGAGTTCTAGCACCAGCGTGGACCACTCATCAAGGTGGATACGGCGCCGAATATGAAAGCCCTGGGTGAGATAGGCGCTCAGCACCCGGCGTTCCTGTTCAATGAGAAGTCCGGACAGGATCACGCTCCCGCCTGGCATAAGGTTCACGCGTATCTCCGGTGCCAGAGAGATCAGCGGCCGGGCCAGAATATTGGCGATAATGAGATCGAACGGGGCGGCTGAAGCGATTTCCGGCGCCCGGAACCCGGGACCAACGGCAAAGCGCAACCGATTTTGCACACCGTTGTCCCGTGCGACCTCTTTGGCAACCGCAACTGCGATCGGGTCGATGTCTGTCGCCAGGATGGTTGAGGACACAAGCTTCGCCAGGCCCGCCGCCAGCACCGCCGTGCCGCAGCCAAGATCGAGTGCGTACTGAGGCGTGCGTTCCTTGACAAGATCAGTAAGCGCGATCAGACAGCCGCGGGTGGTTCCGTGATGACCGGTACCAAAGGCCTGGCCCGCATCAATGCGCAGCGGGATTTGTCCGCCGCGCGGTCGGGCATCAACATGGCTGCCATGAATCAGGAAGCGGCCGGCCTCGACAGCGGGCAGGTCCGCCAAAGACTTCTCAACCCAGTCGATGTCGGGCAGAGGCGCTGCGATTGCCGCCACGCCAAAGGTCGATTGGGCAAGTTCTGCACCGGCTTTGGCCTCTCCTTCAGTTTCAAACTGAACTTCCGCAAACCAGTCGCCGGTCTCGGTGTTTTCATAGCCTGAGGCCGAAAGCGCGTCTTCAAAGAGGTCCATGACCGCTTCGGTTTGTTCAGGCGGCGAGGGGAAGATGATGTGGTAGGGGGTCATTGTGTGGATCAGGCCCGTTCAACGAAGGAAGAAATAACTCGCTTCTCTCCGGCTTTTTCAAAATCAACAGTCAGCTTGTTGCCATTCACCGAGGCGATTGCTCCGTAGCCAAACTTCTGGTGAAAAATGCGCTCGCCCTTCACAAAAGTTGCTGCCGTGGGATCACTGGTCGCAACAAGATCACCGGCCTCTTCAATAATATGGCGGCCGCCATAGCCCTGACCCGTAGCTGTATTTGCGCCCTTTTGCTGCGCTCGCCGCCAGCCCGGGCTTGAGTAGCTGGAATTGTCAAAGGCCGTTTGCTCCATCGGCGAGAGCAGGGCGGTGTTACCATAGAGTCCTTCTTCGGCATCGGTATCAACGAATTCCTGCGGTAGCTCATCAATAAAGCGCGACGGGATGGAGCTCTGCCAGCGCCCGTGGATCTGGCGGGTTGAGGCATGGGAGATCATCGAGCGCTCCTTGGCGCGGGTAATTCCGACATAGGCAAGGCGGCGCTCTTCCTCGAGGGCACGCAGGCCATCATCGAGTGAACGCTGATGCGGAAACAGGCCTTCTTCCCAGCCGGGCAGAAAGACGCTCCGGAATTCAAGCCCCTTGGCGGCATGCAGGGTCATGAGATTAAGCTTGTCGATCTCGTCGGACTGTTCCAGCTGCATGACCAGGGAGACATGTTCGAGATATTCCGGCAAAGATTCAAAGTCTGCCATGGCATTCACAAGCTCTTTCAGATTGTCGAGCTTGCCCGGCGCGTTGGGCGATTTGTCGTTTTGCCACATCTCGGTGTAACCCGATTCATCAAGGATGAGCCCGGCAAGATCCGGATGCGGCATATCATTGATATGCGCAGTCCAGCGCTCAACATTCTCAATGAACTGGCGCAAGGAGCCGCGTGCCTTTGGCTTCAGCTCATCAGTCTCAATCACCAGCCTGGCAGCCTGGTAGAGTGAAAGGTCAGATCTGCGAAGGCCGTGCAGCACCTGCATCGTTGCCTTGGCAAGGCCGCGTTTAGGCGTATTGATGATGCGCTCGAAAGCCAGATCGTCCTTGTGATTATAGATCAGGCGCAAATAGGCATGGGCATCGCGAATTTCAGCGCGCTCATAGAACCGCGGGCCGCCGATAACGCGGTAGGACAGACCAAGCGTTATGAACCGATCTTCAAACTCGCGCATTTGAAACGAGGCACGCACCAGAATTGCCATGTCATTGAGGTGATGCCCGCCGCGTTGCAGGGTCTCGATTTCATCGCAAATCAGCCGGGCTTCTTCATGCCCGTCCCAGACGCCGCGCACCTTGACCTTTTCGCCGCCGTTGGCCTCGGTCCAGAGCGTCTTGCCGAGCCGGTCCTCATTGGCCGTGATGAGCCCGGCAGCTGCGCCGAGAATTTGCGGTGTGGAGCGATAATTTTGTTCGAGGCGAATGACCTTTGCGCCGGGGAAATCCTTTTCAAAGCGCAGAATATTGTCAACTTCTGCGCCGCGCCAGCCGTAAATCGACTGGTCGTCATCGCCCACGCAGCAAATGTTTTTGTGTTTGCTGGCAAGCAGGCGCAGCCAGAGATATTGCGCGACATTGGTGTCCTGATATTCGTCGACCAGAATATATTTGAACCGGTTCTGATATTCGGCGGCAAGATCCGGGTTTTCTTTGAACAGGCGTATGCATTCCAGCAGAAGGTCACCAAAGTCAGCAGCATTTAGGGATTTGAGGCGCGCTTGATAGAGCCGGTAGAGATCGGCGCCGCGCCCCTCGGCAAATTCCATGGCCTCTGATTTTGAAATCTGATCCGGTGTTAGCGCCCGGTTTTTCCAGCGATCGAGGCACCAGGCGAACTCGCGCGCCGGCCAGCGCTTGGCATCAATATTTTCAGCTTCGAGGATCTGCTTGATGAGCCGGATCTGATCATCAGTGTCGAGGATCGTGAAATCACGCGAAAGCCCGACGAGCTCTGCGTGGCGGCGCAATATATTTGCTGAAACCGAATGAAACGTGCCGAGCCACTGCATGCCTTCGACGACACCGCCAATCAGGCTCTCGACCCGGTTTTTCATTTCCTTTGCGGCCTTGTTGGTGAAGGTGACGCAAAGGATCTGGCCCGGCCAGGCCCGCTGCGTAAAAACCAGATGTCCAAGCCGTGTTGTCAGCGCGCGGGTTTTGCCTGTTCCGGCGCCGGCGAGAATGAGGAGCGGTCCATCGGTGGCTTCGACCGCAGCGCGCTGTTCCGGGTTGAGCCCCTGCAAATAGGGTGGCTCACGCACAGGGGCACGGTCAGCAGCGGCGGTCGCCCGCGCCGTTTCCTCCTCTGGCAAGCCGCCGAGGTCAAAGGGATCATTTGCACCTGTCATGATTCTCATTCTAACACGGGCTTGGGGTGCCGCATCAACGATGTTCTTCGATATTGGCTTCAATCAAGGCCTTGTTGAAAACCTGCAGGGCGCGCTTGTGATAGACGTAACCGACAGGCTGTTTGGGGTCGTCCCACTCAACCACGAGAATAGTTTCTTCGTCAGTCCGCTCAAAAAGCTCAAAAGCCCGGCCAATTGTATCGGAGGGATTGAGTGTAAATTTCTCCTCTGATACGTCTCGCCCGAGCCCGGACGTATCAGCTGTCATGACCTCCTCGACGCGGATAGTCTCCAGCAGCAGGCGCTGCGGTCCATCGGCGATGTGATAGCCGCTTCGCTCAACAAGGAGGTGGAAATAGGAGCCGCCACTTGCTGCCTGGGTCAGAACCGTGGCCGTGGACGTTGCCACCATAAGCGCAATCATGACGCCGTAATCGCCGGTAAGCTCGAAAATGATGAGCGTCGTCGAGATCGGCGCACCCAGAATGGCGGCCGATACCGCGCCCATTCCGACAATGGCGTACAGGCTGACCTCCGAAGAAAGACCGGGGATGATTCCGCCGACAAGAATTCCGAAAGCGGCGCCGAGCACGGCGCCAAGAAAGAGCGAGGGCGAGAAGACACCGCCGCCGAGACGAAAGCCCGTCGATGCGCTGGTGGCCAGGGTCTTCGCAACGAGGAGTGCGATCAGGAACCAGAACCCGTAGGTTCCCTTGAGCGCTGCATCGGTCGGTCCATAGCCAACACCAAGCACCTCGGGAAACTGCAAGGCAATAACACCGACAAGGAAGCCGCCAATGCCCGGTTTGATCCAGATTGGTATGTTGATTTTGTCTGACAAAGTGGCGGCTGCCATACTCGTGCGCATGAAAGTCACTGCAAAGAACGCTGAGATCACGCCGAGAAGGGCAAAGGCCGGGAGCTCGAATATGCTCTTGATGGTAAAGTCCGGCAGCGCGAAAGCAGGCATATCGCCGATGTGCAAACGAACAATGAGCGCGCCAGCCACACTTGCGATCACAATCGGTGCGAAAGCCCGTGCGGTGTAATAGCCAAGCACAACTTCGAGCGCAAACACCACTCCGGCGATGGGTGCGTTAAAGGAAGCGGCGACGGCGCTGGCAGCCCCGGCACCGAGCAGGATACGGGCGATGCGCGGCGGATAGTCGAGCTGTTTGGCGACAAAGGCCGCAAGGGTTCCACCAAGATGGGCTGCCGGGCCTTCGCGGCCGGTAGAGGCACCTGTTCCCAGCGAAAGGGCGGCGATGACCGCCGAAATAAAACCGTCCTTCAGCTTGATCTGCCCGGATCTGAGCGCTCGCGCCTCGATGAGATCCGGGATGCCATCAGCCGTCCGGTCATTCAGAAAGTGCTTCATCAAAAGCCCGACGGCCAGGCCGCCCAGCGTCGGTACGAGGAGAATTTGGATGGCCGAAAGATCACGAGCCCGCTCAAACAGGGTGGCCTCTGTCCCGCCAAAGGTGAGCGTGCTGATTGATTCTATGAGCACTCTGAAAGTGATCACCACGTAGCCCACAAAGGTGCCGATCACAGCGGCCACAAACCAGACCGCAGGCTGGCGCCGCCAGTTGAGGTGGCGCCAATGCATTTTTCGCAGGAATTCTTCTTCTGGTAACGGGGCCATAAGCGCTCGGGAGCCCTTTGGAGGCAGTGCGGAAAATGAGACAGGCTCAGAGGTTTACTCGAAAACCCATGGGATTCAAGGCTTTAAGTGCATTATTGAACGCAGATTGGAATTGCGATTTCAATTGGCAAAAAAGCAACGCCTCCATTATACCGACCCTGGTGGGCCGGGCTACGCATTGGCTCTTGTCAGCACCTTTGCTAGACTGGATTTCGGGGTAGTTGGCGCGGCCGCCAGCATCGTGGTAAAGTTGCGCTAATTGTTTGAAACCGATGGGGAATTTCTGGCTTGGGACGATTTCTTACACTCAGTGCGTTCGTCCTTCTGGCGGTCGGGGTCATTGTCGCAACCATTCCCAGCTTCATTGACTGGCAATCCTGGCGCGAGCCCATTGAACAGGCAGCAAGCGACGCGATTGGTCGGGATGTCAAAATTAGCGGCAGCGTGGGCTTTACCATCCTGCCGTATCCCTCCGTCGATTTGGGCGGCGTCACCGTTGCCAATCACACGGATGGAATTTCCACCAATTTGCTGACCCTTGAAATGCTCTCCGCAAAACTGGCTCTGGCACCGTTGCTGCGCGGGGCCGTGCAGATCGAAACTTTTGAGATAGCCGGGGCAGATCTGAGGCTGGAGCGCAGCGACGAAGGGGTCAATTGGTCGTTTTCGCGAAACTCTGAAGACGGCGGAGTAACGGGTGGCCGTGTAGAAGCGCTTTTGATCAAGGCCATCAGGGATATTTCGATCAAGGATTTCTCGGCCAGGGACATCAAAGTCTCCTACGCAGATACTATAAGCGGGCAGACCTTTAGCTGGAACATACAGCACGGGCAGGCCAGCCTCGCCTCCATGAACGGCCCTTTTGAAGCGGAAGGCCGGGTGCTACTTGGTGAGGAAGCCTTCTATGTGACCGGCAAGATTGGAACCATGCGGCCAGACCGCCCGCGCCCGGTTTTCATTGATGCGCTGACCGCCGATGGTCTGTCGTTCAAATTTGATGGATCAGCGGACCGCTCCTCCGGGGCGCTTGTTGTTCGGGGGCGCACCGAGATCATCGCGCCAAAAGCCCATCAGCTCGTTATACCCTTCGCGGCGATCACGGGCACGGGCGCCCGCACCTGGGCGGGGACCAGCACTCTGGAGCTTCCGGCAAAACTGGTGGGCCAGATGGCCCTGAGCGCGGGGGCGGTGAAGGGCGCTGAACTGGAAATCGAGATTGGTACAGCCAAAGGCCTTGGCGAGATCGATCTGAAAGTTGCGCAGGCGGTAACAGGCACAGTCCGGATTGAAAGCAAGACGCTCAATCTTGACGAGTTGGCAGGCGCTCTGTCCCATGGGGCAGCGGGCGCAGCCAAAAGCGAAACCGGTCCTGATATTGATGTTGAAATCGCGGTCGCAGCAGCCTCGGCGACGCTACGCGACACGCGGATCGACGATGTGGACTTTGCTATCAGGTTGCTCGGTTCCGGCCCGGCGCTGGGGTCGTTCAAGGCGATGTTGCCGGGCCAGACGCGCACGGTCTATGCGCTCAAGGACGCGTCCCGGAAACGCGGTTTTCTCACACTTGAAACCAGTGACGCGCGCGGGTTCCTGACCTGGATGGGTGCAGATCTTGAAGGGTCTCGCAGTCGCTCATTTCGGACGCTCACTCTGACCGGTGATGTCATCACGGGTGATAAAGACATAAAGCTGACCAGCATCAAGGCGGCGCTGGACGGGGTCAAGATCGAGGGAGCCCTGGTGCGCACCCGGGCAGAAAGGCCTTCCCTGGGCGCTAACCTTGAAGTGCTGGGGCTTGACCTTGAGCGCTTCGGTACAGGGGCCAATGTCGAAACATGGCTCGACTATATGAGCGCCTTTGACATCAATGCCATTTTGAAGCTGCGGCAGTTCACCGGCTTTGATCTGGCTCGTCGCAGCGTCGATGTCAAAGCACAGATGGTGCGCGGCGCGCTGACCCTTGAAGATCTGCAGGTCTATGGCACGCCCGATCTACGGTTGCGCGGCAAGCTCTCGAAAGATGCAGGCGGTCTCCTTTCCGGCAAGATGCGTCTTGACGCTAAAGGTCTGGCGCTGTGCTCTCTTGTTGAAAAACGCTCCGGTGTGACAATGCCTGGCTGCGCCGGAAACCCGATGTTCAAGGCGACGGCAAAATTTGACGTTGCAAGTGGCAAGGCGTCCGGTGCTGTCGTCGCAACCGCAAAAGGTCTTGCCTATGAGGGATCTCTTGGCGGTGCACAGACACTCTTCGCCGATACCTTCAACCTGACCTTTGATGGCAAGGGTGAAGTTGGCAAGGTTACCTATAAGATCGCGGGCGATGCCAGTGATCTATCAGGCAAGGCCCTGGTTGCCGCGAAACTGGAAGCAGAGGCGCCGCAGCTGAGCGCGCTCCTGACGACATTCGGCGCAGCCTCGCCGTGGTCGCAAACACTCACCGGGCTGATCGAGAACAAGGGCGCAGTGACGCTTGGCGTGGATTTGAACGTGCAGCCAAAGGTCACAACGTTTGAGAATATGGCGCTCCGGATTGGTTCTGCATCTTTGGCTGGCAGTGGCAGCGTTACGCAAAAGGATAACGGTCAGGTCTTCGATCTCAAGCTGTCAGGCGAAAAACTCGCACTGCTTGCACCCCATGGCAGTGATGGATGGTCGACCAGGACCTTCGACTTCGCGATACCGAAGAAAACCTCGGGCGCTCTGGCTCTGTCACTGAAGGACACAGTGCTCGGCGGCATTACGGTGCCGACTGCGAGCCTCAAGGCGCAAGTGAAATCAGGCGGATTAAGCCTCGATATTGGTGATGCTCAGGCTTTCGGCGGAACCTGGGAAGGGGATGTCGAACTTCGCGAGGGTAAAACCGGCCTCATCGCATCGGCAGAAGGCAAGGCCCGCGACCTCAATCTTCAAGAGTTCCTCGCAGCCGCGCTGGGGACGCGCGGGTTGACCGGACAGGGCGACCTGTCGTTCTCGGTTTCGGCTGATGGCAAATCCTGGAAATCGCTGGTTGAAAACTCGGCCGGGATGCTGGGCCTCAAAGCGTCAAATGGCACGGCGCGCGGCTTTGATCTGCCGGGCTTCTCTGCAGGTCTCAAAGACGCATCCGGCGAACTGGGCGCGAGGCTTGTTGTCGAAGGGGCTCTGTCAAGCGGTGCCACCAAATACACAAATCTCGAGGCGGAGATGACCCTTGCTGATGGCAAGCTCAGAGCCATTTCGCTGGTCGGCGCACTGGAGGGTGGCAGCCTGACCGGGGAAGGTGAGATCGATTTGGCCAGTCTTTCCATGAAGGGTCGTACGGTGATCGATCTGACGGATTACAAAGATCTGCCAAAATTCCGCAGCGCGCTTTCGGGCCCCTTGAAGAAGCCGCAAACGGTTTGGGATGCAGAGGAACTGGTGCTCAAGTTTACCGAAGCCTGGTTGCTATCCAGTCAGACGACAGAAATGCCCGCTCTGCCCGGTTCTGATGGAGTATCAGTGACGGCAGAAGAACTGGATGACCTGGCGGCGCCGGATAATCAATAACACTCTAGCCCTTCCGAAACCATTCCAGCACATAGATGCGGATGGCGCTTGAAAGCCCCGCGCCGCTGAGCCCGCCCGAGGCCAGGCGCTGGCCATCTATTTCTGAAATCAATTCGTTAACGGATAAACCGCGCTTGTCGGCAATTTCCTTCAGTGCGTCCCAGAAGGCGGCTTCAAGGGTCACGCTGGTTCGGTGACCCGAAAGCGTGACGGAGCGTTTTGCCGGGCGGTCCATAGGGATTCTACTTCGGCCCGATCATGTCTTCAGGGCGAACCACCGCATCAAACTCTTCCTCGGTGACAAAGCCAAGGCCGACGGCTTCCTCTTTGAGGGTGGTACCGTTTTTGTGGGCGGTCTTGGCGACTTTGGTCGCGTTGTCGTAGCCAATCTTCGGTGCAAGCGCTGTGACCAGCATGAGCGAGCGTGCCATCAGATCTGCGATGGTTTTCTCGTTGGCCTCGATGCCCACGACACAATTGTCGGTAAAACTGACCGACGCATCGGCGATAAGCCGCATGGATTGCAAAAGGTTATAGATCAGGACCGGTTTGAAGACATTGAGCTCCATATGTCCCTGACTGCCGGCTATGGTCACCGTCATGTGATTACCCATCACCTGCGTGCAGACCATGGTCATGGCCTCACACTGGGTCGGGTTGACCTTGCCGGGCATGATGGACGAGCCTGGCTCGTTTTCCGGCAGGGAGAGTTCACCAAGGCCGGAGCGCGGGCCGGATCCCAGCAGGCGAATATCGCTGGCGATCTTGAAAAGACCCGTTGCGATGGTATTCATCACGCCGGACATTTCGACAATCGCGTCATGGGCGGCGAGCGCTTCGAACTTGTTGAGCGCGGTGACGAAGGGAACACCGGTGACTTTCGCAGCTTCCTCGGCGAACTTTTCGGCAAAGCCTGGCTTGGCATTCAGCCCGGTGCCCACGGCCGTGCCGCCTTGAGCCAGCTGGTACATGCGCGGCAGGGACCCTTCGACCCGGTCAATGGCATAGGCAATCTGCGCGGCGTATCCGGAGAACTCCTGGCCCAGGGTGAGCGGTGTTGCATCCTGCAAATGCGTCCGGCCAATCTTGATGATACCCGACCAGGCCTCGGACTTTGCCTTGAGCGCACCGTGCAGATGTTTCAGCGCCGGTATCAAGGTGCGGTGCGCTTCTTCGCCTGCTGCGATATGCATGGCGGTCGGGAATGTGTCATTTGATGATTGCGATCTGTTGCAATGATCATTGGGGTGAACCGGATCTTTCGACCCCATTTCGCCGCCGAGAATTTCAATAGCGCGGTTCGAGATGACCTCATTGGCATTCATGTTGGACTGGGTGCCGGAGCCGGTCTGCCAGACGACCAGCGGGAAATGATCATTGAGCTTGCCAGCGATGACCTCGTCGGCGGCCTGGACAATCGCGTGGCCGGTTTTTTCATCGAGATTGTCGAGGGACATATTGGCAAGGGCTGCCGAGCGCTTGACAACACCGAGGGCGCGCACAAGTGGCAGCGGCATGGTTTCGCCGCCGATCTTGAAATTGCCGAGCGAGCGCTGGGTCTGTGCGCCCCAGTATTTATCGGCGGGAACGTCAAGCGGGCCAAAACTGTCGGTCTCGGTGCGTGTAGCAGTCATTGCGGCGTCCTTGTATTGCAAGAGGCTTGGCGGTTTTATCGCGCCAGTTGCTCCCGGGGGCAAGAGGTTTCTCCGGTTGGTATGTCACTCTCTGCCAGGGATCGGGCGGGGCGTCACCGTGCCGGAGGATTTGGCGACAAGATTATCTGCGGCATCAAAGAGCTCGGCCTCCATAAAGCCGATAGATTTGCCCAAACGGACCCAGCGGCCGACAACCCGGAACGCGCCGGGCGGAGCAGGGCGCAGAAAGCTCACCTTGAACTCAAGGGTTGGCATCACTTTCGTGAAATTGGCACCGACAACGCCGGTAACGGACATGGCATCATCCAGCATCGCCGCCATAAAGCCGCCCTGGACGGTGCCCATGGGGTTGGTCCATTGTTCCTTACCGACAAAGGAGAATTCTACCGTCTGCTCGGCCTGACAGACTTTTTCGACGCGCATCTGCAATTCGTCGGAGCATTTTGCCCGGGATTTGGCTTTTCGGAAGGTGGCAACGACCTCGTCGTCGCTGCGGCGCGGTTTTTCTTCGCTCATGGATGTCCTCACACGTTTTGTCTGAGGCAGAGGATTAACGCATCCGAGGAGCTATTGCACGTCCGGCGAGGAGAGTGAGCCTTGCGACAGAGCTACTTGTTGCGAAACGTGTCGAGACTTACGACTTCGCCCGGCAGGCTTTCGCTCGTCACGCCAACCTGCCCGTCAAGTTCGTCTTCAGAAATCACAGTGTCAATCGCCTTGCCGATAAGATCGGCTTCTCCCTCAATCGGGAACTGTAGGCCAAACTGAACGCTGGGATCAAAGAAGCCCTTGACCGCAGAGAACGGGATCTTGAGACGCTCTGGCATCTTGTTAAACGTGAGGCCGATCTGAAATTCTTTCTCGGTGACCTCGAGGCCCCAGAATTGATGCTGCATGACAATCGTCATTTCCTGAGGGTAACGACCCATCAAAACATCGGAGATTTCAACGCCTCTTGCCTGGGTCATAAACGTGATGAAGAAGTGGTGCTCTCCTGGAAGGCCATCCTCCTGGACCTTTTCCAGAGCCTTGCGCACAACGCCGCGCATGGCATCCTGGGTCAGGCGATCATATCTCATTTGGTCATGTGGCATATCGGTATTAAAGCCCTGGTAGTCCATGTGTTTTTCCATCCCGCTTTTGGAACATAATTGCCGATCCTGGTTAATTTATGGCAAATATGATCTCACACGGGCATCGCAGATCCCCGGGGCCGGAACTCCGGGACTTGCAAATAAAGTGGGAGGCTTCTGTTGCGAGGTGCCTCCCGAACCCCTTGCTACCTATTAGGCAGCAAGTACCATTTCATTATCATTGGCACTTGTAAAAATGGCCCGATACGATGGTGCCATGTCGAGCGAAAGATACATCTTTACACGTTTGTCGATCCTGTTTCGCCCCCGAGAATCCCTGATAAGTGGGAAAAATGGTGGAGGCGCCGGGTACCGCCCCCGGGTCCAATCCGTTTATTACATGTTCGTTTATCGCCATATCCGGTAACACCGGCACGTCCCTTATATAGCACCCGGGTTAAGTAATTTAAAGGGCCTGAATTGGGACCGATATTGGACTTTGCCAGAGCCGAATCGTGGCATCACAAAGCCATGCAGCAGTATCTTGATCTTTTGAGCCATATCGAGGCCAACGGCGTCCGGAAGGGCGACCGCACGGGCACGGGGACGAAATCTGTCTTCGGCTACCAGATGCGCTTTGCCCTCGCCGATGGCTTCCCGATGATGACCACCAAGAAGCTGCACAGGAAATCTATCATCCACGAGCTGCTGTGGTTCCTCGCAGGGGACACCAATATCAAATATCTCAACGATAACGGTGTTTCCATCTGGAATGAATGGGCCGACGAGGCAGGCGATCTCGGGCCCGTCTATGGTCACCAGTGGCGCTCCTGGCCAAACCCGGACGGCACCACCACAGACCAGATCGCCGAGCTTGTCGAGCAGATCAAGACCAATCCCGACAGCCGCCGCCATATCGTCAGTGCATGGAATGTTTCTGAAGTTGGCAAGATGGCGCTGCCGCCGTGCCATTGCCTGTTTCAGTTCTATGTCGCCGAGGGCAGGCTCTCGTGTCAGCTCTATCAACGCAGCGCCGATGTTTTTCTCGGCGTGCCGTTCAACATCGCCTCATACGCACTTCTCACCATGATGCTGGCGCAGGTCACAGGGCTTGAAGCTGGCGATTTCATTCACACCCTGGGCGACGCCCATCTCTATCTCAATCATCTGGATCAGACTGCGCAGCAACTGACGCGCCAGCCACACGCCTTGCCGACCATGCAGATCAATCCGGATATCAAGGATATTTTCAGCTTCAAATACGAGGACTTCACACTTGAAAACTATGAAGCACACCCCGGCATCAAAGCCCCCATTGCCGTTTGACGCGATCGCGCTGCGGGCGCTCCTGACTGTTTTGGTGGTCGGGCTCGTCGCCGCCGGGATTTTGGCTTAGTCCCATGGTCACGATCTCCCTGATTGTCGCCATGGCGAAAAACCGCGTGATCGGCCGGGGCAACACGTTGCCGTGGAAGCTCTCCGGCGACATGAAGTTCTTCAAACAAACCACCATGGGCAAGCCCGTCATCATGGGCCGCAAGACCTATGAGTCCATCGGCAAACCGCTTGCAGGCCGCGCCAACCTGGTGCTCACCCGCGATCCGAACTTTGAAGTTGAAGGCGTCGAACACGTCGAGGATATCAAGGTCGCCCTCAAGGCCGGTCGCATGGTCGCCGAGATCACCGGCACCGATGAAGTCATGGTCATCGGCGGCACACAAATCTACCAAGCCTTCCTGCCCGAAGCCGACCGGATCTATCTCACCGAGGTGGACCTGGAAGTGGAGGGCGACGCATTCTTCCCGGAACTCGGGCCGGAGTGGAAAGAGGTCGCAAGATCAGATGTACAGACGGATGAGAAGTCAGGGGTGCAGTTCAGCTTTGTGACTCTGGAGCGAGGATAGCTAGCCAATATTACTGTCGTTGCACTCGCTTTGTGAGATCGGCGAAGGCAACCTCGTACCAGTCTTTTCGCCATTCAGTGAGAACGCCAACATCTTCTGATTTTGGTTTTGGATCCACATCATCGACAACAACGACTGACGGTATGTTCACAGCATCACCGATAAGAATTGCCTCTCTCTGTTCAAGCGCAGGAAGATTGTCTGTTACGTTGCTAATGGTATCGGGAAGTAGTCTGGCCACATAATTTTGATCAGCCGGATTTGTCAATCGCATTACAACAAAATTGTTGCATTGAGCGAAGATCGTATCGGAAATTTCCGATGGTCGTTGGCTCACAATCATCAGTGAGATACCGTATTTTCGACCTTCTTTTGCAATTCTCTCAATCGAAGTTCGCGCAGACGAGTATCTGGCGAGTTGACTATTTGGAACATACTTGTGGGCTTCCTCATACACGACAAGGATTGGAACGTCACTTTCGGTGGTTCCCTCAACTCGGCTGAGAGCCTTAAAGTAGAAGGAGAACTCGAAAAGTAGTCGACTCACAAGAGAAACGACTATGCTCGTTTCCTCGAACGGTATTCCGGCAAGGTTGATAATTGTCATATTGGAACGATGACCAGGTTTGTAGCCGATGAAAGACTGCAACAGAGTATCGAGATCCGACGTCAAATATTCCGTTCCATCGTCTTTCAACGGCCTCAACAAAAACTTCAATCGGTCATCGTTCAACTTGGTTTCAAGTCTTCTAACAAAACGGTCAAAATCACCGCTAAATGGTCCGACATTTGCTTTGGTCGCCGCTGAGTTATTGGTTGGCACAAATTCCTGGGTTTTGTCAAAGTAGTAGTCTTCGCGGCATTTAACTAATGTCCCGTCCAAGAGTTTTGGTAGACCTTCTCCTGGGGCTTTGCCGATGACCTCTTTGTTCAAGTTTTGTATGTAGTTATGAACTTCGTTGATGCTAAAATAGACCGGCGTGTCATAAGTTAGATCAGTCATTTTCTGGTTGTAGCGTTTCTTATTTTCTATCACGGCATGGCGAAACTGAGAAATTTGATTGTGGGAATTGGCCTCATTGCTTTCAATGAAGATTTCTTCCAGTTCTTCACCATTCATGAGCCAGTACGGAAGAGCCAGACTATCAACATCAATCATGTTAGCCGTTTCGAATGCGGAGCTATATTCTCCATGAAGATCAAATAACACGATATGAGAGTTGTTCAGTGTTCCACTTTTGGATTGTTCATCATCAGGTTTCATTGATTCGTGAAGAATTTTGACAACGGTGCAGGACTTTCCTGATCCCGTCGAGCCAAGCACTGCGACATGCTTGCTAAAGAACTTATCGCCATCAATTGGTACTCGAATTTCTGGGTTCATGGAAAGAGCGCCGATTTCAAAACATGTGGCGTCGTCTTGTTTGCTGTAGATTTGCTCAAAGACATCTTTGCCGGCTATTTCAACACTGGTAGGGGGGATCGTGATTTGTTTACCGCCGCGTTTGAACTTGCCATTTTCAATAAGCCCGACAGGTTGTGAATCGACAACAAAGGATCTGGCGGCGCCAGGTTCCGACATCGGATGTGTCGGTGTGGGGTCCTTTATTCGGTAGCTCTTAACAATTGCAATGACTGAAAGATCATTGCCATCCGTAATCTTTAAGTAGCTGCCAATGGAAAACTTATTGTCGTCGTCAGACGCAAATGCCGCGAGGTCAGTTACTTCGAGCTGAATGAGGTTAGGCGAAATACTGATTATTGAGTATGATTCTTGCACGATCCGTTTTCCTCTATTTGAGAATTTCTAGTAGGTCAGAGAAGGTCTCAATTCCAGTAATGTGGAAGGTAGTTGTCTTGTCCATGCCGCTTGGAATTGATTTGGCGACGATTACCGCGGAATCATATTTGTCGATGTTGGGGCTGTGTTCAATAAAAGTGTTTGCTCCGCAGACCCGAAGTTCGTAACTTGCTCGCATAATTATGTTCTTTTGATTGTCCTTGATGTTTTTGACAGGATGGATGTTGAAACATTCTGTGCTGAACTTGATCTCCTCATATCCATCGTTAAATAAAATCGCCTTGTCCACGAGCAGTCCCTTGAGGTCCAAGAGATCTTCAGGTGTGGTATCAAAGACAAGAGTTATTGGTTGGCGATCTTCTCGTTTATCGGTCAGCCCGTAAAGACTCGCAATGTCCTTCAATAGATTGAAGGTTCCATATCCGCCTTCAATTTTCATTCGGTTTGGAGCGACGTAGAGTAGTCTATTTTGGTTTGGTCGAAAGCTAGTCTTGAGCTTCTTTCTAATGTCCTTGATATAGGTGTCTTTGCCTTCTTCGATTCGCTTCCAAATTCCGTACAGGTAACGCTTCTGAGAAATTTCGGATAGAAAATCTGCCTTGCTGACTACTCTGTCGATGTCCGCTCTTCGCGTTGCGAGTTCAAAAATTAGATTTTGAGCGCACGGGTAATAGAATGCTTCTACCTCATCGGCTGTAGCGTCCAGTACTTCGCCAATTCGCGCTTTAGTTTCCTGAACCAAGTCATCGTATTTCCCCCCTATTTCCAAGGAAAACCTTTTGAAAAAGGCCTCGACTGTCAGACTGTCGACAGTCTGAACGTCGGAGTTTTTGTCATCGGTGACGGCGTCACAACATTCTTTAATGAAAGATGCCTTCCCAATAAAGTCATCATTCCCAGAGTCATTGCCGAAATGGGCAAAGAGCGTGTAACGCGAAAGCTCTTTCTTTCCCAGTCTTTTACAGAAATCGGCCAGCATTTTCGATATTGGTTCTTTAACCGAGGATGGTATGAGTTTTTTGGATTCAAGGTATTTGACCTGAACGGCATTTACTCCCGCTGCGGAATTAACATCGACATCTTCTATGTTCTCAATGGTGACAGAATCGTCGTCATTCGGAAGTCCCAAGACCAGTAGGATGGACTTGTGAAACTGATAGCTGTAGCCACGCAGGGAGGGTGAAGCGGATCTGTTCATCTTGGTTTTCTCTAAGGCGAAATTCAACCATAGATATATTACTTATGAAGTTGGGACTGTGTAGTCAATCAATATGGGGCCAATGATAACAGTTTGATCCCTGACTCGACGGAAGATCTGTCCTGCGCCAACCGTCCGGGCTTACAAACATAAAAAAGGGGAGCTCGAAAGCTCCCCTCAATCACTTTGGAATTTCCCTGGCTTAAGAAGCCGCGCCCGTCGGCCCGGCCATATAACTCCAGCAGGCGGAGACTTCGCTCAGGGCGTGGCGCCCGGTGCAGAAGGCTTCTTCTGATGTGTTGCGGGTTGCCGCGAGACACTGGGCAAGGTTGAGCTTGGCCCATTTGAGGCAGCGCTCGCCCTTTTTATTTTCAACAAGGGTCGCCGTCGATGCACCGTAGCTCTGGCCCGTCGGCTCGTTGACGCTCATGTGAGCGGCCAGCGTCAGCATCTGGCCCAGCATCGGGCGTGCTTTCGCATTGGCGCGCGGGTCCTGATGGATCGCGCCGTTTGCACCGGCAAGGATCAGATTGTCGCCGCGCCCCGGATCAATAAACCGGTTCATCGTCGTCTTGTTGATCGTGAGGGAGGCGGGCTTTGATTGCTGCATGTCGATGGCAGCCTTGCGGAACGAATTGCCCATCTCGGTCAATTGCGCGGATTCAGCGCTGATATTACGGATGACGGCCTGCGAGGCCTTGCCGGATGATTTGAACTGCAGGGCCTTGTCCGGCGTAGTGTCGAGCGACGCCAGAAACGTGCCCGCATTGCGCTTTGCACCCTTCTGCATTTCCTTGTTGAAGGCAGGTGTGCGAGAGGCAACCGCAGCCTGATAGGCAACCCAGGCTTTTGCCATGGATTTGTAATTGCGCGAGGCAAGGCGCTGATGCGCATGTTTGACTGAGACAGAACTGACATCACCCTGTGCAATGACAATCAGGTCGCGGCGCCAGCTGTCATATTCAGCCACCAGCGCAACAATATTTGATCCATCTTCGGACAGCGACCGTTTCATGGCAGCGCCTGTGGCAAGCCCGCCGGATTTGGTTGCCGATGCATCGGCAATCTGAATCTCTTTAGCGGCAGGTTTATCCGCAGCCTGAGCAAATCCGCTCATGCCCAGGACGAGCGCCGGTATCAGGACAAGCATTGACCGTTTCGTGGCACGACCACCGGATAGTGTTGTGGATAGTGTTGGATACGCAATTTTACATGTGGATGGCATCACGGTGTCACTCCCTCCCGGCTGACAGCTTTCGTTCTGTCAGGACCGAGTTATTTGAACTTCTGGCTCCCGGAACCGCGAGATCACGATCAACAGGAGCCCCGAACCAAACCCACTACACCATCGAACTTTTAAGGCGGCGTAACTTTGAAAGGAGCAATTTTCTCCAAATTCGACTGAACGGAATCGATTCTTGAGCAACGCGAGAGCGGGCGTTTCAGTCAAAAAATTTACCAAACAGTGAATTGGCTTCAGAGTTATCCACAAATAGAATCAGTACAATATGCATAACCTATTGAATCTCATGATCTTTTCCAAGGCCAAAAAACACGGATTTGATTCAGGAATCGTTAAGACTCAGGGCGCAAATTAACCCTCAGGTAAGTATGGTAACTCCAACGTTAATGGCGACAAGAGTGATAAGACGCGTAAACGATTTCTTCAGAACGATTTTTGATCCGTATCCTTCCGGCGACGCAAGGATGCGCGACCGCGTCTATTCGTTCACGACGGCAAACTTTACCGGTGGCCTTGTCGCTGGTCTGGTTCTCCCGGTGTTTATCTATTATGCCGGCTGGCCGAGCCCGATTGTATGGATCGCCTTTGCATGGTTGATGGCGCCGCTGGCGCTTGCCTTTGCACCGCGCTTCGGCATGTCGCTCGCCCATGCCCATTTGATTGCCGTCATTAATCTGACGGGACTTCTTACCTGGTTGATGGTTTTCACCGGTGGCCTCAATTCATTCCTGATCGCATGGTTTGTCATAATACCGATTGAGGCTTCGCTCTCAAGGCGCAAGGGTTTGACCGCTCTGTCCATTGGTCTTGGCTGCCTGAGCATCACGCTTCTCTATGGTCTGACACATTTCGGTCTGATGCCGCAAAGCCAGGTCAAGACCGCGAACTGGTCGCTGCTGTTCACCGCCTCAACACTGGCCGCCATGATCTATGCCGGGGCGGTCGCCATGAGCGTTCAACGGCTGCATCAGCGCGCTGAAAGAGACGCCAAAGCTGGCGAGGATCGCTACCGTTTCCTGGCTGATAACGCTCTGGACATGATCATCCGCCATCGCCCGGACGGGTCCATGGCGTTTGTCTCAAAGGCTTGCAGGAAAATGCTTGGCTATACGCCTGACGAAATGCTGGCCGCAAAGCCGGGTGAGTTGATCCACAGGGCCGATCGCAAGCACGTCGAGATTGCCCTGTCGCGAGCCAGCCATTTTGGCGAGGACACCAGCATCGAGTTTCGCATGCAGCACAAGAACGGCGACTATATCTGGCTTGAAATGCGCTGTCGTCCGGTCACCACCGCCAATCGTGCGGAGCTGATGGGTCCGGCGTATTATCTCAATACACTCTCCAAGGCGAAGATTGCGGATGAGGAGAGCTTCGAGATTATTGCCGTCGCGCGAGATATATCCAGAGCCAAGCAATATGAGCAGGAACTCATTCACGCCCGCGAACTGGCCGAGGCGGGCAGTCGGTCCAAGCTTCATTTCCTCGCCAATGTCAGCCATGAGCTCAGAACGCCGCTCAGCGCCATCAATGGTTTCTCCGACATCATGAAGCGCGAGATGTTCGGTCCCATGAGCAACGAGAAATACCTGGAATATTCAAGCCTCATTCACTCATCCGGCAACCATCTGCTCGAGTTGATCAATGACCTGCTCGATATTTCGAAGATTGAAGCTGGCAAATATTCCATCGATCACGAATCGATTTTCTTCCCTGTGATTATCGAAAATTGCCTGCGTCTGGTGCGTCTCCAGATGGAACACGCCAAGGTCAGGCTGCATGTCAATCTGCCGGAAAGTCTGCCGCGGATTGAGGCCGACCCACGGGCGTGCAAGCAGATCCTTTTGAACCTCCTGTCAAACGCTATCAAGTTTACCCGCCCCGGCGGAGAATTGACAATCTCCCTCTATATGGAGGATGACTTCCAGATTCTCGAGGTCGCCGACACCGGGATCGGAATTGACCCGCGTCACCTCGGCCGGTTGGGCAAGCCCTTTGAACAGGTCAAGAACGCCTCCGGCTTCGCCGCGAATGATCGCTCCAAAGTCGGGACGGGTCTTGGTCTTGCCCTGGTTCGGTCGCTGACGGAACTTCACGGCGGCAGTTTTGTCATGACGAGTGAAGTGGGTGAGGGGACAACAGTTCGCATCGCCCTGCCTCGGGTCGCCCCGGTCGGACATGATGTCAATACGCCGCTGCCCGGCATCTTCGGCGGCGATATTGCGGCAGAGATTGTTGAGGCCTCAAAGGATGCTCTTGAAGCAATCGCAGAAGAAGCGGACCCCGGCAAGAAAGACCAGTCAAATATGCACGATGCAGCCTGACCGGACTCCCCGTTCGCTACTTGTTCATGAAGAAAGATCGCCGGACGGAAGAGTGGTCCCGGGCGCAAGAAAAACTAGAACTACCGAATGGCTCGGCGGGCTGCATCTTCAATATCGTCAGACATGGCTTCTGGTAGACGCTCCTGCCTTCCTACGCGACTTGCGGGAAACCGAACAGTAACCGTGGTGCCCTGCCCAATTTCGCTTTCGATCCCTATGTTACCGCGGTGCAAGTCCACAAGGGCGGCCGTTATCGTCAGGCCGATGCCTGCACCTTCATACTTGCGATTGAGATTCCCATCTATCTGCTCAAAGCCCCTCAGGGCCTTGGGGATATCTTCTTCCGCTATACCGATTCCCTTATCTGCGACAGACAAGACAAAGCCTTCGACATCGACGTGGGCCGTTAGTGACACGCTGCCACCGGGCACATTAAATTTGACGGCATTTGACAGCAAGTTTAGCAGAATCTGTTTGAGTTTGCGCTTGTCTGCATACAGCAAAGGCAGGTCGTCTTTGAGATTGAGCGATAGTAAAATACCGTTCTCACTGGCTTGCGGGGTTACAGAATCGAGGGCAGATTTAGCAACCTGCGCAACATCAATTTCAGTTTCATTGAGTTTTTCTTTTCCGGACTCGATTACGGCAAGATCAAGCACCTCGTTTACCAATGCCAGCAGGTGCGCGCCTGACGCTTGTATGAGGGAGGCGTATTCTTTGTATCTGGTGTTGCCGATCGGCCCAAAGGTCTCGTTCTTAAGCAATTCTGAAAACCCAATGACCGCGTTTAGCGGAGTGCGAAGCTCGTGGCTCATGGAGGTCAAGAATGCCGATTTTGCCCGGTTCGCCGCTTCGGCTCGGTCGCGCGCAGAGACGAGATCATCATTCAGGGTGCGCAGGTCGTGCTCCTGACTTTTTAATTCAATCTCTGCCGCTTCAAGTTTATCTACTCGCACCCGGAGCGCTTGTTCGCTCTGAAGCAAATCAGACTCGGCTTGTTTGAGATCGCTCAAATCGAACAGAGTCGCAATGACCGCTGGCTTGTTGTCCCACTCGATCACTGCAGACCGTGTAAGAAGGGGAATATCGCGACCATCCTTGTGGACGCCGGTATATTCATACGTGTCCGGGGCGAACGTGCCGACGCTTCTGGCCCGCGTATAATCCCCGAGTCGTTCCCGGTCATCAACATGGACTAACTCGAAAATCGATCCAAGGTTCAAAAGTTCATCTTTTGAATAGCCGTATATACGTGCGCATTCCTCGTTGACAAAAAGAGGAGTTCCAGCCTGGTGAACCACGATACCCTGGACTGAAATGTCGACCAACGCCCTGAGGCGTAATTCGCTTTTCTTCAGCGCCTCTCCAGCCCGGTGGCGCTCGATGGCGCGTCCGATCTGGATCCCGACCGGGGCCATTTTCTCCAACATCCGGGTGTCGGGTGCAGAAAGTTCTGTAGAAAAGAACTCCAGAACGGCGACAACCTGGTTCTTGACCAGCACAGGAAATGCAAAACCTGACTTAATCCCGGCCTGCCGGGCCTGATATCTGCGACCGAAATCTGCCAGGCCATCAAGGTCTTCGAGCCAAATCGGGGCGCAGCTTTCAACAGCCCCCCCGGCCAGACCACATCCGGGTCTCACGGTAGCCTTTGCACTGAGCTGACGGAAATCTTCGAAGTGCTCGACATCATCCATGTGCCAGATGTTCGGGGAGCGGAGGGAGCCTGAACCATCCTCCTCCAACAGGTACAAATGGCCAAGGGGCCAATTCAAATATGCACAGATTTCGTCAAGGCAGGTCCCCAAGGATTTTTGGACATCGGATTCCATATTTGTGATTGACGCAATCGTCTGCTGCAGGTGCGCAGCTCGGAAAGTTTCCGACAGGTTCTCGGCCTCAAGCTGCCGGATCAATGACAAATAAACCACCCTGGTCGTAGCCAACATGGCCGCAGCGAATACCACAGTCATCATTGCCAGTGTGCTTCTCACTGAGTCACCCGCAAAGGCAAAATAGTAGGCCACAGGTGCAGTGCAGGTCAAAATGAAGGTCATCGCCACCTGTGGCACAGCGGCCAGTGTCGAGGATGCCCCGGCGACCATTCCGCCGATGATCATGATAGTTGCCAGTTCCTGAAGTGGCGGCAAGGAGGGAAGAAAGGCTATCAGCCCCCCCCAGGTGCTGCCGGAAAGAGCAGCCCAGGCGACAGCATGCATAAGCCCGCTCCGTGTTGGACGCATATCGAGCCGATTGGTGCCGTGGAATTTTCTTTGTGTACGCTGCCATCGATAAATCACAAGGGCAAGAAGGCCAATCTGAATCGCAGCCCACGGAAAAGCCCAGCGAGATGGAATATGTGGGTAAAGGAGAGATACCGTCAGAACGACTGTGACAATTGTAATGCAGGTGTTGACCGGCGTTTGCTCTGCCAGACGGACCAGTTGTGAGCGCGGGACACCAGTGTGAAATTCGCCAAAGAAACGTTGCAGATCTTTGGGTGCCGACGTTTTGTTCGCCGGGGCATCACCCTGGTGTCTGAGATCTGGTTGTTCTGACCTCATGTTACTGTCCCATCTTGTCAAAATTTAGCGAGCGGGCGCCGTCGGTTATCAAAATCTATCAGGAGTTTTAACAATCAGAATGGAATTGGTAAGCGACCGCTCTAACTTTAATTCGATCCTGAGAAACAAGGCGAATCTAGCATTTAAGCCACTAAGGATTTACTAACTGTATTCATCGGGGGCTCATCCACAAAGATTTCCGCCGTATGTACCGAAGTATGCACCTGCAACAGAAAGCTTGTTATCTAAGTAGGTTTCGCTGATGGAGTTTCCGGGAAACCCGGATCAATATCTTGTGAACAGCCAGGAAATCACATCTGGAAATTGGTTCCGCATGTCTACCTGACCGATTGGAATAGCTCAAAAAGCGCTCAATCGTAACGGCGATGGAGATCTTCTGTGAGATCGGTCCGCCAGACTTTCGAGCGCTTGCCACGGCTGACGCGCAGTTTCAGGAAGAGGCCTGCCTCCGAGTATCCCTCGGAATCAATGCCGTAGGCACCAATCTCTCCAATGACAAAGCTGTTGAGACGCCGCGCTGCCACGGTCTCCAGGGCAAAGGTGGACCCTTCTGACGATGACGCCAGGTAGACCGGATCGCCGGGCAGTGAATAAAGCGGGTAATAGGGTGCGGCATCGTTTTCCGCCTCTTCGTAACCGGCCGAGGCTGAGCCGCGCACAATCCAGTCCCGACTTTCCTCGGTCATGAAGTTCAAATTGAGGGATGTCGCGTGAACCTCTGCGGGGCTGTAATAGCCGCCGTGGCCAAAGGTGAAGAAGGATCTGTTCTTGTCAAAACTTGTGTATTGAAACGAAGGACCGACAGCAAGATAGGTGAAGCCTTTTGCATCAAAGCTGTAGACTGCCCCGAGATTAAAGAAACGGGTTTGATTGGTGTCCACGTAACGACCCGTCCGCTCGCCCCAGCGACCCTCTGCAACCGCGGCAAAGCCCTTGCCGAGGGGCTGATAGAGGTCGCCGTGCACGCCTGTCTCAACAACGCCGCCCCAGGACGTTCCGGTTACAGTATCTTTCATGCCGGAAATCGAAAGCAGCGATTCGTAGATTGTCCTGCGATGGATCCCGGCGCTGTACCTGCCACCGCCCTGCGAATGGATGACGTCCAAATGCCCTGTGATGGTCGCACCGACTTCACCGCCGAGCGGGGAGGTTCCGACCGAAACGTCCGTGCCCCAGTCCCCCTCGTTGCGGAAGTGGAGCGAAGGCAGAACGACCGTATCGTCAAACGTCGCTGCATAGGGTCTTACGCTCGTAAGCGCCGCAAAGCCGGATAGCTCCGGGTTAGCTGGAGCAGATCCTGCATCCACATGCAGGACTTCAAACTCGGCACGAACATGAAGCCGTTTGTCCGTGAGATTATAGGAGGCCTTGCTGCCTGACATGTCGAGCCTGCCGAGACCGTCATCGCCATCTCTGGATAGATAGCTGAGTGTCACACCAAGCCACGGCTTAAGAGTCTCGCCAAGCTCCGGTTTGAAGGCCGTCGCCATGGCATAATCACCGCGATAAAATGCCCGCTCGCCGTCACTCATGACGTAGGCGGTGCTACCCTCATCGGCTTCTTCCGGCGGCGGCTTCAGCGGTCCGTCGATCTCTCTGGAGAGACTGACAATGTCGCCGCGTCGACCAAGCGCCATGAGGGATGCAGTAACACCGTCGGCGCTTTCCTGATCTGGCAGTTTTCGATAGGCCGGAACAAAGACGTCGGCGGCCTCTTCATGGCGCTCGAGGTTGAGCAACGACCAGCCTTCAAGAATCCATGCTGTCCGAGGCTCGTTTTCCGCAGACTTGACGGAGCGCGCCAGGTCCAGACTTGCCGCGTAACTCTTCGCTTCATACGCGGTGTATCCGCGCTGCAAAGTGATCTCGCCAAGTAGCGCCGCCATTCGCTGGTCTGGATGTGACGTCGATTTGATAATGTTTTCGCTGGCCGCCAAATCGCCTGCCTCTCGCAGGGTCAGCGCATGGCCATAGCGAGCCTCCGTGTCCTGTGCTGCAGAAGCCTTGAGGCTGGCGACCTTGCTGAAATAGATTGCAGCCTTTTCAAGGTCCTTTGCCTTGTGCGCCTGCCAGCCATAGCCGATCAGCATTTCAGCCTTGATCTCGTCGGCGCCGTCAAATCCAAGAAGACGGGCAACCTTGTCTGCGGTCTGAAATTTTTCATACTGAAGCGCTGCACGCAGCCAGCCATTGAGAAAATCAGCCTGTGTTTTTTCAATGGCGTCTTTTGGTTCGCCGCCGGAGAGTTTCTCACCTGGCTTCAGGATTTGCACCAGCGGCCCACCGTGGGTTTTGGCGAACTCCCAGGTCTTTGTATAGTAGTCCGCCCGCATGCCGGAAAAGATCACGCCAGCCGCATGGGCTGCCGATGGCGTCTTGACGTAAAGATCCTGAAACAGCTTCATCGCCGTTTTGGGTTTTCCGCTATGATAGTAACTCCAGGCTTCAAGCTGATTGACCTCTGGCCGCGCGGCGCGGACATCAGGGTTTTCTTCCAGCAGTCCAAAGAGATCCGCATAGCGTTTTTCCTGATAGAGGTCTGTGATCTGGTCTGCGATCCGGTGGAGTTGCAGGGGAACACCATCGCCTGATCCATCGCCCGAACCATCATCTGAACTATCTTGAGGCGTCGCCTCGGCCCACGGACTTTCGAGTCCAAAGAAGTGGATCAGTCGGTCGACTTCACTATCTGTGGCACCGACGAAGGAAACATTACTTTGATCGGAATAGACCACATCGACGGTTTCCCCCGACGCCGCCGAAAAGGCCAACCAGGGCACCACCAGGGCGCTGGTCCACAGAAGTCTTTTTGAATGGCGATCCATCAGACCATCTCTTTCAGGCGCTGCCTCTCCTTCAGAAGCGCGCGGACAAAGAGTGTAAACATCGGGATAATCATGACGAACCCGATAATCCACCACCATGGGGCTCGCGCCAGGTGATAGCGCATCAATTCAAAGAAATTGATCGTGCCAACCTGAAAGAGACTGCCGGCCCTTTGCACCCACAGGAACTCTGAGTCCTTTTGCCACACGGCCAGATCCCCTGCGAGTTGGCCCCACATGTCATCGCTCACCAGATGCTGGACATTCGCAAGCAGGTCATCGCCTGTCTCGGCAGTTATCAGGGTGAGGGTCTTTGAGTCCGCAAATGGATTTTCATAGGAGACGAGAATGCTGTTGGATCCAAGTCCCCCGGTCTGGTGCATGGTGACGTGTTCTCTGACCGGTGCGCTGCGGTCGCCGCGCATGGCCCGATAGGCGGCATTGAAGTCACCCCAAAAATCTTCCTGAGCGACATTGGCGATGGCACCGGACCGTGACGGATAGGGCAGGGCCATGTCGCCTTTTAGCGTCAGCGGCGCGCCTTCCAGAGCGTCGTCCGGCAGACTGTCGACGGTCCCTATGACAATCAAGTGACGCGACTTATCTGGCTCGGAAAGATCAAAACCGGTCCACAGATTGTGCATGGATACGCCGGTTATCTGGCTCAATTTCGCAAGCAATGTGAAGGCAGCGCTAACGCTCTCTCCGGATCGGTCGGTGACCAGTACGGCCACATCGGCGCCCGAAATATCACTGGTGTAGGGAAATCCGGTGCGTCTGAAAATGCTGAGGTTAGGCTGGTGGACATAGCGCTCTGCATCGGGCAGGGAGATCTCCGAAGACCCCGACAGTGTCAGAATGAGATTTTCTCTGCCAGGAGATATGCAAGGTCCGCCAAAGGGCGAGAAGAAAGCCGGGCGGAAAAGAATAGAGTTGCGCCCTGGAATGAACGCGCGCGCGGGAAGTTGGAGGCGGTAGTCACGGAAAGAGGCTCCGCCCTCGGCGTTGAGGCCAACGGCTCTCTGAAACTCGCCGTTCAGGTAAACATTGAGAACTGAATCGCCCCGGAACCCGGCGCCGTAACTGAAGTCAAGCGAGAGCCCGACATTGGCGTCTTCCTTCACATAAAAATCGGCTGGCAGGTCAAAGTCGAGATAGGCAGTTTGCTCACCAACCGAGCTCAGCGTAACCGTCTTGAAATTAAGCCGATCAAAGCGATAGATACTGTCTGGCTCCAGCTGCGATGACTGGGTCTGGGCGGCGGCAAATGGAATATCGACCTCACCGATGAGCATGGTTGCATCATCGATAAACGGAAATGATTTTAGACTGAAGGCGAGGGCGGCGCGCTCGACCTCTTCAGCGTTTGTGCCCGATACAACAATCGCGAATTGTTCCTGATTGCCGTCCAGAGCAAAGGTTCCGACGAAAGCGGATGTGATTGAGGCGGCCATATCATCGGAGATAAACGGACGCATTTCATCGACTGTGCCAAACAGAACAAGGTTGTTTGTCTGGATTGTCGACAGGTCAAGGCCAGGAAAATTGAGGTCTGTCAGAATTTCCGGCCTTGATTGCGACTTTGCGGTCTCGAAGGATAGGTTCGGTGTTACATAGTCCAGGCGCAAGGCAAGCGCTTGCGCAAGGAGGCCGCCCCATGCCAGCGTATTATTGCTGAGATCATTTGCGGCACTGACAATAAGAAAATCACGCGCTCCACCCATAAAAGGTGAAATCAAATCATCAATTTTTGAAAGACGCGGTGATGACAAATCCACGGCGCCGCTGACCGTGAGGGTTGATTTTTCAGTATTGATCTGTGTCCAGAGTTCCGGTGCGGAATAATCCTCGCACTGCTCGGTGTAATGTTGAGCAACTTCGAAGGCAATCTGATTGTAGCCCGATTTCACCATGTCAACAGGAATGAGAACATTGGCGATGACATTTGGCTGTGAGGGGTCAAGTTTGAACTGGGCAACGACAGTTCCATTGTTAACAACGCGCATCTGCGATCTGGAATCAATGAGGGAAATGGAATTGATGAATTCAAGGTGAAGCGCAACCTGAGAAACCTTGAGCTGCGGTGCGACCGCATAAAAAATTGAATCTCGGGACTGGCTTTGCCGAAGTTCTATATTTCCGGTTTGAGTGCGCAGTCTTTTGATCGGAACGGAATAACCTGCCCTGGTTTCCTCTATACCTTTGGCAAGCGCCTCGGCTGCAGCGATATTGTCACTAGAAGCCAGGCTCGGTTCCTGAGAGAAGGCCGTGCCGAAAAACATCGTGGATACCGCAATGGCAAGCGCCAGCGACCGAGGCAACTTTGATGAAGTATGGTGCCAGTTTATTGTCATCATCAGGTGTCTTTCCGCTACTAACAATTATCGTGTTGGGTATTTCCCGAAAGGGTCGAAACCTCTCTTTACCGCGCCGAGTTTACTTTGGAAAAATCGAGAAAACCTAAACGATTTCAAGTTTCTACAGAATTATTGATATTAATTTCCATAACGTCAGGACCGATCAGGAATTCTGGAACATCCGGTCAGTTTTGTGGTGCATCGATTGCAGGTGTCAAATCAACCGTAGCTGCTGGTTCGTCGATGTTGTCCTCTGGCAGACCAACGCTGACCATGCGTGTCCAGATCTTGCCCGCCAGAAGGCCGAGGTGCCGGGAAGAGTTGACGACCCCGGACCACAAAAGGAAGCGGATGGCTTCTAGCACCATCATATTTCCGTCATTTCTCTTCCAGTATGTTTCCCATCGCTGACTGTCACCATGAACCAGATCGACGATTTTGAGGAAGGAGGGCGTATTGGTGGCGTCAAAGCAGATGCCGATACCAAGCGAAGCTCCTGCGGGCGATGATCCGATATTGGGCCCCGGTATCCGAAATACATCCATGAAAATGTCGTTCCCACTCAGCCGGTCCGTTACCACCAGTTCACCCCTTGTTGTCAGCGTCTGGTGATCGGGAACGTCGTCCGTCGCGATAAAACGTGCGCCACCCATGGAAAGGTCAACAACCTGGCCAGGGATCTCAATGCCGCCCAACAACAGACGAGCAGGGATTTCAGCGGGCATTCTCGGGTTGAGCCGCAATTGCTTTCTTTCCAGCAATGTGCCGAGCGCCATAAGCAGGGCGACGAAGTTCGCAAGGTTCCACATGCCGGTGACCATGATCACGTCCCGTTGGTCCGGATACCAGGTCCAGCGAAGTCCGGCCGCGACGAACGCCAGAATTATGAGGGCAAAGACAGCATAGAACGGCGTCGAAAGCGGCGACACAAAATCCTCTTTCAGCATCTCGCCCTTTGGCGTGACCTTGAAGGTCGGGTTGCGTGGGTTGATGAAGGTTGAGACCACTGCTGGCAGCGCATAGAGCGATTGCATCAGCTCATAAACCGCCCCGATCAGTGGCCAGCGCACTTTCCCGAACATGACGGTCGAATAGATCATCGATCCAATGAAATGCGGAATTGTATAAATGAGAAATTCCGCGCCGCTCACATTGTAGACGTGCAGGCCAAAGAAGAGGAAGCACAGAGGTGCCACAAGAAATATGAAACGAGCCACCGGAAAGAGCCAGTACAGGCAACTCGACAGATAGCCAAGACGTTGTGCCATCGTCAGGCCTGGCATCAGGAGAGGGTTCTTGAGCAGGAGGATCTGAACCATACCTTGCGCCCAGCGTGTCCTTTGCAGGATCAGGCTGGAAAAGGTTTCCGGAGCAAGTCCGGCGACCATGGGCCGGGCAACATAAGCTGAATGCCAGCCTCGCGCATGAAGCGTCAGGGCAGTTTCTGCATCCTCGGTTATGGTATCCAGGCTGAGGCCGTTGTTTTCTTCCAGAGCTTTTCTGAGGAGGATAGCCGCAGATCCACAAAACAAGGTGGCATCCCAGAAATCAAGACCTTTTTGAACAGAGCGATAGAACATCTCATTTTCGCTCGGCATGCGCCGAAAGGTATCCAGGTTTCGCTCAATGGGGTCCGCATTGATCATAAAGTGCGGTGTTTGGACCATGAACAGGCTGTCCTGGCGTTGGAACAAACCCACAGTCATCATCAGGATATCCGTCGTCGGAACATGATCCGCATCCAGCGTGAGAATAAGATCGCCGCTGGTTACTTTCATGGCTGAGTTGAAATTCCCGGCCTTGGCATGATCATTCTTTTCGCGAGTGACATATTCGGCGCCAAATCTTTGGCAAATATTTTTCAGCAGGCGCTGCCTTTCCAGCGCTTCTGCTCTAGGAACGGGATCTCCGGACTCAGTTTTTTGGCGGGTTCCCCCGTCGTCGAGTAAATAGACCTTCAGTTTGTCCTGCGGGTAGTCGATTTGCGTTGCAGCGGCGACGGTAATGGCCACAAGTTCCGGCTCTTCGTTGAAAGTCGGAATGAAGACGTCGACAGTTGGCAGCTTCGTCCTGTCTGGTTTGACTTCTCTCTGCTCGCGGTTCAAGGGCATGATGTTGACCATCAGCCCCAGAATGAATAGCAGGAATCCAAAGACCTCTGCCAAATAGAGCATGATCATCAACACGAAACTGACTGGATCCTCGAACGACAGGGTGTCGAAGGTTCGCCACATGAAATAACGCAGCGACAAGAGAACAAGCAGTGTCATAAAGATGAGCTTGCCCCACCGGCGTTCGCGCCACTGATTAGTCAGAATGAGTCCGGCATAGATGGACAGAACGAGGATTGTCTGCGTATTGAGATCTGTCGGGAGTGAAGACAGGAAGAGCAGAGCCACCAGACAGCTGATCGCACAAATGCCGACGACAAGTTTCTTCGCGGGCCACAATTTTGTGGCGTCGTTTTCTTGACGAGGACCGGGGCGATCAGTATTTGTCATAATACGCTGTCAAATCAAATTGAGCTGTTATCTTGCAGTTCGGCAATGACCTTTAAAATAGCCGGACCCTGTTAAATATTGATGATAGTTCATGACGAAACAGAGGCGAATTAGGAGATCTGGAGCTGGTTTTATGGTTGAACCAAGATTGAAGACCGACATTTGGGTTAAGGCCCTGATCAGAAGATGCGCCGTGGAAGCAGTTTTTGCCGCTGTCGTACGGCACGGCGACAATTCTTCAGGAAGTACTCTTGTCAAGGTGAACAGGTTAAATGGGTCAGCTTATGTTCTGACACCGGCACGCCAGATGTCCGGTGAGGGGATCTGGATACGCGGAACCGGACCGCAGGACGTCAGCGAGGCGGATGCAGACGCCTATATTACGCGCTCGATTTCCTATGACCCCGATCTCTGGGTTGTTGAAATCGAGGACCGGGAAGGTCGTCACTTTCTGTTTGATGCCGTCGAAGGCGAGGGCAGCCCGTCGTCCTGACAGTTATTTTGCTTCCTTTTCTGCGGCAATATCGATATCAGACCCCTTTGGCGCGATGCGTGCGCCAGGCAGCCTCCTGGTGAGGCAAGAGGAATAATGGCTGACACGACAACCATAATTGGGTCAAACCCCGCTGCGGAAGCGGCCAGCCGGCGCCGGACTTTTGCGATTATTTCCCATCCCGATGCCGGTAAAACGACGCTGACCGAGCAGTTGCTCCTCATGGGCGGCGCCATTCATCTTGCCGGTGAGGTCAAGGCGCGCGGCGAGCGGCGCCGGGCCCGGTCCGACTGGATGAAGATCGAGCAGCAAAGAGGGATTTCGGTAACCTCCGCTGTGATGACCTTCGAGTATCGCGGGATCACTTTTAACCTGCTTGATACGCCAGGTCACGAAGACTTCTCTGAAGATACCTACCGCACCCTCACCGCCGCCGATTCCGCCATTATGGTGATCGACGCTGCCAAGGGTATTGAGGCTCAAACCCTGAAACTTTTCGAGGTCTGCCGTCTGCGGGACATCCCGATTATCACCTTTGTTAACAAGGTTGATCGCGAAGGCATTGATCCTTTCGAGTTGCTCGAAGAAATAGCCAGCCAGCTTGCCCTTGATACAGTCCCCATGAGTTGGCCCATCGGCATGGGCGGAAACCTCAAGGGTATCTATGACCGAAAGGCGGCGACGTTGACGTCGTGGGAGAAGGGGACTGACGCTGCATCTGAAAAACTGGATGGTCGGGACGGGCGATTTGGCGGCTATCTCAGTGAGGCCGAGGCCGCCGGATTTGAAGACGATATGGAAATGATCGAGGCGGTTTTCCCCGAATTCGATATCAAGAGCTACCAGGAAGGCCATATGTCTCCGGTTTTCTTTGGCAGTGCCCTGCGCAGTGTCGGCATCACAGACATTATTGATGCCGTCGCTGACTATGCTCCGTCCCCGGGCCCTCAAACGACGGCAAACGGGAAAATCGGTCCCGCTGACCCAGGGGTTTCAGGATTTATATTTAAGGTTCAGGCCAATATGGACCCGAACCACCGTGATCGCATCGCCTTCATGCGGATCTGCTCGGGACGGTTCACGCGCGGTATGAAACTGAAACAGGCGAGCGGCGGCAAGGCCATTGGTATTCATGCTCCGATTTTGTTTTTCGCGCAGGACCGCGAGATTGTCGAGGAGGCCTGGCCTGGTGATATTATAGGTATTCCCAACCACGGCGTACTGCGGGTAGGCGACAGCTTGAGCGAAAACGGAGATCTGAAATTCACAGGCATTCCCAATTTTGCGCCGGAAATCTTGCAGCGTGTGCGTATTGGCGATCCGATGAAGTCCAAGCACATGCGCCGGGCCCTGGAGAGCCTTGCTGAGGAAGGTGTGACGCAGGTCTTCAAGCCGTCCCTGGGGGCCAACTGGATTGTCGGTGTCGTTGGCGCGCTCCAGCTTGATGTTCTCAAGACCCGGGTTGATACTGAATATGGTCTGGAAATCAATTTCGAGCCCGCTCCATATGCATCGGCGCGTTGGGTCAGAACAGAAGATACAGCAGAGCTCAAACGCTTTGAGGCGGCCAATCGCAGTGCCATGTCAGAGGATCGCGACGGTCAGTTGGTCTTCCTTGCCAAAAGTGACTGGGAAATCGACTACGTAGCGGAGAAATTTCCGACCCTCACATTTGCCAAGACTTGCGAGCGACTTTAGGCCTTATTGAGGCGCGCCGGTCCCCTGCTGTGGCGGCTGATTCGGGAGAATACGGTAGCCTTCCGGATAGCGTTTCAGATAGAATACGCCAGGCAAACCCGGGGCGCCGTTGGCTGCTGTTCCTTGCACGACAACTTCATAGACATCTTCGAACCCTGTCGCGAGAGTTTTCAGATACCGGTACTCCGGGGCAAAGGGACGGATCATCGAACGATCTTCCGATTCGGTCCGGAAATAGCTCCCGTCGAGCAACGTCCCGTAGTCAACGACACTGTCCCGCTGATCGTAGAACTGCGAAAGCTTCTTCCAGTCGCCCTCCGTCAAAAGCCTTGATGTCGTCAGAACAGCGCTCTGCGGTGTTTTGAAATAACTGAGAGGCCCGATGGTGTTGAGCGATTCGTCCTCATAGCCCCGTTGATCAGGGCCAAATCCCGGCAGAAATGACAGTGTAATCAGGGCGACCAGGGTAATGATACCTGCGGCTATCAAAAATCGCTTCAAATTCGTTTCCTCGTTCGGGGCATTCAGCCCTCCCGGTACGGTCTATCAAGTTCGCGCAAAGTATGATAGGCCGAAATCCTGGCATCCCTTTCGGGACTTGAATACAGAAAAAACGGGAGATGGAGCGTGGCTGACAGTGCAGCAGCGGGGTGTGCGGGCGGCGAGACCTTTTTGGCGGGAATTTCGTGCAAACTGGATGCCGGCGGATTTTCATCCATTGCGGATTTTGTAGAGATTGTGGACGGTGTGTGGAACGGCGTCGTACTTGGCCTCAGCGTGAGCAACATCCTTCTTGGCCTCATTATACTCTACCTCTTTGTGGTTCTGCGATCCTTGTTTTCGCGCTTCGTTATCGCATCCGCCAAACGCATCGTGAAAAAATCTCAAACTAATATAGACGACCTTATCCTTGACAGCATTGAAGGGCCGCTAAAACTTCTACCCATCATTATGGGGGTCTTTTTTGGCGGACAAATAATCGTTGGATTTGATGCTGACCCCACAGCGGCATGGGCGGTAATTTTGAAACAGGGCGTCCAGTCACTTATCGCGCTGGCCATCTTTTGGTCATTGTACAATCTGGTCGAACCAGCCTCGAAAGTCTTTGAGAAAGTCGATCAGTATCTCACAGACGCCATGACAATCTGGCTGTTGAAGGCACTCAAAACTATTTTTGCAATGCTGGGCGCAGCATCCATTCTGGAAATCTGGGGCATTCCTGTCGGGCCGCTGGTAGCATCGTTGGGCCTGTTTGGTGTCGCTGTCGCGCTCGGAGCTCAGGACCTGTTCAAAAACCTGATTGGCGGCCTTTCTATTTTGATGGAAAAGCGGTTTCACAAAGGTGATTGGGTTTTGGTGGATGGAGTTGTCGAAGGAACAGTGGAAAGCATAGGCTTTCGGTCGACAGTCGTGCGCCGGTTCGATAAGGCTCCGGTTTTTGTTCCCAATGACGTCCTGTCGAACAGCGCTGTGACGAATTTTTCCGAAATGACTCACCGTCGGATCTACTGGAAAATTGGCGTAGAATATCGAACAACGATTGAACAGCTACGTGAGATACGTGACAGGATTGAAAAATACGTTCTTGACAACGATGAATATGCATCACCTGAAGAGGTTGCAACCTTCGTCCGCATCGACAGCTTCAGCGATAGCTCAATCGATATCATGCTCTATTGCTTTACCGTCACGACCAATTGGGGCGACTGGTTGAGGGTCAAGGAAGATCTGGCGTATGAGGTGAAAGCCATTGTCGAAGGCGCGGGGTCGGGCTTCGCCTTTCCATCGCAGTCAGTTTACGTAGAAGCCTGGCCCGGCGAGGGCCCGGAAATTTTTGTTCCGCCAGCGAGGGACGCCGGCTAGGCTGCGTTGGAAGCCTCGGTGGCGGCAGACTTGCGTACGCGCCAGAACCGCATGGTTCTCTGTGCAGATGCGATGGACACTTGAGTGTAGAGGTCCATGAGAGCGTTGATTTGATCCGGAGTGCGGTGTTGATTGACGTCCGTCAACAGGACGAAGGTCGAAAAGGTTGCCCGGTCGAAGCGGCTTGCCTTGCAGGCAATGGCAAGGGCTTCAGCGGATTTGTCCTGAAGAATGCGTTTGGCGGTTTTTACATCAATCGCGGTGAGACGCGCAAATCCGAACAGAAATTCCGCCAGCTTGCGATTTCGCAGCAGCTCGACCAAAAGGCTTTCATTCAAATTGCGAAATTCTTCAGCTTCGTCAATATATTTTTCTGCAGGACTTTTGGGATCGGCATCCGCTGACGCGAATTTTTCGTGACTTTCACCAATCACGGCATCGAGCTCGGATTCATCGAGATTTTCGTTTATCTCCAGAATCTCTTTCTTGAGCTGGCTGGATACAACGAAAAACATTTCATTGAGAAGGTCGGTTGGTGTGCTCGAACGATTCACAATAGGCTTGTGCAAGATCTTGGATGTTGCCGCGCGTTCCACCACCTGCTCCATGGTTGGCCGATTGATCGTGGCGCCCTCGTTTTCAAGCAGGCTGGCGACAGTCGTATCGTTACCATTTTCAACAATCGAGGCTGAAACATGCTCAGACACTTCGGGTCTCTTCGTCATGGCCAGGATGTGCTCCTGGCTTTGGTTCTGGGCAATCTCGATCAATGTTTCATCATTGAGCGCAGGGCTTTGGCTCAGCACAGGGGCCGCCACCGCAATTTCATCGCGCACCATTTGATTCAACAGGTTTTGCGGCGGATTGGGCAAATGCGCCATACGTCCAGCGATATCCTGGCGGATCTCTGTCTCGAGATCTGACGAAATGGTGCCCATAACATCACCAAACAGGTCGATTTCGCTGGCGTTATATGCATCTGGATTGTCAAAGAAAAGGTCGGTTACACTACGAAGAAGCTCGCGCCGCTTCTCGCTGGAAGGCTCTTCTGCAAGTTCCACCAGTGTCGCAAGATTTGGTAGATTTTCACTCATGTGACCGCTCAGCTGTTGACAGGGAGGCACCGCAAACACGGCCCTTCATAAACCGCGATGCCGACTCTGCCTGAATTTCGTAAATAAAACGTGCCGATCTTCCGGCAATTTCTCATTTTCCCGATCATACATATCATCGGAATTGTGGTCTTGTCATGATGGTCAGTGCTTTGTTGCGGATGTCGTCCAGGCTTCTAGCCTGTCCATTGGCCGACTGTCCACCCCTGGCGAAGTGTTAACAAGTGTTAGGATATTCGGGGAAGAAACGCGAAACCTATATTCCTAACGGTTTTTTGATGAATTTGTTCCAGCTTGATCGTTCGTATGAATTGACGGGCCAGAAGGAACGGGACAGCCGATGAGCGTGCTGAGGTTATACACAAGGTTCAGTTCAGGCGGGCGCCGCCTTGTGGCCATGAACATTGTGGTTCTGGGGCTGGCAGGGTGCCAGTCCAACGAGATACCACAACCCGGTGTGGTCCCCTCAAACCGGCTGACGTTTGGCGATGCGGCGTCGGACTTCAAAGGCAGCATCATACCTGAGTGGCTTCGTATGAGCCCGGCGCCGGGGACACTGCTTTCAGCAGACGAGATGTATTTGCGAGAGTTTGCCGGTGATATCGCCAGGCCCGGTGATGAGAAAATCTACTCATGGCGCCGGCCGATCTATACGACAGGGATTACCATAAAACTGGGCCCACCAGCGGCACCGGAGCAACACTACTACATCGCCCAATTGTACAAGGGCCACGCTTCCGAAGAGGCCCGCGTGAATGTGCTACTTGCCGATCTTCACCGTGCCAATGCGCGGTTGAATGATTATTTCATCGTCGCGGACCGAATCCTTGATATGGAAGATGAACGGATGCGCGCCATTCAGGACTCGGACCTGATCATGTCCAGTCGGCAAGATTTGGAGAAACTGGTTGCCCATACAATCGGCAATCGGCACGCCATCGGCTTTGCCTTGCAAAGCATACCCGGACGAATAGCGTCCTATTCCTACGCGGCAAAAAGGGCTCGGATCGACCTGCCAGGGTCAGCGGACCACTTCAACATCGATGCCCAAAATGCAAGTCTGGCCCATCGTTACGAAAGTCTGAGGGCCCGGGTGGACGTTTTGGATCAGCAGATTACCGACCTCCTGACCCAGCCGGTGCAAGAAGGCTAGATCATTTTGGAGATTGAAACAGGCCGGCCAGGTCGCGACTGAGGGCCAGAACTGATTTTGATCAGAACTCGTCTGAACTGGCGAAGGAGACCGGTGTAATTTTCAAGGGCGGCGCAGCTGCTGCAACGGTCAATTCAGGCAACCCGACAGCTTCGCCCTGTGTCAGGGCGGCTTTGCGAAAAAACCCTTTTTTGCCACGTGAGGCGCTCTTTTCGGCGCCGGAGAAACGTGTCCCTGTGAGACGGCCGGAGATTACTGCAGAGCGGTCAGCTTCATCGGAAGCAGCATCCTGGCCGATCAAAACGCCGGAAATGCAACACGGGTTTGAACGCCCCTGAGATACCTTGGACTTCAGGTGGCATTCTCCCAGCTTGCCCTTTGTGCCTGGGCGATGGAAAGTCCAGGCGAGGCATTGCTTATCCTTCGCGCAAGCTTGATGGCAGGCACTGACATCACCACTTGTGATGTCGAATACAGAATAGTCAGCACCCCAACGGTCTACGTTATTTTCGAAAAACGGTTTGTTGGCGTCAGCCAATGACGCCCCGCTCAAGACCACGCCAACAACAAGAGCCGCAAGTGCATTTCGAACTAATCCAAATCGAAACATGTGAGTCACTCCGTTTCAAAACTGCGGCATACAATCAAACCTCTCACCGCATTCGTGAGGATTTTGACACAACAAGGTTTCCGGAAAGTGAAGGCTAAGATTCAGTTAAAATTTGAACTAACAGAGTTTGGCTGTAGTGAAAAAACGAGGGATTCTGCTATCCCCCTGGTGGAAGAGTTCCAAAACTTTTCACAAGACTGCCGGCAATCATCTGCCATCCGTCCACCAGAACGAAAAAGATCAGCTTGAAGGGCAGGGAAATAATGATTGGCGGCAACATCATCATCCCCATCGACATGAGAACCGAGGCGACAACCATATCGATGACAAGGAACGGGATGAAAATCAGAAATCCGATCTCAAAGGCGCGTCGGAGTTCGCTGATCATGAAGGCCGGGATCAGGATCTGGATCTGGATCTCTTCCGGCGTTTCCGGAACCTCGGCCTGCGCCATATCGATAAAGAGGCCCAGATCTTCCTCGCGGACTTGAGAAAGCATGAACTGCTTCACTGGAACGGCAGTAAAGTTAAAGGCTTCGGCAAGTTCCATTTCACCGTCCATATAGGGCTTGATCCCCGAGTCGTAAGCTGCCTCGAAAGTCGGCGCCATGATGAACGCTGTGAGGAAAAGAGCGAGCGAAATAATCACACTGTTTGGTGGGCTGGTCTGAACCCCCATAGCCATACGCAGCAGCGATAGCACGATGACGATCCGGATGAAGGATGTCACCATGATCAGAATTGACGGAGCCAGCGAGAGGATCGAGATCAACGCGATAAGCTGAATGACGCGGTCCGTCAAAGAACCTTCCGGATCACCCATATCAATACTGATAGATTGGGCCGATGCGGGCAGGGCAGTTAACAAAAGGAGTGCGCCAATGAAGGTAAAGACAAACAACGAGCGAGAGCGGTTCATGTGCGGCTCTCCTTCAGGAGAGGAACAATGGTCTGGTTCAGGTCCGTTGATAGTTCTGTCTCGGATTGAGTGATCGGTCGGCTCTCGACGACGAGGTCGCCGGAGGGGCCCAGGAGCAAGACATGTTCGCGATCACCGCTGGCAACAATCATCAATCGATGCTTTGCGTCAAGGGTAAGGGTTTCGCGGACACTCAGTCGGGGGTCTCCCGTACGGCGTCCGAAATTTGACAACAGGTTAAAGCGGTTTACCAAAAAAGCACAGCCACCGATGAGTGAAACGACCAGCCCAAGAGTGGCGATGAATCTGAGTACATCTAGAAAATCCATGGGTTTATTTGCTCTGCCTGTGCTTGATTTGATAGGGCCCCGCGACCTGCGGGTGATCCGTCAGGGTTAAGGCAAGTGTTACCGGAGTTGGTTTATGGATGGTTAATTGAAGGCAAATTCATGCATTCTTTATCGATTTCGTTCACTCGCCATTAACGTGTTACGCAGATGATAGAGGTTGGAAAAAGGGGGCAGAACTCTGTCCTCTGTCGACAGAATTGTCGGTGTGCCAAGGACAGTTAAGAAAGTTTTAAACGATGGATCTGACATCAATTCCAATGTTCAGTACACTGCGGTCATCGATGCACTGGCTCGACCGCCGTCAAAAAGTGCTGGCTGATAATGTCGCAAATGCAACAATGCCGGGCTATCAGGCCAGGGATCTGGAAAAGTTGGATTTTTCTAAAGCTCTGAGTGCCGTGGAAAAAGGCAATAGCGCTCATCACCACCATTTTTCTCATGGTGGGGGAGCTGCGTCAGCAGGGCAGGGCACCGGGGCCTCCTCGATCGGCATAGTGAATAGTCCTGGCTCCGAGACATCGCCAGATGGCAATTCGGTTGTCCTGGAAGAGCAAATGATGAAGGTCACCGAAACACAGGTTCAGTATCAAGCTGCTGTAGGGCTCTACAAAAAAGGTCTTGGATTGATTCGGATGGCGATAAAATAGGTTTCGGATCGGGGATTCGAATATCCTTGATCAAGGAAGAAAGAGAGAACACGATGCAAATGTTCAAGACCATGATGATTGCCGCTTCGGGCATGCGGGCCCAGTCACAGCGCATTCGGGTTGTCTCCGAAAACATTGCCAACGCGGGAACAACGGCACTGTCAGCAGGTCAGGAGCCCTACCGCCGAAAGGTGCCTACTTTTAAGTCCGAAATGGATACACAGCTCGGGGCTGAAACCGTTCGAATGAGCGGGACGGTCAAGGACACTTCACCGTTCGGGCTGAAATACAATCCACAGCACCCTGCCGCTGACGACAAGGGGTATGTCCAGACCCCCAATGTTAATACGCTCATTGAAATGGTCGATATGAAGGAAGCGCAGAAGAATTTTGAAGCCAATCTCAATGTAATCAAATCATCTCGTGCCATGTTAATGCGCACGATCGATCTGCTGCGCAGATAAGAGATTTCCAAACTGCGCTGAGATCCACGCGAATGCAAAGGACCCACGATGACCATCAATCCAGCTGACGTAGCCCGCGCCTATTCTAACATGTCCAAAAGTGGTGGAATGGGTGATGGCGCAGGTTCGATCAACGATGCGACCGGCCCATCCTTTGGCGAGTTTCTCAAGGATCAGATCAACGAAGTGGTTGAGACGGGAAACAACAGCGAAAAGACCGCAATTTCGGCAATGGCTGGCAAAGCAGAGCTGGTCGACGTTGTAACAGCAATCTCCGCCGCAGAGGTCACCCTGGAAACCGTTGTGGCCGTGCGTGACAAGGTCATCGGTGCCTACAATGAAATCATGCGGATGCCGATCTGACGTCGCGTCAGACTTGCCCAGCTCAGTATGTTGCTCATCTGCGGGAAACGTTTGACTGCATCCCAAATGTCAATTTTCTGTCACCACAGTCCATTAACCTTAACCCGGGGTTTACGGTTTCGGGGCGATACTCAGACTCGAAAATAATATGGCACGGCGCCGGACCAAAGTCCGGCCGCAGCAAGAGACAGGAAACGGTTCTATGACCGGCGCAGAGGTTTTGGATATTGGTCGTGAGGCGATTTTTGTGCTGCTCAAGGTATCAGGGCCTTTCATGATCATTGCCCTCGCCGTTGGTCTTACGATTGCACTCTTCCAGGCTTTGACACAAGTGCAGGAAATGACGCTGGTCTTTGTTCCCAAAATTGTTGCGATCTTCATTACCTTGCTGATCATGCTGCCGTTCATGGGAACAACGCTTTCATCCCTGATGACCATGATTTTTGATCGCATTGCCACCGGCTGAATAGGCCAGCGGAACCTGCAAACCTGAGGAGTAAGAGCCAACGTGGAAGAGATGCTGTCACAGCAGATTTTCGCCTACATGGTGGTCTTTACACGCGTTGGTGCGGTACTGATGGTCGTTCCGGGCATTGGTGATCGCACAGTGCCGGTTCGCTTTCGTTTGTTGCTGGCCCTGTTAGTTGCCTTGACCGGTGGCATGACAATCTTCGCTCAGGTCCCTGCGATCCCGGATCAGCCTATTGAGCTTGTCCGCCTACTTGGCGGTGAAGCGATCATCGGTCTTGCTATTGGCATTTTGGTGCGGGTCGCTTTCATGTCGCTTCATGTGGCCGGGACAATAATATCGTTTCAGACGAGCCTTGCCTACGCGCGTAATTTTGATCCAACCCAGGGATCGCAAGGTTCTGTCATCGGTTCGTTTCTGGCCATTTTGGGTGTCACATTGATTTTCGTGACCAACCTTCATCACTTGATGATTGCTGCCGCTGTCAACAGCTACAATATCTTTCCTCTGGGAGGCACCGTCCCGATCGCTGATCTCACAACGCTCGCCTTGTCGACGGTTTCGAAGGCCTTTATGGTCGGAATTCAAATGTCAGCGCCATTCATCGTCTATGGTCTGGTGTTTTATCTGGCTATCGGTATCCTCGCAAAACTCATTCCCCAGGTGCAGATTTTTTTCGTGGCGATGCCTGCAAATATCATTGCCGGCTTCCTGATACTGGCCCTTCTCCTGTCCTCTTTGATGATGTGGTTCATTGCGTACTATGAAGACTTCATCATGCAATTTGTTGGATAGGTCGCCCAATGGCAGATGATCAGGACAAAAGTCAGAAAACAGAAGACCCGACAGACCGAAAGCTATCTGAAGCCCACAAGAAAGGCGAGGTCGCCAAGAGTACAGAAGTGACGGCTTTGTTCTCTCTCATCATGGGCACATTGGTTTTTGCATTCTATGCTGACGATATGGCCACGAGCCTGCGTATTTCGCTCAGTCCATTTTTCGAATTGGCCCATGAGCGATCCTTTGAGCCGGTAGACATAATGGCCTTGTTCAGAGAAGTTCTCGGAATCATTGCGGCGGCCATTGCCATACCTCTCTTGCTGATCCTTTCCGGCGCCCTGGCGGGCAATCTGGTCCAGCACAAACCTGTGTTCACAACCGAGAAGATCAAACCGAAATTTTCCAAAATATCGCCTATGAAGGGCGTGAAGCGTATGTTTGGCATGCCGTCTATCGTCAATTTTCTGAGGGCGGTCGCCAAACTCCTGCTGGTGGGAGCCATTGTTGTTTCGGTGATGTGGCCTGAGCGCGATCAACTGGCGCTCGTATCCAGCATTGAACCGGCTCTTGTTTTGCCGATTATTCAGGCTTTTGGACTTCAGATATTGTCGGCAGTAATAGGCGTGTTGACGATTATAGCCATCCTTGATTTTACCTTCCAGAAGTACAATTTTACCATGAATCAGAAGATGACCAAACAAGAGGTCAAGGATGAACACAAGCAGTCCGAGGGCGATCCAAAGATAAAGGCGAAGCTGGCGCAGATTCGAATGGAGCGCTCGCGGACCCGAATGATGGCAGCCGTGCCCGACGCGACAGTTGTCATAATGAACCCGACCCACTTTGCGGTCGCGCTCAAATACGAATCAGAAGACATGTCCGCTCCGGTATGCGTTGCAAAAGGTGTAGATGCGGTGGCGCTGCGCATTCGGGAAATGGCGGAAGAACACGATGTACCAGTGGTTGAAAATCCCCCTCTTGCTAGAGCCCTGTTTGCTTCTGTAGAATTGGAAGAAGAGATTCCGTCAGACCACTTCAAGGCTGTGGCGGAGGTGATCGGTTTCGTTATGCGCTTGAAGCGTAATAGCAACTGGTAGGGTCGTGAGTTCCTGGTGGGGCCAGTGGTGAGTTGAATTGATAGGGGCCTTGTATGAGGCGTCCAACCAGGAGGATTGAGTCATTACAGGTCGAACTGGAAGATTTGGCGGTCGCAAGCGGCATCAGGAGCCAAACGCGGCGAAGCGTGACCTCGTTCCGCTGGAACAGTCGGGCGTTCTGGATGTCGACTTTCGGTTTCATGGCGAGCATACGGAAGCCCCGTCCTGGACCAGTGCCGCGAGTGGTCTGTTCCAGTTTTCACGCCTTACCCATCCTTTATTCTACTGGTTTTGTGGGATTGCCATTTTTCTGGGTGTTCTCGCCACTGTGGCAGGTCCGGGGTACTTGTTCGTGCCAGGGCTGGTCTTGCTGGCCGGAATATTGCTCATTGCCTTCATGCTGATTTTTGCTCTTGCAAATGGACTCTCCCTGGTTGATCGCAGCAATGACGGTGCGAGGCGCGCTGGCATGCCGGTGCGTGCGCGGCAAGTTGCCTTCTCGCTCATTGAACAATCTCCCATCGCCTGCCTGCTAACGGGATATGAGGGTAACGGTCTTTTCATCAATAATGCCTTTCGCGATCTGTTCAATATTTCCGAGCAGGGAGCAGTTACGCTGGAGCAGGTCTTTGCTGGAAATGAAGAGGTGATGGCTATCCTGTTTCGCCTGACGCGCGCGGCAAATGCCGGGCTGGCTGCCAATGAAGATGCGCTTCTCACAGGCTCGGCGCTGGATGTGCTGCGACATAGATCCAGCGGGTCGCGGTGGCTACGATACCAGATAAGGCCAGCAGATTCGCGCAACTCCCATTTCCTTTGGGAAGTGACCGACATTACCGATACAAAGACCCTTTCCAATGCCGCCGAAGCCAAAGGTCAGATCAATGAGCGACTGCTGGACGATTTGCCACTTGGCGTTATCGCGCTCAACTCAAAGGGCCGTATTTTGTTTGCCAACAGGCAATGTCGTGCCTGGTTTGGTTATGGACGCGATGAATTTGAGAAGGGGGCCATCTTTCTCACTGAGTTAACAGATCAGTCGAGCGCCATTCACGGGCTCTCTAGTGGCGAAGCCATTGATGATGTAGAATTTACTGCCCGGAATGGTTCGAAGATGAGTGTTACTCTGACCCGCGGTCATTCGGATCCGACCAACATGCTGGAAGGTAAGTGGGCAAGTGGCAGCGTTTATTTGCTGTCGCCCTGGGTTGCCCCGAAACCGGTGTCCACCGTGTCAGAAGAAGAGTCCGTCGTCGATGTCGAACTGGCACCGCCTCTTGATGAAAGGATTGAGATCACCTCCTCGGCTGACCTCAGTGTAGATATCGGTCGCAAGCTGACCGACATAATTGAGGCAGCGCCAATTGGCATGGCAGTAATTGAGGAGACGGGCATACTCCTGCGTACCAACAAGGCATTGGCCGATCTTACGACTGTTTCGATGCTGCCGGGTGAGCCCTTTGTCAACGGGATCGGCAAGGCTGACCGCAAGTCGGTCGAAGCCTTTATTGCTGAAATCAGGGACGGGAGCGGAAATCACCCGACGATTGAAGTGCACCTTGCTGGCAAAACCGAACGCACCGGACAGCTCTATGGCAGCCGCGTCAACAATGTAAATTTCGGCGGCAAAACAAGTACCGCGATTATCCTTTATTATGTTGATGCCACGGACCAAAAACAGCTGGAAATTCAATTTGCCCAGTCGCAGAAAATGCAGGCCGTCGGTCAATTGGCAGGCGGCGTGGCGCATGATTTCAACAACGTCCTGACAGCAATCATTGGTCATTGCGATCTGCTCTTTTCTCAACACAAGGTCGGCGACTCGTCTTTTGCCGATATCAATCAGATCAAACAAAACGCCAATCGCGCGGCCGATCTGGTGCGTCAACTGCTGGCATTCTCACGCAAACAAACGCTCATGCCGAAAGTGCTTGAACTGCCGAACGCGATTGCAGAAACCAAAACCCTGCTGGACCGCCTCCTCGGCGAAACCATTGAACTGACCATTCATCACCAAAGAGACCTCGGGTTTGTAAAGGTGGATCAGGGGCAGCTTGAACAAGTGATCGTTAATCTGGCCGTCAACGCCCGCGATGCCATGAAGAATGACGGATCCCTCAACATCCGGACCTATAATGTTTCCGAAGAGGACTGCCGTAAGCTGGGCCACACGTTGATGCCCGAAGCTGACTATGTCTGTATTGAAATCGCGGACACCGGAACAGGTATTGCAAAAGAAGACCTTGGCCAGATCTTCGAACCCTTTTTTACGACGAAGAAGGTTGGCGAGGGAACCGGACTTGGGCTCTCAACGGTGTACGGGATTGTGAAACAGACCGGCGGGTTTATTTTTGCATCAAGTGAGCTTGGAGTGGGAACTGCATTCCGAATTTATTTACCGCGTCATGAAGCCGCCGAAATGGTCGCTGAACCGGTGGACAAGGAAAAGATCGAGATCGCAGACCTTTCAGGCGCCGGGACTATCTTGCTGGTGGAAGACGAGGATGCCGTCCGCGCCTTCGCCTCACGTGCCCTGTCGACACGTGGCTACAATGTATTGCAGGCCTCGAACGGTGAGATTGCCCTTGATATTGTCGAAGAATGTGGCGGCGATATCGACCTTGTGATTTCGGATGTTGTGATGCCCTATATGGATGGTCCGACCATGGCCAAGAAGCTCCGCGAGAAATATCCCGATATCAAGGTGATCTTTATTTCCGGATACACCGAAGACGCCTTCGAGGACGAGCTTGAACGCCCGGAGGATTTTCTCTTCCTGCCAAAACCATTTTCGTTAAAACAGCTGGCATCCAAAGTGAAAGAAGTTCTGGGCAGCGATTAGAGCCTCTCTCTAGTCCGCTTCATGCTCCGTATCACCACTTATTTCTCCTTCAGCAAGGAAGGAGAGGGCGAGTTCGCGAACGCCGGTGTCGATAGCTTTCCAGTCGCGCAGCCTGCTGCGTTTGAATCGGTAGCTCAGCATGACGCTATCTGTTAGCTGCGTGAAGCGGCGACAACTGGAGGGCAGGATCTCCTGCCGATCCTTGCCGCAGGTCAATGCCGCCCTGCGACCCAGTTCGTCGGTTCCGATATAAAAGTCCTGGTCCTGGTACCCGCTCCCGTCAAGGAACTGAAAATAGGTCAGAGCGTAGAGGGCGCGCTCGCCTGTTTTATCCAGTACGGAGGGCAGGTAGACCCGATCAATGCGCTGTTCTTCGTTGAACGGTGATCGGATCGACTCCAGTTGAAAGTGTATGATCGGAGAATCCGCCTCATTGCTCTCAAAGGTCGCCTCATGTGCAATCGTGAACGGATTGAAGTCCGGCAGCATGGCATAAAGCGCCACATTTTGTCTGGCCCCGCCACGGCGCGCTCGGGGAAACTGGGTGAAATTTTCGGGAACGACAAACTTCTGCCCTCCGATAATAAGGGTCACCGGCGTCGTGTGGGCTGAAGCCTCTGGCCGGTTGCCCTGCAATTCGTTAAGCGAGGGCCCGAAATAATAGTACAAAAACCCCGAAGCGAAGACGAGTACGATGAGGAGCATTCGAAGAGGGGTCCCCCACGATGAGTCTCGTTGTGCACTGTCATCAAACAACTCTTGTCTCCCTCAAACGCAACATACGCCAGCTTTTGCCCCGATCCCCGGTTCAAGGTCCGGAGAACAGGATAATACATCAATTTACCCGGACTTTGGAGGGTTTTGACAGTCAGCCCACTTGCTGTGATGGATCAAGAAGGTAGGCTGCACCGGGAACGGGCGTCATCCTGGCACAGCAAGGTAAATCCACTGTGAAAGAGTGCTGGATGCCAAAACGGCCTAAAGCCGCCCGGAAATTGCATATTGGATCAGACGAACCACCTGAGCCGGGGTCTCGGCAACCGCAAGAGCCGCTGCATCGATCTCTTTGAGGGCATGGGTCAGATCCGGTGCGTGCTGGACAATCAGGGGTTTGCCCAGCGCCGCAGCCTGGCCGGCCTCGAAGGCAGCATTCCACTGCTTGTACTTGTCGCCAAAGCGGACCACGACCAGGTCAGATTTCTGCAGAAGAGTGCGGGTTCGCAGGGCATTCACCTTGGCGCCCTTGTGATCTTTCCAGAAATCGTCGCCCTCGGCCCCGAGGATCTCAACGCCGCAATCGTCGCTTGTCCCGTGGTCAGTCACCGGGGAGACCAGACGAACAGGCAGATCGGCGGTTTTCAGGCCCTCGGCAATTTGCTCACGCCAGTCGGTGTGGATTTCGCCTGACAGGTAGATCGTCCACGGTTCAACGTCATTGTAGCTCATGAGGGTACTGCCTTTGTCTTGTTGGTCTACAGGCACATATAGGATGGATCGCGATATGCATCAAATAATGATACAGGGCCGAGGGTGCACCGCAACAAAATCGACGCCTCAATGGCCGCAGACCAGGATGTGTGGATGCATCCGTTCCACAGGCTGGTGTGATTTCAATCACATCGGAAACAGAAGTTGGCATTGTACCGGGGATCTTAGAAACTCATTAATAATCAGGTAATATATGAAATAACAATAAGATAGGACGGAAATCGGAATCGATACATAAAGATGAATTACAGTTCCGGTTTGAAAATGTGACGGGTGTCATCTTGAGAAAGTGGGTAGTCGTCGCTAGATAGTAATCAGCAAGAGATGATTCTGATGCAGCGCAGCAAATGGTGCGAAGCCAGGCATCGAAAAGTCCAGCGCCAAAGAGCCGATCAGTAACGGAGTTATACTATGAACCGCGAACGCATCCTCAACATTCTGACCGTTGTCGCATCAGTATTGGTTCTGTTGATGTTTCAGACCGGTGTCATGAGCGCGGCGAATGCTTTCTTCTTCGTCACAGCGCTCGCTATTATCTACACCGGGCGCCAATTGGCGCAGCGTGACGGCGAGCCACTCGGGGCTGCAGTCGTGTCGATCATTGCCAAGCCTTCATCCTATCCGCGCCGTGCGGCCTATTACGCCTATATCGGATCCTTGGGTATTGGCGCTCTTGTCATGACCCAGGCTCTGGTTGCCTGATAGCCTGAAACCGGCAAAGAAATGAATGTGGACGCCTCGCTACCCAGTGGGGCGTTTTCATTTGTGGGGTTATTGCGGGACGGTTAGCAGCAGCAAATCACCGGGCGTAAACCCCCAGGTCAGCGGGCGTAAACCCCCAGGTCAGCGGGCGTAAACCCCCAAGTCAGCGGGCGTAAACCCAAAGAGCGCTGAGCGCATCGAACAGATCGATGATCCGTCCGACATAGTGATCGCGCACTCTCATGTGGCTTTCTTCATCAAACAGGACGTTTTGCTCCAGCGTATCAAGGAAGTGCTGCAAGCGTCTCTCATGGATCCCGAGGCTGCGTTGTACAGGGTCCGAGATCATGCCTGAGAAAGCCGTCACAAGCGCGGTCACGGCCAAAACACCTCCCGTTGACCCCGCTGCAAGGGCTGTCCCGGGCGCGGCTGGAAAGGCGCTCACCCACGCGCTGCCCACGGTCGAACCGAGTGGAAAGCTGGCAACGGCACCGTGATTGGCGATGGCACCGGCCATGGAGGGACCGAGCGACAGCACACCTGGCGTCAGTTGATGGGTAATGAGACCGCCCGCCATAAGACAGACAGCCAGATTGACCACCTCGGCATTGGCCGCCCGCGTTTCCATATAGGCCGAAAGCAGCCGCTCCAGTTGATCCCGGTTGCGTGGTCCTGCCGCATCAACGACGCTTGTTACCGCAGTGGAAAGAGCCCGGGTCATCAGTGGATGACCGTAGATGGCTTCGGCCAACACATCGCGCTCGCTCTGTCGGTGTCGCTGGGCAAATGGCACTTCGAGGAGGTCGGTGTGAATCAGCCATTCCAGTTCTTCAGCGACATCGGTCTTGAAATAAAACTGCTTCGAACGAAGTCTGGCGGCGACGCCGTCCTTGCCCAGTTTCTCGAAGCCGGACGCGGCAAGCCGAACTCCCATGGACGGGGCCATAAGCGCCACGTTGAGCGGCGCACGATAAAGATCGCGGCCGAGGGCGCGCTTGTTGAGGCTCCAGGCACCGGTCCAGGAAAAATGCTTGTCGATGAATTCAGACGTCTTCTCGCGCCGACTGTCGAAAGAGCGAACCACGCTTTCGTCAACAACGCGCCGCGCGTCCTCGACCGGCAGAATTACCGGCGAACGCTCATCAGTCCGTGGCCCCGCTGAGCCGGCGGCCTGTGTATCTGTTGCACCCATGGTCCCCATATAAGGGTTCAATCGCGGCTTTTTAGTGGTAGAGAGGACAAAAGTGCAGAATTGCCAGATAGTGAGGAAACCCCATGGCGCTATATTCAATTGACGGCATTGAGCCGGAACTCCCGGAAAACGGCGATTACTGGATTGCCGATTCAGCCGAGGTCATGGGCCGTGTGAAGTTGGAGCCTGGCGCTTCGGTCTGGTTTGCAGCAATTATTCGCGGTGACAATGACCTTATTACGATCGGTCAGGACAGTAATGTCCAGGATGGCGCCGTGATCCACACCGACCCCGGCGTCGAGGTCAGGATAGGCAAGGGCGTCACCATCGGCCATCAGGCCATGCTGCACGGCTGCACCGTCGGCGACTACAGTCTCATTGGTATCGGTGCAACGCTGCTCAACGGCGTCAAGATCGGGAAGAATTGCCTCATCGGTGCCCACGCCTTCATCCCCGAGGGCCGCGAGATTCCGGATAATTCCATGGTGCTTGGCGCGCCCGGCAAGGTCGTAAAGGAAATCGGTCCGGAAATGGTCAAGGTGCTTGAAGCTTCGGCTGAAAGCTATGTCCGCAATCATCGAAGGTTCAAGCAGGGCCTGAAGAAAATTGGCTAACTCGTCTTTACGGAAATCATATCGATCCGAAAGGTGATATCGAGACCGGCAAAGGGGTGGTTGGCGTCGAGCACCGCCTGGTCGCCCTCGATCGCCAGCACATTCATTTCAATGAGTTCGCCGTCTGGAGTTTTTGCGCCGATACGCTTGCCCGGGGTCAGGTCGATATCGTCGGGGAAAGTCGCCACCGGCGTCCTGACGATGAGATCTTCGCGCTTTTGACCAAAGGCATCATCCGGCTTGAGGACGGCTATGCGATTGTCCCCGGCCTTCATGCCGCGGACTTCCTCATCAAGCCCGGCGACGACCGCGCCCGATCCCACAACAAAGGTGAGCGGCTCCGAGCCAATTGTGGTCTCGATTTGCGTGCCGTCATCAAGGAGGGCAATGAAGTGGATCGTTACGCTGTCGCCCAGGCGGGCTTTTGCGGCCGTATTGCTCATGTCGTACTCCAGCAGGACCACCCATCCTAATGCGAGGGCCCGTCATTGCAAACCCCTTGCATCGCCTCACAAGGCTTGTAGGATACACGAAACAACAAAATAAATGTGGGAAATTCAAGGAGGAAACCATGTCCGAGCGCGAATTCTGCACGGTGGAAAAAGACGGCCACCTCACCATCGTCACAATCAATCGCCCCGAAAAGCGCAATGCACTGAACGCCCCCGCGAACAGGGAACTCGCTGCAGTCTTTGATGAATTCCGCGACGATCCGGACCAGTGGGTCGCGATTCTCACCGGGGCAGGCGACAAGGCTTTCAGCGCCGGCAATGATCTGACATTCGTGCCCAAAGATGCCGAGGAAGGCAGACAGCCCGAGGCAGGCTTTGCCGGACTGACCTCCCGGTTTGACATGCCCAAGCCTGTCATCGCCGCAGTCAACGGTGTTGCCATGGGCGGCGGGTTCGAAATCGCCCTGGCTTGCGATCTTATTATCGCATCTGAACAAGCCGTTTTCGCCTTGCCTGAACCAATGGTCGGCTTTGCCGCTCTTGCTGGCGGCGTCCACCGCCTCCCGAGGTTGATCGGACAAAAGCGCGCCATGGGCATTATGTTGACCGCGCGCCGGGTTAGCCCTGAAGAAGGCGAGCGGCTCGGGTTCGTCAATGAAGTTGTTCCCCATAGTGATCTTATGACCGCCGCGCGCCGGTGGGCCGACGACATTTTGAAATGCAGCCCGATGTCAATCCAGGCGACCAAGGAATGTGTCGAACTGGGCATGAATGAGCCTGGCCTCAAGGCCGCAATGGACAAACAATACCCGGCGGTCCGCGCTCTCTTCCAGAGCGAGGATCACAAGGAGGGCATTGCCGCCTTCGGCCAGAAACGTCCCCCTGAATGGAAAGGCCGTTAGGCCGAGAAGTGCCGATAGATAAAGAAGCGAGAGAGTAATCCCATGTCATCTTACGACTACATCATCATTGGTGCCGGTAGCGCGGGCTGCGTCCTGGCCAATCGGCTTTCCGAGGATCCGGCTAACAAGGTTCTGCTGATCGAGGCTGGTGGCAAGGATAACAGTACGCTGGTTCAAATGCCGGCGGGCGTCGGCGTGCTATTAGCCCAGAAAACAAGGTTTAACTGGTGGTTTTACACAGAAGGCCAGGAAAACCTCGGCGGTCGTCCGCTCTATTGGCCGCGCGGCAAGGTAATCGGTGGATCAAGTTCTATGAACGGCATGATCTATACTCGCGGTCATGCACGTGATTATGATCAGTGGCGCCAGCTTGGTCTCACCGGCTGGGGTTTCAGTGATGTGCTGCCCTACTTCAAGCGCGCCGAGAACAATGAAAAGGGTGGTGATGATTTTCACGGTGGTGATGGCCCTTTGCATGTCTCTTCGGGGCGTTCAACCAGCCCGGCGTTCCGTGCCTTCATTGAAGCTGGCAAGGAGGCAGGCCATCCCCATACCGGAGACTTTAACGGGTATCAGCAGGAAGGGTTTGGCCCCTATGATCTGACCATTCATGAAGGTCAGCGCTGGAGTGCTGCCAATGCTTATCTCACACCGATTCTGTCGCGCCCAAATCTTGATGTCCAGATTAACGCGCTGACCACGCGTATCCTGTTTGAAAAAAACAAGGCGGTCGGTGTTGAGTATCTGCAGAAGAAACAGCTGAAGCAGGTTTGGACAGATGGTGAAGTCATTCTGTCGGGTGGTGCAGTAAATTCTCCCCAGACCCTCCTTCTGTCTGGAGTAGGCGATGCAGACTACCTTAAGAAGTTTGATATTCCTGTCGTCTCTGATGTCAAAGGCGTCGGCAAGAACCTGCAGGATCACCTCGACTGTACAATCCAGTATGAGGCGTCAAAGCCCATCACGCTCTTCAAGAATGCCAAGGGCCTTGCGATGATCAAGACCGGGCTTCAGTACAAAATGTTCAAAACAGGAGCCGGCGCACAAAACGGTCTGGAGTCGGGTGCTTTCCTGAAAACACGTCCCGACCTTGAAGTTCCGGACATCCAGCTTCACTTTGTCAACGCGCAGATGACCGAGCACGGCTTCCAGAAGACGGACCGTCATGGCTTTACCGCGCACATTTGTCAGCTGAGACCGGAGTCTCGCGGCATCGTCGCGCTGAAGTCGACAGATCCGAGTATGCAGCCATTGATTCAGCCCAATTATCTTCAGTCCGAGGCGGACCGGATTGTCCTTCGTGAAGGGGTCAAAATGACCCGCGATATCTTCCGACAGAAAGCCTTTGATGTTTATCGCGGCCCTGAACTTCTGCCAGGCGCAGATGTTCAAACCGATGATGAAATCGATGCATGGATCCGCAAGACCGCAGAAACCATCTATCACCCGGTCGGAACCTGCAAAATGGGCATGGATGAAAACGCTGTCGTCGACGGTGAACTCAAGGTGCGCGGCATTGAGGGCCTGCGCGTCGTCGATGCTTCGGTCATCCCGACGCTCATTGGCGGCAACACCAATGCCCCGACGATCATGATCGCCGAGAAAGCTTGCGACATGATCCTGGGCCGCGCGGCGCCGGAACCGCTTGATGTCAGGGTTGCCGAGGACGCGTGAGGGCAAAAGTAGTCATCTAAATAATGAAAGGCCTGTCCGATTGAATGGACAGGCCTTCGCTCTGTGTGCTGTGCAGGCGCCACAGGTATAACGGAGTGCAGGATCGGTTCAGGAACTGGAATGCACCAGGCGTAGATAGGAGGGGGGAGACCCGGTCAACATTTGTGCGGCGACGCGCGGCGTCACCTGTTGAGCCTCTTCATCATAGAGATTAAGGGCTGTCACCGTCTGATTAATAAACTTGCGATTACCCAGACCCGCTGTGGAGCCGAGCGGAACCGCAGCGCCCAGAATGCGCGTCGGAGACCCGTCCTCATCCAGCATGGGCAGGAGCAGCAGCTCACACGGATATTGCATCTGATCCAGGGTTTCCGCTGTGAAGTTAACCACCGCCGCCTGATCATCAGTAAACATTTGATCGATCAGAGCGCGCACAGCGCGTCGGTGCGTGGAGTTCCACATGTGCAGGAAGTTCTGATCGCGAAATTCACGGCCAAACAGATGACAAAGTTCTGTCCCTGCAAGGCGGTAGGCAATGTGCTCATCGTCAAATCTTTGCAGGATGAATGTGTAAGGCAATACCGGCTTGATCAGCCGTGGCTCAATTTGCCGCCGGAACGGTAAATCACCATCCCTCGACAGAGAGCACCAATAGCGGAAAAGAAGCCGCGTCAAAAAGTGTTTCATAACTATTCCCACCAACAAGAGTGTCGTCAGATTGTCCGGCCCCCCGGATAAACGCCACATCTTCGAATGTCCCAACTCGGTGCAAGGGCGAATGCCTTAGTCCCGGTTGATCCTTGAAAAGCATGAAGCGTGCCAACCTCGTGACCTGCGCCTTCATGACCGGTCAATTTTGGCAGAGTTCGACAAACTCCTGTAAAGTCGGGGGAATCCCGGTAGGGTAGACAATTACCTCCCCGCTCGAGGGCGACAAGGAAAGGCTGGCAATGGCCACGATCGACTTTTATTTTGACTGTTCCAGCCCGTGGACCTGGCTGGCCTTTACCGGCATCCACGACATAGCGGACCGTAATGGCGCAACAATCAACTGGAAGCCGATCCTTGTCGGGGGCATCTTCAATGCAGTTAATCAGAGTGTCTATGAGCAAAGGGCCAACCCTGTGCCGGTAAAGGCACGATATTATCAAAAGGACCTGGCCGACTGGGCAGACTATTACGGGATAAGAATTGGCATGCCGCCGGTCTTTCCGGTGAATGCGGTTAAATGCATGCGCGGCGCCCTGGTTGCCCTTGATGAAGGCTGTCTGGTGCCTTACGCCCGGGCGGTCTTTGAAGCCTATTGGGGCGACTTGAAAGACGTCTCTCAGGATGAGGTCCTGACGGCAATTTGCGAAGAGGTTGGCCTCGATAGCACAGACTTTCTTGTGCGTATCACGCAGGATGCCATCAAGGCCAGGCTGCGGGCGAATACAGATGAGGTGATCGAGCGCGGCGGTTTCGGTTCGCCGACGATCTTTGTCGGAACATCCATGTTTTTTGGTAACGACCGCCTGCCGCTTGTTGAGCGGGCCTTAACCAATGAGCGTGCAGGGTAACTCATGACATTTCAAAATGGATCAGGCTCAGGGGGTGGACGGTCGAGGCAACCGATCTTTAATTCGCCGCCGGTGGTGACCTGGATGATCGCGATCATGGCAGGGGTCTGGTTGATCGAAACCATCGGGCCCGGATCATTGATCTATCCGGCGACCTCATTTCTGTCCTTTGTTCCGGCCAGGCTCGCCTATGACTTTCCCGCCAGTGTTCCGGGTTTCCTGATCAGCGCCGTGACCTATCAGTTTCTTCATGCAGACTTCACCCATCTTGCCCTCAATTCCGTCTGGATGCTCATCTTTGGAACCATAGTGGCCCGACGTCTGGAGCTCAGGAGTTTTGTCGTCTTTTTCATCGTATGCGGAGTAATTGGCGCAGCAGTACATCTGGTATTGAGCCCCGGTTCGAGAATTCCGGTTGTTGGAGCTTCCGGGGCCATTTCGGGTCTGATGGGCGCTGCCGGACGATTTGCCATCTTTCCGCCTCAGGGCGGCTGGCACCTTTCCATGCATGCACCAGCCCATAACAATCGTCAGAGCGGAATCATACCGCTCAGTGACAGGCGCCTGCAGGCATTTGCCGGTGTCTGGATTGTTGTTAATCTGGTTTTTGGACTTGGCGGAGGTCTGGCGTCTGGCGGGAGCAATCAGCTTATCGCCTGGGATATTCACATTGCAGGCCTTCTCGCCGGCCTCTTGCTTTTCCCGAAATTTGACGCCTGGCGTACGCCGCCGAAAGGCGGGACTGACGGCACTGGCGGCGATGGGGACAGGAGGGATGCTCCCTACCTGCGACGCGTGAAATAGCCGCCGAAAATTTCCTCATACCGCGATTTTCTCAGAACTCTTGAACTTCGGGGACGAGTTCCCACATAGGGGGTGCTGCCCGAGACCGCGCAAGAGAGGATATCACATGACGACCGATTCGACCGCAGATGGCCACGTCACTCCAGAGCCACCGGAGTTAGACAAATCCGGTGATACCGGGTCCAGGAGATGCTCCGGAAGCAAAACGACATGGGAGCGTGCGCTTTACATGTTGTTGTTCGGATTTATTGGCTGGTTCACATTCTGGGCAATTGTTCTGATTGCCGTCGTTCAGCTCGTTGTCACATTGGTGGCCAGAGAGCCGAATGAGGACCTGCGAGGCTTCAGCCGCAACCTGGCCGAATACTTGAAGCAGGTCGTTTCGTGGCTTGGGTTTGTGTCTGACGAAAAACCTTGTCCGTTTTCCCCCTTTCCCAAAGTGGAACCTGATGTAGGTGCCTCCTGACATCAGAAAAACGGGCCCTTTGCAGGAGCACCCGGAATAATATCCCCTGCAACTCCAGCGGCGGCGAAAATCCCTTTCGCCGTCGTTCTCTTAACTTGTTGTTTTTATGAGATAAAGTTAGTTTGTGAGAGAGTTCCGAGATAGACGCATTTGAGAATAATTCTCACAAATCGCCGCGTTTGGGAGCGCACTTGCACAACCTGGCTTTTCACCCCACAATTACACCTTGGAGTTCACTGAGCGCCAAAGCCTCGCAAAAATTGCAGCTCGTGGCGCGAAAGGAGGCTAATCTATGCACGTATCGGCAATTATTGGCGACAAGGGAAGTGCTGTCTTTTCAGTTGGTCCCAATGAGGTGGTTTCGACCGCCGTGTCCATGCTGAGCGACAAGCGAATTGGCGCTGTGTTGGTCATCGAGAATGATCAGGTGCGCGGCGTCTTTTCGGAACGCGATATAATTCATGCTCTATCACGCGCCGGTGCCGGTGTTATGTCTCAACCGGTGAAGGACTTTATGACTACCGATGTTGTTACCTGCCGCAGGGGAGACACCATTGATCATTTGATGGGGCTGATGACGCAAAAACGCATTCGTCACTTACCGGTCATTGAAGAGGGAAAAGTCGTTGGCATGATCTCGATCGGTGATGTGGTAAAGTTCCGTATCGCAGAGGCCGAGGCTGAAACCGACGCGCTGAAATCCTACATCGCCAGTGGCTAAAAAGCTCCGTTAGCTCAAGACCGCTATCGCCTCATCAAGGTAGGGCAGCATTTCCTCTACAGCCTCTTCGCCGAGGCGAATGAGTTCGTCCGCCTTGTCGAATTCCAGAAGGGAAACGTGACCGACGCGCGGTGAGATCAGAACATCCGCAGGGTCTCCCGCCATGCGCGCGCGCGACAGACGATCCATAATAATATTCAGAGAGCTGAGCATAACCGATCCAACGCCAGGTGCGCTTTGACCTTTGCCAAAGAGCTGGCGCATCATCATCCGTTCTGAGGTGGATTTTTCCGGACTTCTCGCATTGCGGGAGTAACGTGTTTCCGAAAAATTCTTACTCTCTGAAACATCCTCATTTGCCTGAGTATGGATATTTATTTTGCCGAAGGCATCATAGTTGAGTGTTACACCGATCACGAGACGTGCGCCAAGAGCGCGACAGGTCGAAACCGGAACGGGATTGACCAGCGCCCCGTCGATCTGCCAGCGTTGATCAATCTTAATGGGCGAAAAAACACCGGGCAGGGCATAGGACGCCTGAATGGCCTCGACGAGCGACCCCTTCTGCAGCCAGATCTCGTGGCCTGTCGCGAGCTCTGCGGTTACCGCAGCAAAGGGCATGCCCAACTCTTCAATGGTGATGTCATCGATATATTCGCGCATCAGGTTTTCAAGGCGGCTGCCGGATATCAGTCCTCCGGATCCCCGTGTCACTACATTGAGCAGCGATACCATCTTGCGCTTGTTGAGGGCCCGCGCCCAGTCTTCAAGTTCATTGAGATGTCCGGCAAGATAGAACCCGCCCACAAGAGCGCCAATCGAAGTGCCACAAATAACGTTTGGCATATACCCGGCTCGAATGAGGGCGCGGATAACACCAATATGGGCCCAGCCGCGGGCAACGCCGCTACCGAGAGCCAAACCAATTGTGGGTCTTGTCTTTGGACTGGTCATAACAGATCTGACTATGCAGGAACGGGGTGAATTCGGCGTTAACTCTTCTGATCTGGTGGCGTCGAGGCCGGAATGCAAGCCCCGACCAGTGCTGGCCCGTGAAAGGAACGAGGATCAGCCTGTCCGTAAACAATGTGGACAGACCCGTCGACCTTTGCCAGAGTAGCCAGGCAAGACATCCCGCAAAGGCTGACAAAAGGACATCACGTGCTTGTTCAAGGCAAACCCCATCGAACCATCTGGTTAAAAGACGGTGACCCCAAGACGGTGCAGATTATCGATCAGCGGGCCCTGCCACACGACTTCGTCATAGAAGATCTGAAGACCCTGGACGATGCCATTCGCGCAATCAGTGATATGTATGTTCGGGGCGCGCCGCTGATCGGTGCGACGGCTGCGTGGGGTCTTTATCTTGCGCTTGGAGAGATAGAAAGTCAGGGTGTGTCCTCGCCGCTTGCCCACCTTCATGGAGCAGCCACCCGCCTGAAGGCGGCTCGACCAACAGCCGTTAATCTCGCCTGGGCCTGTGATCGGATGACCGCCAGACTTGAGGGCAAGGCGAGCGGGCAGGCTGGAGGACTCCTGGCTGCCGCCAGGGCCGAGGCCGAAGAAATCGCCGACGAGGACGTCGAAATTTGTCGCAAGATCGGTATCAACGGGCTTGGTCTGATCGAAGCCATTGCGGCGGACAAGAACGGTGCACCGGTCAATATCCTGACCCATTGCAATGCCGGATGGCTCGCAACGGTCGACTGGGGGACGGCAACATCTCCCATGTATCACGCGCATGAAAAAAACATCCCTATCCACGTCTGGGTCGATGAAACCCGGCCACGCAATCAGGGCGCAAGTCTCACCGCATGGGAACTTGGCGAACATGGAATAGCGCATACCATTATTGTCGATAATGCGGGCGGGCACCTCATGCAGCGCGGCGACGTGGATATGGTCATTGTCGGCACTGACCGTACGGCGCGCAATGGCGACGTTGCCAACAAGATAGGAACCTATCTGAAGGCGCTCGCAGCGCATGATAATAATATTCCATTCTATGTGGCGTTGCCATCGCCAACTATCGACTGGGATATAACAGATGGTTGCCGCGATATACCAATTGAGGAGCGCAGCGGGCACGAAGTCACGCACATTTTTGGCAAGTCGGTGGACGGTTCTACCGGCGACGTGCTGTTGACACCTGTGTCGAGCGCGGCGGCGAACCCGGCCTTTGATGTGACCCCGGCGCGGCTTGTGACGGGGCTCATTACCGAGCGCGGGATCTGCGAGGCGTCAGAAAAAGCGCTTCTCGGGCTCTTCCCCGAAAAGGCATGAGGTCTTCCATGGCCGAAGAAGAAGGCGTCATCAAATATCAGCTGGAGTTTCAGGGTGCCGAACCGCTGGTGGCGCATGACTTTTCTGATCTCACGCGCTGGCACCGCCGCTTCAAGACGGCCCGGATATTGGGGCAGGATCCGGGACGCTATGAAGGATACGGGTTTGGCAACATCTCGCAGCGCCTGTCAGACGGCAGCTTTGTCATCTCCGGCACCCAGACCGGCGGTCTGGACAGCCTCGCACCGGCGGACTATGCGCACGTCCTCAAGGCCGATATCACACGCAATCTGATTGAGGCGGAAGGCCGGATTGCCCCCTCGTCAGAGGCACTTTCCCATGCAGCGATCTACGCTCTGGCACCAGACATACAGTTTGTGTTTCACGTTCACAGCCCGGACATCTGGCAGGCGCGGCATGCACTGGATCTGCCCGAGACGAGCGCTGACGTGCCCTACGGCACACCGCAGATGGCGCAGGAAATCAGACGCCTCTATGAGGCGGGCCCTTTGCAATCCGGAAAAGTTCTCGCCATGGCTGGCCATGAGGATGGCATCATCGGCTTTGGTTCGACGGCAGATGAAGCAGGCGAGGCCATCATGCGTTTGCTGGCGAGTGACGAGTAAGACTCATCCCGCAAATCTTTCCCGCAATTCCTTCTTTAATATCTTGCCATTGGCATTTCTCGGCAGGGGCTCGCTTTGCATGTCAATGCGAATGGGAACCTTAAAGGCGGCCAGCCTCTCACCAACGAAGCCCTTGAGCTGCGCATCAGAAACGTCCTGGCCCGGGGCGATCTGCACGACGGCGCCGACCTCTTCACCCAATATCTTGTGCGCGATGCCAACCACTGCAGCGTCCATGATGGCGGGATGGGCATAGAGCGCGTCTTCAACCTCCACGCAATAGATATTCTCGCCGCCGCGAATGAGCATGTCCTTTGCCCGGTCGAGAATAAACACGAACCCCTCCTCATCAATGCGCACAAGGTCGCCGGAATGGAGCCAGCCATCTGTGAAGGTTTCCGCTGTCGCCTCGGGCTTGTTCCAGTAGCCCTTGACCACGTTGGGTCCCTTGATCCACAGCTCGCCCACCTCGCCAGGTGCAACGTCCTTGCCTTGATCATCGACGACCCTGACATCACAGACGGCCACCGGAACCCCGGCGCTTTCCGGGCGGTTTTGATAGTCTTCTGCCAGATTGCTGGTGGTGATGGATGACGTTTCGGTCAACCCATAGCCGTTGGAAGAAGCAACTTCGGGAAACTCCTGTTTAATCCGCTCGACAAGTTCTGGCGCGCTGGGTGCGCCGCCATATCCGATGGCCTCCACGCTGGACAGGTCATGCTCGCCAAACCGGGGGCTTTCGAGCACCTGCCACACCATGGCCGGAACGCCGCCGAAGGAGTTCAGTTTTTCGCTTTCAATAAGCTCGAGGGCCCGTTCCGGCTGCCACTTGTGCATCAAGACCAGCTTGGCTCCGGAGGCAAAGGAGGGGACAAGGATCGAGTGGCACCCGGTCGCATGGAACAGCGGCACCGAAACGAGGGACCCCTTTTGCGGCGCATCGGGATCAGGCGGCTCCGGCATTTCGCCGCGCCTCAATTGGGCACGCACCCGGACAAAGCCGGTGCTCATCAGGTTGGTGAGAATATTACGGTGGGTGCCGAGTGCCCCTTTGGGCTGGCCTGTCGTCCCCGACGTATAAAAAATAGTCACATCATCTTCGGGCTCGATCTCGACCCGGTCGTAATCTGAAAGCGCAAGGGAAGCATAGGCACCTGCCGGCCCCACAACACTCTCGAAATGATCAGCGGAACCGATGGTCTCGGGCGGTGTGCGAACGCCGATAAGCCCCTTGAGTCCGAGAGCCTCCAGATGCGGTGTAATCCGGTTGAGGCGCTCCGCATCGACGACGACAACTTTTGATCCTGAGTCGAGAATGCCGTATTCAAGCTCGGGACCTGTACCCCAGGCGTTGAGCGGCACAATCACGGCTCCGATAATGACTGTCGCCCAGAATGTGATCGACCATTCGGGGTAATTCCGCATCACCAGCGCCACCCGGTCGCCTTTGCCCACGCCCCAACGGGTTTGTAATTCACGTGCGAGTTTGAGAACTGCGAGGCGGTGTTCCCTGTAGGTCAGCCGTTCGCCTTCATAGACAAGAAAAGTCCGCTCATCGAAACCCGTATCGGCGTCAAAGACCTCGCGCAGATTTTTCGGCGCGGCCTTGGAGGTGCGTGTATCGATACCGCGAATATTGACGGTTTCTATCTCGAACGGCGAACCGGCCGTATTGAGCAGGGCGTGCGCATCCTGATTGGTCATGGCTGGAAATGCAGGGGTCTCGGTCATTGTGCTCCTCCCAAAGCTTGTTTTGGGGGGAATGTTAGAGCGCCTTATCCCAGGGAACAACAGTGATTTCAGGCCATTCGGATTTCCAGCGTTCCGCTTTGGCGTAATAATGCCCTTCGCCTTTTGCCGCTTCGTTCCGCCTGACGACCCGCTCAAACAGATCGTCGTAACCAAATGGCGCATAGACGCGCGGTTCGCCGTCCTCGTCGGCATAGAGGCCAAAGGCGCACGCAGGGCTGAGAAACCGGTCAATGCCTTCAAACTGTGTCCCAAGCGGTGCGTAATCGACGCCGAAATGGTCTGGATACCAAAGATGCACCCGCGCCTGATTACGGGTCTCAATCGGGATGCCTGTGCCTTCAAGGAGCACATCGACCCGCTTGATCCAGACGTCCTCCGCCTCCCACGAGAGGTCAGTGTCGTCAAAATAGAACAGATCGTAATCCTTGATCCCCGCAAGAGGATCGCGGCCGCCAAGCACATTCCATACGGTTTGAAACAGGCATCCCGAGACCAGTGTCCAGTTTGGCAAGTCAAAGGCCTTCAGTCGGTCAAAGAGCAGCCGATTGTTCGGGTTGAGAAATGCAAGCTCGATGAAGCGGGCTTCGCGTTCGTGGTTGATCTGGGGAGCGGGGAAGGTCATTGCCCATTGTGGCGATTCGTTTGCCAATCGCCACCAAAAAATCGATGGGGCTCACGGCTTGTAGAAAAACTTCTGCTCGCGGCCTTCGGCAACGGCCAGCGCATCCTCGTCAATCACGAGGGTGTCAGCGAGGCTGTCGTGCCAGCATTGTTTCTTCTCGGAAAAGACCGCCCAGATGAAGCCAAGCATCAACGGGACAGCAGAGACGACCTTGGCAAAATTTCGCCCCAGAGCCCGCGATATCGTAAGACGTTCGCCGCGCTCGTCGATGACTTTGAGGCCCATGATGCGCTTGCCTATGGACGCTTGCCACTCGCTGCTTTCAAAGCCGGTGAGATAGGCTGCGTAGATCAGCACAAACAGGGGATCGATACTCTCGTTGAGCAAGTCTGACAGAAGAAAGGTCACCGCAACGGCAATGTATATATCGACGGCAAAAGCGACTGTGCGCCGCCAAAATCCGGCATAGGGGCCTCTCAAGGCCGCCGCGCGCGAACCACGCGACCGTGCGTGGGGGGCAGGCCGCGGATCAAATGTACCGACGTCCGCATAGGTGTGGCCAGAACGGCTGATGCGGCGACTGGTCGGTCTTGCGTTCGGGTCAAGGACAACGGCATAGGCAGGTATTTGATCGGAGATGTTCTTGACGCTCTGGCGGCCCATAAAGTCGAAATCGAGGGCAAGCTTGCCGCGCACCTGGTCGAACGACGTTCCCGACAGAAGTACGCCGCCAACCGGAGCGATCGACTGCAGCCTGGCGGCGATATTAACGCCCTCACCGAAGAGTTCATAGCCATCAACCATGACATCGCCGAGGTTGATCCCGACGCGGAACTCCATACGCCGATCCGCATCGACAAGATCATTGCGGGCCTTGAGCTCTCTCTGGATTTCAACAGCACACTGAACGGCCTCAACAACAGAAGCAAACTCAGCCAGCAGGCCATCGCCGGTCCAGTTGATCATACGCCCGTAGTGGCGATCAAGGAATCCGTGGACAATTACCTTGTGTTCCTTGAGTTGCTTCAGGGTGCCCATCTCGTCCTGGCCCATAAGGCGACTATATCCGCATACATCGGCATGCAGAATAGTTGTCAGCTTTCGTATCACCCTTGTTTCAGGTGTGTCAGCATCCTTCATGGGATGAGCCCCGGTTCCTTTCAGCCTGATGTCAATCAATGTGGTCATTGCGACAAGCAGAGAATCCATGTCGGAGATTCTTGCTGCCCAAATATGGCCTCAATGCGGCCTGAACCATAAAAGCTCGCAGGCAGGGTCGAATCTGTCAAACACAACTATATAAGCGCTATTCTCATACTCGTTCTGTAAACGGGGTATCATAACACACAATCCCCATTGCAGGAAAATGGGGATTGTTGTCGAAATTTCAACCCTGCCAGAGGGTTAGGGGGCAGATCACAAAGAGTTTGTGAGCCGGATTAATCGTCCGCAAGTACCGATCCGGAAGGTCCCGACCAGGTGCTGAATGGGTCAACTGCGAACAGCGCTGACAATCCAGCCGATATGGCTGCCTTCAACCTTACTTGCCAAAATCTGGGAGGGCTCAAAGCCCAGCTTTCTCAAAGATTCGCCGATGACTTCACACGAAGCAAAATCAACAGCAGATTGGCTCAAGGCTTTTATCCGCCCCTCGTGGGCATCAAGTGATATTTCTATATTCTCAAATTGTTGTCTGATTACAGGTTCGTCGTAGTGGGGAACCGCTTGCAAGGCATTGACAAGGGTCGAAAGGATCCCGAAGACAAAGTCTCGGTCACTCTTTTCGTAAGTTCCCTCACAGGCTTGCAGTGCTGTGCGAAATTTGGCCTCGGCCTGTGAAGTTTTCTCAACAACAGCTCGGCTCGGCTGCGGCATTTTTTTCTGTTTGAGCGCCGCATCAATGGCTCGTCCTGCCTGGCCAAAAATATCTGCCGCCGCACGAAATTCGGCAATGCGGCTGAGTTCGCGTGTCGCGCCCTGGGCAATCGTTCCTTCGCTCGCATGAAGCAGAAATCGGACGCGCGCTTGCGGCTTCAGAACTCGGGCAATCTCGGTAAGGCTTTCGGGAATATTAGTATACTCCAGTGCATACTGACCGGACACACCGTCGAAACTCGCATCTGCATAGGGCAGATTTGAAATATCAACGCCGCCGTCGAATGTAATTTGAGTCAGGGCTTCACTAATGGAAGTGACAAATTTCGCCGGATCGATTTCCGCCCTGTCGGCCCCTGTGACGTGAAAAGATTTGCCCTGTTCCTTTGCGGCCTCCAGGGCAAGGAGGGCAACCGCACCGTTTCCGGTGCAGATGTCAAGCAATCTGGTACCATCCTCGAAAGCTGAGAAAAACAACTTCCAGTCACGCGACACGGCTTCATCGTATGTGAAGTAATCGGAATCCAGACACAGGGCCATTCGGTCTCCCTGCCAATAGTTTTCCCAAACCCAGTTGTTGTTGTCCGGAGATACACGGTTGTCATGGTTCATATCAATTGCCCAAAATCCATCTCTGATGTCCACAAATATATAGACACATTGGCCTGAACGTCGATAAATTTCGGGCAATCAGGCAATCGTCATTAACTATAGAAGATTGATTTTGCGGGCAAATATGAAATTGAGGTAGTAGATCGCCTGGCAATCCCTGCCTTTTGTGATAAACTGAACACCAATACTGGTTGGCGATAAGGACAGGACATGAATAGATACGCTGGTTCAGCAGCAGAACTTTCCCACTCTGCGCGCGATGCAGATAAGGCAGCAATGCAGGTGATCAACGCCGTGCGCCGGGGAGAGCCGGAGGCGGCTGCACCCATTGCTGAAAAACTCATTCAGCGCTTTCCAAAGCATGCCGGTGTGCAGCAGGCTATGGCAGAAGTGTGTGTCGCTATGGGCAAGTTTGATGAGGCAATCATTTTTGCGAAACGGTCCGTGAAACTGACTCCAGAAGAAACAATGCCCTACATCGTGCTATCCATGTGTCTGCGCAAGGCTCATCAGGAAGACAAGGCCTTTAGGGCCTTAAAGAAGGCAGCCAAATGCGCGCGCGGCAATGCGGGGGAAACCTCTATGGTCGGACACTTTTTTGAGCGAATGCAGGCTATGGACCAGGCTATCAGTTTGTTCAGGCGCGCGCACGAACTTGAGCCGAACAACTCGGATCATTTGCAGCGTATTGCTGGCGTTCAGCGTTATCAAGGAGACCTTGCAGGAGCCGAGGACTCTTATGACAAGGCCTTGAGTTTTAACGATGAAGAATGGCTTGTTTATGCCCTTCGGTCAGGCCTGCGTAAACAGACGAGCGAAAACAATCATATTGATGAGATCAAGGCCCTTCTTCAGCGTGGAACAGCGATACCACAAGGAAAATCTCAATTGTTGTTTGCCTTGGCAAAAGAATATGAAGACATTGAGGATTACAGGAACGCATTCAGATATTTGAAACTTGGCTGTGAAAATCAACGCCGCCTGATCGACTATGATCTGAATGGTGACCTGACAACCATTCGAGAAATTACCGAGACATTTGATGCCGCCAGATTTGTGAGAGGTGCTGAAGGCTGCCAGTCTGCTGAGCCAATCTTTATTCTTGGCATGCCCAGAACAGGCACGACACTTGTTGAGCGGATACTGAGCAGCCACTCCCGCGTTGAATCGCTCGGTGAGATGGATATTTTCGCAAAGCTGATGGTTCGTGATGTGAAGGAAAGCTATGGTTCCCAGGTTATTCCGCCATCCCAGCGGACCCGCTTGACCGCGCAGATAGATTTCAGGAAAGTGGGGCAGGGTTATGTAGATAGTGTCAGGGATAGACGAGGGCGGGAACCGCATTTCATTGACAAGTTACCCTATAATTTTCTTCATGTCGGGCCTATTCATCTGGCATTGCCAAATGCAAAGATTATCCAATTGGTCAGGCACCCGATGGATACCTGCTACTCGGTTTATAAACAGCTCTTCAGTAATGCCTACCCTTTTTCATACGATTTGGAGGAACTCGGTCGATATTTCGTGGCTTATACGAAATTGATGAATCACTGGAATGAAACTCTACCCGGCGTGATTCACCGCGTGCAGTATGAGGAGATGGTGGCCAACCAGGAATTCGAGTCGCGCCGTCTGATTGAATACTGCGGTCTGGAGTGGGAGGACGGGGTGATCGAGTTCCACAAGAACACAAGGGCGTCGACCACGGCCAGCGCCAGTCAGATCAGAAGCCCGATCTACAAATCATCTGTTCAAAAGTGGCGTCAGTACGAAGAGCAACTGGCGCCCTTGCGCAAGGTTCTTGAGGACAATGGCATCAATACGGATTGATCAGGGCGGTTAGTCAACTGAGCGGACTGTCTTCAGGTGTTCTTGATGTCCAGATCCGTTCCCAGATCGGCAATCAAATCACCAAGCCAGGGCTCGTAGTTTCGCCAGAACCCTTTTGCGGCGGTATATATGGGTTTTTTGACCTGTTCGGAGCTTGCTGTTTTGGCGATACGGCCCGTCTCGTAATATCGAGTGACCGCAGCCTCCCAGTCAAGGCCGCAATGTGACAACAACTTTCGGGCGCTACCCTCAAGATCATCAACAACATCTTCATACTGACAGCGCAAGACTTTCCCGGGCAGAACCTTGTCCCAGTGGTCCATAATTCGGACGTATTGACGGTAGTAAATGGCGAGGTCTTCAAGGCTGTATGAGAACATCTGTCCCATGCCAAACAATTGCTTCCAGGTGCTCAGGCAAGTGTCGATCGGATGCCTCCGTGTGTCGATTACCCTGGAATTTGGCAATATGAGATGGAGAAAGCCAATATTGATGAAGTTGTTAGGGAACTTGTCAGTAAAAAACGGGGCACCTTTTCTGTGAAATTGGGTTCGCTCAATGTAGGATTGACCAAGGGCCTCTGCCGCTTCGCTCGAAATATTCAATACCGAATGGGGGTAGTGCGATCCTCGTGTGGTTCCAGTTTCGGTCGAGTTGGCCACCCGGCGCAGATCCGGGAGCTCCTTCGTTCCGTCAACCCGGGAATGGCTGGCAAGGATCTGTTCAACCAGGGTCGAGCCCGATCGTGGCAGGCCTACAATGAGGATGGGGGAGGGATCCTTGTTCCCCCAATTATCTCGCTCGGCGAAAAAATCCTTGTCGAAGGTCTCGATCATGCTGTCGGCCAATTCAACGAATTCCCGCGCATCAAACTTTACCATGGAACGCTTCTTGTCGTTGCCCTGTTTGAAGTAGTGAAACGCCGTCTTGTAGTCAGCACTATCCTCTAACGCCTTGCCCAGCGCAAAATTGAAAGCAACTTTCGAATTGTCCGTTATTGAATCGTCCAGAAGATGAAATTGCATGTCGTCAATTTCATCCGGTTCAAATCGATAGGTCTTGAGATTCGCCAGACTGAAGTAAAATTCACCCATATTCGGATATCTCGAGATACCGTTCCGAAAGGCCTCTATTGTTGCCTCTTCTTCCCCGAGATCCTGGAGCACAAGACCATAGGCCAGCTGGGCATTTGCATTGTCAGGCGCGATCTGTAGTGCTTTTTCATAGGCGGCTTTCGCGTCTTCATCTTTGCCCCATTCCAGAAAAATATTCCCCAGAGTGTAGTGCCAATCGGTATTCTGAGGGTCCAGAAGAATGGCCTTGTTCATGCATTTAACGGCGTCTTCAAATTTGTATTGGCGCTGATAACAAAATCCGAGATTGCTGTGAGACGTCGCTGAACCAGGGCGCTGGGCAATTGCCCGTTTGATCGTTGCTTCAGCCGTTTCATATTCCATGAGCTGCAGTGTAATTGTCGAAAGCAGGTTAAGCGCCTCGAGGTCGTCCTTGTCGTAGTCAAGGACCCGCTCAACAATGGCGCGTGCCTTTTGGGTGTCCTTCTTGTCGAGCAGCTGTTCCATGGCCGCTGCAACAGTCAGCCCGTCGGTACGCCCCGGTTTTTGCCCAATGCGCTCGTTCTGTTGCTGCGCGATCCGGCGGTTGGAGTCCTCAATACAGGTTTGAATACGGGTGCTGCCGGGGGCCAGAGACAGCGCTTTCCTGTAAGTCTCCAGCGCATCCTTGTCGCGACCAAGGGCAGTATAGAAATTTCCAAGTTGCTCATGCCCCGGAGCACTATCCGGCGCCTCGTGGATCGATAACAACATGGTTTGTTCGGCATCCTGATAATGACCCATGATCATGTAGGCGACGCCAAGCTGGCGAAGAAT
>JAUWTJ010000136.1 GCA_030614785.1 Alphaproteobacteria bacterium | reverse complement strand
CGGAATTCGGGGGGAACAGATTGCAAACTGGGAAGTAAGTTACACTACTTCGAGGTTTCTTTGAGACGATAAAGTGCGTCGAGCGCCTCTTTTGGCGTCAGGTCATCGGGGTTGAGGGCAGCGAGTGCTGCCTCCAGCGGATGCGGGCCTTTTGCGGCGACCTCTTTCTTGACCTTGTTAAGCGTTGCCGAAAACAGTGGCAGGTCATCGATGATCGGCGTGCGCTGGCCTTCGTCGCGGGATTTTTCCAGCGTTTCAAGCACAAGGCTGGCGCGCTCTACGACGGCTTTTGGCAGGCCGGCGAGCTTGGCGACCTGGATGCCATAGGAGCGATCGGCGGAGCCTGGCACCACTTCGTGCAGAAAGACCACATCGCCCTCCCACTCTTTTACTTTCACGGTTGCGTTGGCGAGATGATCGAGTTTGACGTTGAGCGCGGTGAGTTCATGATAGTGAGTGGCAAAAAGAGACCTGCACTGATTAACATCGTGGAGATGTTCGACGGCGGCCCAGGCGATGGAGAGACCATCAAAGGTTGCGGTGCCGCGGCCGATCTCATCAAGAATGACGAGCGCACGGGGGCCTGCCTGGTTGAGGATGGCGGCGGTTTCAACCATTTCGACCATGAAGGTTGAGCGGCCCCGCGCCAGATCATCGGCGGCCCCGACGCGTGAAAAGAGCCGGTCGACGACGCCAATGTGAGCCTTGTCCGCCGGCACAAAGGAGCCCGCCTGGGCGAGGATCGCGATCAGGGCATTTTGTCTGAGAAACGTTGATTTACCGGCCATATTGGGGCCGGTCACCAGCCAGATCCGCTTTGCGCTGTGTTGGGCATCGGGATCATCATCCAAGGAGGACAGGGTGCAATCGTTCGCCACAAAGGCTACGTCGCCGCTGCGCGCCAACGCCTGCTCGACCACCGGATGGCGCCCGCCCCTGACTTCAAAGGCCAGTGACGTATCCACGTCGGGTCTGGTGTAGCGACTTTCGGCAGCAAGGGTCGCCAGGCCCGCCGAGACATCCAGAACCGCCAGCGCTTCGGCAGCTGAGGCCACAGCGGCTTTGGTGTCCATGACACGGGTCAGCAGTTTGTCAAAAACCTCGAGCTCCAGAGCAATGGCCTGACCCGAGGCGTTGGCGATCTTGCTGGCAAGCTCGGACAGCTCCGGTGTGGTGAAGCGCACGACATTGGCCAGGGTCTGGCGATGGATAAAATCGCCCGGCGTGTCTCCGGTCCTCGAACCTGCCATCAGCTTGTCGCCGTGAACCGCCGTCACTTCAATGAAGAAGCCGAGCACAGTGTTGTGCCTGATCTTGAGCGAGGCGATGGCGGTGGCGTCGCGGTATTTTGCCTGCAGCCCGGCAATGACCCGCCGGGATTCGTCGCGCAATTGCCGGATCTCATCAAGCGCCGGATGATAGCCTTTGGCAATGAAGCCGCCATCGCGGGCCAGCAGGGGAAGCTCGGCGCCCAGCGCCCGCCCGAGTTCGGCCTGGAGATTTTGCAGGGCGCCTGATCTGTCATGCAGGGCGGCAAGAGCAGACCCGAGCTCTTCGGGCAAAGAACTGCCGAAGGCAGAGCCCAGATCGCGGCGCAATTCAAAGCCTTGTGTCAGACCACCGCGAATAGCGGCAAGATCGCGCGGGCCGCCGCGCCCCAGCGAAATCCGGCTGAGCGCGCGGGCCATATCCGGTGCGGCCTTGAGGCTTGCCCTGACCTGATCGCGGGCGAGGCTTTGGGCCACAAAGGTGGCTACAGAATCCAGACGCGCATTAATCTCGTCCGGGTCCGTGCGGGGGCTTGAAAGCCGCGCGGCCAGCAGCCGGGCGCCGGGGCCGGTGACGGTCCGGTCAATGGCGGACAGGAGCGAGCCCTGCTTGGCGCCTTGCAGGGTCTGCGTGAGTTCGAGATTGGCGCGGGTCGCGGCATCGATCGACATGATGGCGCCGGCCAGGGCCATCTGCGGCGGCTTGATGGCTGGCAGTTTGCCCTTCTGGGTGAGTGCGATGTAATCGACGAGGGCGCCTGCTGCGGCAAGCCCGGCGCGGGAAAAACCGCCAAAGCCGTCAAGCGCGCCAACTTCAAAGAGGGCCTTGAGACGCGCTTCGCCCGCGGCGGAGTCAAACCGGCTTGACGGCAGCTCGGTCTCGACGCTCCTGACTGTTTCAAAGGCGAGCCGGACGCAATCCTCGTCGCGCAGCTGTTCGGAGATCAGCACCTCGCCGGGCATCAGGCGCGAAAGATCTGCACCGAGACTTTCGGCGCTTGTCACCGCAAGCTGGAAATCGCCGGTTGAAATATCGATCCAGGCCAGCGCCCACTCGGCCCCCGCCGCCTTGCCGCCAACCCGTGCAAGGGCGGCGAGATAATTATGCGCCCGCGCATCGAGGAGGGTTTCCTCGGTCAGGGTTCCGGCTGTGACAAGGCGCACCACATCGCGAGCAACAACGGATTTTGCGCCGCGCTTTTTGGCTTCCGCGGGGTTCTCCATCTGCTCGCAGACGGCAACCTTGAAGCCTTTTCGGATGAGCCGTTCCAGATAGCCGTCCGCTGAATGAACCGGCACGCCGCACATGGGAATATCCTCACCCAGGTGTTTGCCGCGTTTGGTCAGCGTGATGTCGAGCGCCTCGGCGGCCTTTACGGCGTCATCAAAGAACAGCTCGTAGAAATCCCCCATCCGGTAGAACAGCAGGTAATTTTGATGCTCCTGCTTGATCGCCAGAAATTGCGCCATCATGGGCGTGGTCGCGGCATCAGCCTTCAGCGCAGCTGGCTGGCTGGCTGGCGAATTGGCTGGCTGGCTGGCTGGCTCATTCTCGTTGGCTGAAAGCTCTTCAGCATTTTTAGATGTGGGCGCAAAGCTCATCGCAGCGGGCACTCTTGACTTCAGGTTGGTTTTCGAGCCTAGAAGTGCATGGGCGGCGGGCCCGGGTCAACCAGGTTTGGGCTGTTGTGCATTTCATCCACAGGTAAAGGAGGCTTTTGCGTGTGTTGAGACCTTACCTCTTCCTCGCCCTGGGGATGGCTTTTACCGGGGCGACCGTGGCGATCTCAAAGCCGCTGGCGAGCGTGATGCCGATCTTTCTTCTGGGACTGCTGCGCTGTCTCATTGCCGCGGGGGTCCTTGCGCCCGCAATGTTGAAGAACCGCCGGACCAGGTTTCAGGGGCTTGAAAACGTCAGAGGGCCGCTGATTGGCCAGACGATCAGCGGGGTCGTCCTGTTCACGTGCTTCCTGTTCTTCGGAGTGCGCCATTCCACGGCGCTGAGCGCGGGGATCATCACCGCCACCCTGCCCGCCGCTGTTGCGCTCCTGTCCTTCTTCTGGCTGAAAGAGCGGCTCAGCCGGGCGCAGGCGCTGGCGATCGCGCTGGCGGTTTTCGGGGTCGGCCTGCTCAATTTCGCCGGCGGGGACGCGGGCGCAGGTGAGGGCGCTATCGTTGTGCTCGGCACCTTGCTCCTCGTCTGCGCCGTTTTTGCCGAGGCTTCTTATACGATCTATGCCAAACAAACTGCCGCGCACCTCGCGCCGCTGCCAACGGCCTTCCTCGTCAATG
>JAUWTJ010000093.1 GCA_030614785.1 Alphaproteobacteria bacterium | reverse complement strand
GACCTGTTGGGTGCGAATTGCAATTCAAGCTGCCTCAGGCAGGGCAGCGCACCATCCCGAGAAACAGGACTACGGATATATTCAGCGATGGCTGCGGACTTGACATATTCGCCCTGGATCACCACATCAGGGTTACGCTGATTTATCGCGATCGCGTGGGCCACTGTTTAATTGAGCGGCGGCGTTCTGTCTTGGAACAATCTCCGAAAAGATGGCTGCAAAGACCCGATCCGGGTAGGCGACCGCGTCAATGTCGAAACGAGATCTTACGACATTGGGAAAAATCGAGCGGTCTGCCGCCACGAGGATGAGCGCGCCAGCAGGTCGGCCAATAGAGCCGGAACCGTCTTGGATTGTCTGGCGGAGACCAGCAAACTACAAACCAACAATGAGGTGCCCGCAATATGGTATTGCTTGATTCCAAACTGCAAGAAACTGAAATCCGTGACAAGGGCTCAAAACCCGATAGCAAGTGCAACGGGCAAGCCAGGACCAGGAAGTGCCTGATGTGCGGAAGCCGGTTTCCGAGCGAATGGGCGGGCGAGCGCGTCTGCCGCAAGTGCAAGTCCTCTGCGGCATGGCGCCGTGGCTGATCCGACTGTTTTTTCAGTCAGTTTCAGCCTCACAATCCTTTCACAAACCATCAGGAGGAAGCCACAGCAAATGGCATCACAGAAATTACATTCACCAAACAGAAGAAAAACGTCCCGGGGTAACCGGACAGGAACAACACCATCTTCCGACCACTCCAGGACGCAAAGATCGGGGAACGGGCGATCCCGCCCCAATAGTTCCGCCCAACCGAAGAAGAGTTTTGACCGCTACACTGCGTTAGCCCTTGCCGCAGCGACATCCGGGGACGCAATTAAATCCGAGAACTATTACCAGTATGCCGAACACTACTTCCGACTTATGAAGGAAAAGACGGCATAATGTTGCCACTTTCCTGCGTCAGAAAACTTGCCCTTTAACGCAATGTTTCCAGTTTCCAGTTCAATAATGAAATCCCGACCGGAATTATACCAGGTCGATGTTACTTACATGGAGAAAAATGCACAGCGAACTGTTTGACGAATTTGACGACCGGAATGCGAGACGTCGCGCGTGGCGGGAGCACCGGGAGACGATGGAATCAAGGCCCGAAGGCAAACGCTGGCGAGGACATGTCCGGGGACAGCTTTATGGTGCGGCACAGCGTGCACACGAGGTTTTGCGGCCGACACGGCCATTCAAGCGAGGCGCGGAACGGGCTCTCAGGCTGGAGTTGACAGAGGTGACAGTATCTCTCCCGGACCTCCCGGCAGATTTTGACGGCTATCGCATCCTCCACCTTACGGATCTCCACCTCGACAATATCGAAGAGACTGCCGCGGTCACCGCCGAGCACGTTGCCCAGGTCGACAGCGACCTCTGCGTGATCACCGGAGACATCCGGGATAACATCCATGCACCTGTGCCTCTGTTGATCGAGCGTCTCGGCCATATTGTTTCTGCAGTTCGGGCAGGCGACGGTGTTTTGAGTGTACTCGGAAATCATGACAGTGCCGCGATGGTCTCCCCCATGGAAGACCTCGGCATTCGCGTGCTGTTGAATGAAACAGTCACGTTCACCCGTGGCGCGGATGTTATGCACATTACCGGCCTCGACGATGTCCACCGCTTCCGTACACCGGCGGCACATGCCGCGCTTGATGCCGCGCCGGACGGGTTTTGCGTCGCGCTGGTGCACTCGCCTTGTGCAGCTGATCAGGCGGCGCGGCGGCATCGCCTTTATTTCACCGGTCACACCCATGGCGGCCAGTTTTGCCTGCCCACGGGAAGACCAATCAAATCCGGCCTCAAACGGTCCGGCGACCTGGCCAGCGGCGCCTGGCGCCACGGTGACATGGTGGGTTATACCAGCCGCGGTATCGGGACCAGCATATTGCCGTTCCGACTGCATTGCCCGGGCGAGATTGCACGGGTAACTCTCCGGCGCGGTCCGGAGACTGTATCCGTCGGCGAGAACCTGACCGATCTCTGGTAACAAGGCTGGATACCAATGCTGCCAGCCGGGTATGACATCACCAGGCAGCGACCGCTCAGTCCTGCGAGGTGGGCTCTTTCACCCCGGTCTTTGCTTCAGCGAGCATTGCCACAACCTCGTCATCGCCGACCTGGTGAAAATCGCGATACCAGGGGCCGATCGCGTAGAACGGCTCCGGTGTTTGCAGGCAGATGATCTCGTCCACATCCGATCGCAAATCCTCGATCGTGCTGGCGGGAGCAACCGGCACCGCGAGAACCAGTTTTGCCGGATGACGGCGCCGCAAAGCCCTGAGGGATGCGCGCACTGTCGCCCCCGTTGCGATCCCGTCGTCGACAACGATTGCGGTGCACCCTTCAACCGGCACCTGTCCACGTCCCGCCAGATAGATTTCGCGGCGGCGTTCAATCTCGGCGAGCTGGCGATCACGCGCGGCATCCAGATACTCGGAACTCACATGCGCCAGGACCTGGACATCCCGATTGACGACCATCTCCGGTTCCTCACCGTCGACCACGGTCGCCACAGCCAGTTCGGGTTGTTCCGGAACGCCGATCTTGCGAACGAGCACGAGGTCGAGTGGAGCATCAAGCGCCCTGGCAACTTCCACAGCGACCGGAACACCCCCGCGCGGCAGTGCGAGCACCACAGGTTTGTTAAACTGACGCTCGAGAAGCCGCTGCGCCAGCACGTGGCCTGCTTCGGTACGGTCTTTAAAAATCCTCATGGCGTTCATCTGTTTTTTCCCTCAAATGAGCTGTAAACCAGGCCGCGGTCGAGCGGATGACCTCGTCGAGCGCCCCGGGCTCTTCGAAGAGATGGGTCGCCCCTGGAACGATATCGAGCCTCTTCTCGCAGGCGAGATGCCGGAACGCCTGCTCATTGAGTTCAAGAACGGTATAATCGGCGCCGCCAACGATGAAGAGCGCAGGCGCCTTTACCTGGTGCAGGACGGCGGCCGCAAGATCCACTCTTCCACCGCGTGAAACTACCGCAGAGACGTCGCCTGGCATATGTGCGGCGGCGATGAGGGCGGCGGCGGCACCCGTGCTTGAGCCAAACACTCCGACAGAGAGCGATTTCAGTTCTTGCCTCGCCCAACGCACGGCTTCCTCGACGCGTTCGGCCAGGAGCGGGATGTCAAAAACGTTGGCGCGGTCATCAGCTTCGCGTTCGGTCAGAAGATCGAACAGCAGCGTCCCCAGGCCGACCTCCTGCAATCTCTCTGCGACGTAGGTGTTGCGGGGGCTGAGGCGGCTGCTTCCGCTGCCATGGGCAAAGATCACCAGCCCCGTGGCACCCTCCGGGACGCTCAAGAGACCTTCGAGCTCCAGAGCCCCGACGCGCACGACGCGCTGGTCTTCGCTGGCAGACAGGACAGTCATTTCGTGCGATAATCCTGTTTTGCGCGAGTCCGAAACAACTCCGCTGGAGGAGCGCTAGCACACAGGAAACAGGGTCTTATTGATCCCAGTCAACCTGCCAGCCAACAAATCAGGGATCAGTGACGACTACACCGGGTAGCTTCGAACATGTCTGCCAAATCAACACAATCTACATCGAGCGGAGCGCAGGATATCGGCCTCAAGGACAAGGTCACTTTCCTGAGCTTACCTGCTGCCTGGCCTGGGCGGCCCCTTCGGATAGACTGGGAAGAGACCCACATGTCCTGGGTCTTCCTGGGAGGGGATACTGTCTTCAAGCTCAAAAAACCGGTCAAATATCCCTTCCTCGATTTCAGCACCCTGGCGGCGCGCGAATTCAATTGCCGCGAGGAGATACGCCTCAACCGGCGCCTCGCACCCGACATCTATCTTGGCGTCCTCCCGCTCACTCTCGAAGCAGACGGGAAACTCGCCCTGGACGGCGCCGGAAAGGTGATCGACTGGCTGGTGAATATGCGCCGCCTGCCAGCGGAGCGCATGCTGGACCGGGCCATCGAACAAGGCACTGTCACCCGGATCGAGGTTGAAGCTATCGCCGACGTCCTTGCGGCCTTCTATGAAGAGGTCGAACCCGCCGAGCTGAAGCCACAAGAGTTCATTGCAGGATTTGTTGACGGGTTGGCCGAGAGCGAAACCGTTTTGACCATGCCTCAGTTCGATCTGCCGCACGAGACAGTCAATATGCTGCTGAAAGCGGCACGGGATTTCATTGCCGGAAGTTCCGGGTTGCTTGTGGATCGAGTACAACAGGGCCACGTTGTGGAGGGGCACGGTGATCTGCGACCGGAACACGTTTGTCTCGTGGATCCGCCTGTCATCATCGATTGCCTGGAGTTCAACCACAGACTTCGGCTCGTCGACCCCTTTGACGAGTTGTCCTATCTCGGGCTCGAATGCGAGCGTCTGGGGGCTTCATGGATCGGCACCATTTTGGCCAGACGTCACAACGATGCGCCATCCGACCGGCTCCTCGCCTTCTATACAGTCTATCGCGCCTGTCTTCGCGCACGCCTCGCCCTCGCTCACCTGCTCGAACCCGAACCGCGCAAGCCGGAGAAATGGATCCCGCTGGCCAGGCAATATATTGCGCTCGCCGAGCGGGCTAGCTCGCGGATGGCCCCTCCAGGAGTTCCACAATCGAGCCCCCCTCGTGACAGCGCCTGATCGCCTCACCGAAAAGAGGTGCTGTACTGACGATCTCGACATGGCTCTGGGCTACGTCAGGATTGAGGCGAAAAAGCGGAACAGTATCCGTGATGATTGTCTTTGAGAGGCGTGGATCGCGGATTGCTTTTTCAGCCTCACCAACAAAAAGACCGTGCGCGGCAAGCGCATAGACTTCGCGGGCCCCCTGCTCCAGACATGCCTCGGCTGCGCGCAACATCGTCCCGCCTGTGCTAATCAAATCATCAACAACAAGAACGAAAGCACCCTTCACGTCGCCGACGAGCAGGTTCCCGGTTACGACACCGGCGCTCCGGCGCTTTTCCATCCAGGCCATTCCGACATCGCGACCAATCACACGCTCAAACGTCTCCTGAAAGAGCTGCGCCCGTTTCACACCGCCTGGATCCGGCGATGCCACGACCACCGGACCTTCACCGACGCGCTCACGGATATGTTCGGCAAAGAGGCGCCGCGTGTCGAGATGTTCTGTCCGGCAACGAAAGGCGTTCTGGAAGGCAACGATGTTGTGAACGTCCAGAGCGATGACAACATCCGTTCCCACCGCCTCCAGCAGCAAGGCCATATACCGTGTGACAACGGGGTCGCGGGGCTTGGTCTGGCGATCCTTGCGGGCGTAAGCGAGGTAAGGAATGACGGCGGTTACGCGTGCCGCGCCCCCTTCTCGCATTGTGCCAAGGAAGAACAGGAGACGACAGATCTTGTCATTGACCGTTTCGTTTTCCCCGCCATAAAGGCTTTGAATGACATAGACATCACGGGCCCGCACACTGACGAGCGGCCGCGCCTTGTGCTCTCCGTCCTCGAAGTCGCGCTCCTCGTGCTCACTCAGCGGCACATCAAGATACTGTGCAATCCTTTCACTCAATTCGCGTGTAGCGTTGAGCGAAAACAGAACTGGTGGGTCTGTCCATTTCATGGGCTTCTCCATACCTTCGGCGCCAAATCAAGCTGTTACAGCGTAGCAGCGCTGTGCGCCGGCGATGTTGCGTCAAGTCAACGCAAATTTTGATCCGGAAATCTTCGAGTTCTGATCGTTTCCTGTCCCTCATTCCCACAAGAGCCTCAATCTATTGTCATCCCGGAACTCTGCGCTGGTGCCGAACCTGGCGCCTTCCCGGCCGAGCATGTCCCGGAGCCACTCCGCTTCGCTCCTCGAAGCATGATTGAGTCTGAACTTCCTGATCAGGAACGGCGTCATGTCGAACCGCACCAACTCTCCCGTTGAAACATCAAGGGTCACGAAGAACATGAGTGCCAGATCACTCCAAAATCGCTCATATCCGGGAATGCCTTCGTAATCATTCAGAAAATCGCCGCAACCGTATAGGATCGGCTTGTTGCTGTAGATCTCGATTGCCTTGGGATGATGAGACGAATGGCCGTGGACAACATCCACGCCGCCCTGGTCAATCAGGCCATGAGCAAACGCCCTCTTGTCTCGGGGAATTTCATAGCCCCAGTTTCCCCCCCAATGGATTGATGCCACGACGATGTCACCCGGGCGTTTTATCGCTCGGACGCTGGCTGCAATCCGGCTGACCGTGCGAACTGACAGGTGGTCGAGCAAATTGACGCCCGGTCGATCCTGCGCGGCGCCCCAGTCCGGCGGTATGCCGCTTGTCACCGAGCCAAACGAGAAAACGATCACTCGTCTGTTGCCTCCAACATCGATGATGGCTGGCGCGGCGGCCTCAGCGAGGTCGCGTCCGGCCCCTGCGCTCTTCAGTTTGTTGGCGGATAGTGTCTCCAATGTTTCATGGAGTCCGGCAACACTCCAGTCAAGGACATGATTGTTGGCCAGAACACAGCAATCTATCTTCGCTGCGGTCAGACAGGGCGCATTGGCCGGGTTCATTCTGTAATTGATACCCTTCGGCTCTGGTTCCTCGCTCGTCGTGATGCTGGTTTCCAGATTGATGATCCGCGCGTCCGGTTGGACCCTGTCCAGTTCGTCGAGGGCTTCGCCCCAGATATAGGAAAACCCGGCCGCCCTTGGGATCGGACCGACCCGCTCCTCCGCCAGCGCCACGTAATCAAGCGCGGAAGTGAGATAATCCTCATAAAGCCGTGGATCGCTCGGGAAGGGCATTATCTGGTCGATACCCCGGCCCGTCATAACGTCGCCGCACAGAAATAGCGTGATCGTAGAGCGATCGCCAGATTGGTCTGTCAGTTCCCTGTCTTGCATGCGCAAAACCGCAAGTGGCGGTTATTTCTTGGGCTCGGGCTTCACTTTGTCCGTTTCGACTACTGTCGTACTGGGGTGCTTCTTCGCGTAATCTTTGGTGACATATCTACCCGTTTTTGCGCTGCGGGCATGCTTTACTATCTTAGGCTTTTTCACCATGACTGATATCCTTCAATTTCCGACTCTGTCGCCTATCGGAGATCGAATTTGGCGCCGCGGGTTCCGTAGCACCAAACCCTCAATACGACTTGCGAAGAGCCATGGCCGTTCTCACGCGGATCTCCGCCAGACGCAAGGCGGCCTCGCGAGGAAGTATCCCATCAGCCCGAGAGCGCTCAAGGACCTCACGCATGTTACATCGAATTTTCACATCAATCGCATCGAACGCAGATTGCTGCGTCCCGCCACGATACTCCTCAGCGCCACATATGACGCCGCCGGCGTTGGCAATGAAGTCGGGCAGGACCAGGACACCGCGTTCTGCCAGCAACCGCTCGGCTCCGGGCGTCGCGGGAATATTGGCCCCCTCGGCAAATATCCTGGCCTGAACGCGAGCCGCATTGTCCTCGGTCAGGACGTCGGGCCGTGCCGCTGGAATCCATATATCACACGCCACACCAACCAGATCATCAGGAGCAAGCGTCCTCCCGCCTCCAAATTCCAACACCGATCGCCCGGCCCGCTTCCAGTCCACAAGCGCTGCAACGTCAAGACCGTCTGGATTGAGGGTCGCGCCGCCGCTATCGGCTGCCGCAATCACAACTGCGCCCTTTTCTCCCAGAAAGCGCGCTGCATGAGCTCCGACAGATCCAAATCCCTGGACGACCACCCGCGCGCCGTCCAGATCGAGATCTATGAATTCGCTGGCAACATCGATCGCCGCCGTCAAACCAAATGCCGTTGCACCGATCTCATCAAGCGGAATGCCGCCAATCTCGCGCGGCAGGCCGACAGATCTGTGAATGACATCGCGGATCCAGGCCATGCAGGTTTCATCAGTCCCCATGTCCGGCCCGATAATATAGTCCTTGATATCCGCAAGGGCATGGGCAAAGGACCGGATAAGCCTTTCTTTTTCGTCTCGCGGCATTTTTGGGTCAGCGAAGATCACGGATTTCGCCCCACCGTGAGGAAGCGAAGCTGCAGCATTTTTCAGGGTCATTGCCCGCGCCAGACGGATGCACTCCTCAAGACTGACATCCCTGGCCATGCGCGTGCCCCCTATCCCCGGCCCGGCGGCCACATTGTCGATCACAACAATAGCCTTGAGATCCGTTGACGGATCATAAAGATAAATGATCTTTTCAGGTCCAAGATCATCTGCGAAAGAAAAGATGTCTGTCATGACAAGAGTCTCCTGTCCTTGTGCCACTGCAGATCCCCGATCAGCTCATTCAGGAAATGTGCAGCTTCCCCGCCGGTAACCGCCCGGTGATCGAAAGTCAGTGACAGCGGCAGTATATTATGGGCGGCGGGGCCTCCATCAGTCATCACCACTTTACGCCGTATGCGGCCGGCTCCGACGATGGCCACCTGCGGCGGAACGACCACCATGCTGGCGAATTGACCCCCGATCGCGCCGAAATTTGACACTGTAAGCGTCGCACCCTTCAGTTCATGAGGGGAAATCGTTCTGGTTTTTACGGCATCCGTCAGCCGATCAAGCTCGACTTTGAGTTCATCGGAAGACCGGGTGCCTGCACCTGTCAGGACCGGCACAAAAAGCCCGTCATCGGTGTTGACCGCAATTCCAAGGTCGAGATGGTCATGAACCTGTCTCGTCATGGTTCCAGGGTCAAACCAGGCATTGAGAGCCGGAGCCCTGGCTGCCGCCCGCCCGATTGCCTGAACCAGGCGGATCAGGGGGTCTTCGCCTTCAGGCCAGGTCTCAATATCCACCTCATCGGTAACGCTCGCCGGCACGACTTCCCGGTGAGCTCGCGCCATATTGCGTGCCATGGCCCGGCGGGCCCCGGTGATTGGCTCACCGCTGACAGCACCTCGCGCGGCCCGCACAACGTCTTCCCTGACAACAACGCCTCCTGGTCCTGTTGGTTCAACTACGGACAGATCAACATCGAACTCGCGAGCAACGGCGCGGGCAGCCGGGGCGACCTTGGGGACCGAGGGCTTTTGCCTGACCTCCTGTGGTTCTCCGGCATCACCGACAATGCCGCCCTTATCCGTTGGCGGCCCTTCTTCATACCTGACCAGCGGTGCGCCAACCTCAACACCGTCCCCTTCTGCGGCAAAGAGTTCAGCAATTACGCCGGAGTGCGGCGCCGGTATTTCGACCACCGCCTTGTCGGTTTCCACAGAAACGAGCGGTTGATCGGCCGTCACATGGTCGCCGGGACCTACATGCCACTGGACAAGGTCTGCCTCTATGAGACCTTCCCCGAGATCGGGCAGTTTAAAGACATCATCGGTCATCATAATTCCAAAACCTCTCGTGCCGCCCTCAGTATCCGTTCTGTAGACGGCATATAATGTTCTTCCAGGCGCGCCAAAGGCATTACCGTGTCAAAGCCTGTGACCCGCTTGACCGGAGCACGAAGATAAAACAGTCCCTCGTCTGCCAGGCGTGCGGCAATCTCCGCACCATAACCGGCCGTCAACGGAGCCTCATGAACGATGACGCACCGGCCCGTTTTTTGGACCGATGCCAGGATTGTCGGAAAATCGAGAGGCGTGAGTGTCGCGACATCAATTACTTCCGCCTCGATGCCTTCCTGTTCAAGTTCCGAGGCTGCCCCGAGCACTTTTTCGATCATGGCGCCCCACGCAACCAAGGTCAGGTCCTTGCCCTCCTTTAGCCGGAAACAGCGATCCAGAGGCAGCACCTCGCCTGCGTCAATGATACTCTCCCGAAACGCTCGATAAATTCGCTTTGGCTCGAGAAACACAACAGGATCAGGATCGCGAATGGCGGCAAGAAGCAGGCCATAGGCACGCGAGGGAGACGACGGGATCACGACCCGCAGGCCGGGAATATGGGCCAGCATGGCCTCGGTACTTTCCGAATGGTGTTCCGGCGCATGAATGCCGCCGCCATAGGGCGCTCGCAGGACCAGGGGACAGGTCAACCGCCCCCGCGTGCGTGTCCTGAGGCGGCTGGCATGGTTCACAAGTTGGTCAATAACAGGGTAGATAAATCCCATGAACTGGATCTCGGCGACAGGTCGAAAGCCCTGCGCTGCAAGACCGACGCTGAGACCGCCGATGCCCGCCTCCGAGAGCGGTGTATCAAAGATACGGTTCGGCCCAAACCGTTCCAACAGACCGTCCGTTGCCCGGAAAACACCGCCATCAATCCCGACATCCTCACCCAGAACCAACACCTGCGGGTCTTCTTCGAGCGCCCGGGCAAGAGCCAGATTGACCGCCTCAACCAGCGTGACTTCAGTGGACGTGACATTACCCATCGTCACCTCCGCCCTGAATGAGTTCAGATCGCTGCCGGATCAAATCCAAAGGCAGCTCCGCATAGAGATAATCGAATATTGACTCAACCGCCTGAGACTCCGTTGCGAGGTATTTTTCGACCGCAAGATCAATCTCCTGCCTGCACGCGACAAGCAAAGCCTCCTCATCCTCGACGCTCCAGCCGCCTTCTTCCGTCAGATACGTCCTAAGTCGGGCAATCGGGTCTTCTTTCCAGTGGCCCGAGACAATCTCGTCACTGCGATAGCGACTGGCATCATCGGATGTCGTGTGGTCTCCCAGACGATACGTCAATGCTTCAATGAGATGAGGCCCCCCTCCGGGCCGCATGCGCTCAAGGGCGCGGCGGACCGTGAATTCGACTGCCAGAACGTCGTTCCCGTCGACCTGTTCTCCCTCAAAACCGACGGCGATTGCTTTCTGCGCGAGGGTCTGCGAGGCCGTCTGGGCCCTGCGTGGAACGGAAATGGCCCACTCGTTGTTGCAGACCACGAAGAGAACCGGCAAATGCCATACGCCGGCAAAATTCATCGCCTCATAAAAATCGCCCTTGGATGTTGCGCCATCACCAAAGATGGCCACCGCTGCGGCCTCCTCTCCCCTCAGCTTCAGGGCGAGCGCTACGCCGGCGGCATGCGGCGCGTGGCTCCCAACGGGGATTGAAACGGGGAAGTCCTTGACGGGACCGACATGATTGCTGCCGCGCTCGTCACCGCCCCAATAAAGCAGGAGTTCGACAGGGGTTACGCCGCGCACAAGCTGCGCGCCGTGCTCTCTGAATGAGGGCAGCAGAACGTCACGACCGATCATCGCACGCGCCACACCG